>JBQTIW010000254.1:0-30741 GCA_052387735.1 Gemmatimonadaceae bacterium
GTATCCCGGAAGACCATCGCCTGACGCGGGCGAGGGCGAGCTCCGTCTGCGTCCCGCGCTTTGTCGAGAGCAGCTCATGCCACTCGTCGACGATCGCCAGGCGGACATCCGAAAACCGGCGGCGTGCGTCGTCGTACGACAGCAACACAGTGAGCGACTCGGGCGTGGTGACCAGTACTTCGGGAAGCTGGTCTCGCTGTCGGGCGCGCACGGACGCGGCCGTGTCCCCGGTGTGGGTCTCCACTCGCAGCGAAAGCTCGAGCGCCTCGACCGGAGCGCGCATCGCGATGGCGATGTCGCGAGCCAGCGCTCGCAGCGGTGTGATGTACACGATCGTGAGCCCGGTCGTGGGACGATCCATGAGATCGCCCAGCGCGGCAAGGTAGGCCGCGTACGTCTTGCCTGCGCCAGTGGGCACATGCACCAAGCCGCTTTCACCCGCGGCATACGCCGACCAGGCCTCTTCCTGGAATCGAAACGGCGTCCATCCTTTGCCCGTGAACCAGTGCCGGAGTCGCGTGAGACCGTCAGCCATTCGCACGCGGTTCGTTCAGCACGTCGAACAGCGAAGGCGCCGCCTCACGGTTCTCGGCAGGCGCCCGGGCCGCGTTCTCCTCGGCCGCGAGCGCAATGAGGGCATGAAGATCGCCGAGGGTGTTCCCTTCACGTACCGGTTTGTCGACACGCCATCGGAGGATGCGCGGGAAGCGGACGGCAATGCCAGCCTTGTGCCGGGTCGACCGCTGAATGGCCTCGAAGCCGAGCTCGAACAGATGCACCGGCTCCACCGCGCGCACCGGTCCGAACCGATCCACGGTGTGCGAGCGGATCCAGCTGTCCAGCCGGCTGATCTCGTCGTTGTCCAGTCCTGAATAGGCCTTGGCCACCGGCACGAGCACGTCGCCGTCCCACACGGCGAAGGTGTAGTCTGTGTAAAGGGCGGCGCGTTTCCCATGCCCCGGTTCTGCATACACGAGCACCGCATCCATCGTGTAGGGATCGACCTTCCACTTCCACCAGTCTCCACGCGGACGACCGCCTCGATACGGAGATGACAGGCGCTTGAGCATGACGCCTTCAACGCCGCGGGCCCGCGATCCCTCCCGCAACGCTGTCAGTTCCCCCCACGATCCCTCGATCAGCACAGGCGACGATCGGATCGTGGCGTCGGGGCGCACCAGGTGCTCGAGCGTCTCCCGCCGCTCGACCAGGGTGCGGTCGCGGACGTCGCGACCGTCATGTTCCAGGACATCGAAGGTGAGGAAGACCGCGGGTGAACCGAGCAAGAGGCGCGGCGTCAGGTGCTTCCGGCCGATCCGCGTCTGCATCACGCTGAACGGCTGGACGCGGTCGCCGCGCATGATGACGATTTCCCCGTCGAGTACGGTGCCGTCGGGCAAGGCATGCGCCGCAGATGCGATCTCGGGAAAGCGCTCAGTCACGAGCTCCTCGCCGCGCGACCACAGGAAGACCTCGCCGCCACGCACGATGAGCTGTGCGCGAATGCCGTCCCACTTCCATTCGGCCAGCCAGTCACCACGCTCGCCTAACGTGGCGGGCGCGGCGTCGAGTTGCGTGGCGAGGGCAAACGGATACGGCCGCGATCGCTCGACGCTCCCGTCGTCGGTCCCCATCAGGCGCGCGGCGAACGCAGGCGTCGGCTCCCACTCACCCATGAGCCGATGCGCGATCGCCGCCGCCGGTTTCTCCGTTGCCCTGGCCAGCGCCTGTGCCACCATCGTCGCCGACACGCCGACCCGGAACTCTCCGGTCATCAACTTGTGGGCGATGAAGCACGCGGGCTCATCGAGGGTCTCCCACCAGCGGAGGATCACTCGCCGCTGCTCCTCGTCCGGCAGGCCGCTCAATGGAACGATGTCGCGTTCGATGAACTCGGCCAGTGAGGGCAACGGTGCGCCCGTCGCCACCGACCGACCGCGCGCGCAGAGAATGGCCAGTGTCTCCGCCAGATCTCCCACGGAATGATACGACTCCTCGATCAGCCAGGTCGGCAATCCCGTGTGAGCACTCGCCCAGTCGCGCAGCCGTGATCCGCTGATCGGGCGGCGCAGCCGCCGTCCGGTGAGAAAGAAGACGGCCCAGGCCAGGTCCGGCCGTGCCGCTCCGCGTAGATAACGCTCCAGGACGTCGCGCTTTTCGTTGGTGGACGTGGTTCCGTCGAGCGTCTCGAACAGGACGACAAACTCCCGGAAGCCGCTCACGCGTCGGTCTCTCCCGTGAATGCGGTCTGCAGCGCGGCGGCGTCGAGGCCACGCTCCTGCAGCAGCCGCACCAGGGCCGTGCTGTCGCCGTGTGTGGCCAGCACCCGCGAGGCACCGGTCTCTGCGATGGTCGCGAGCAGGGCGTTCCAGTCGGCATGATCGGAAATGGCGAAACCGCGATCGAGGGCACGGCGACGACGGGTGCCGCGAAGTCGCATCCAGCCTGATGCGAATGCCGTTTCCGGCGACTCGAACCGGCGCATCCATCCTGGACTCACGGCGCTGGGAGGTGCCAGTACGAGCGCGCCCCTGTGCCTGCCTCGGCGATCGGCGTCGCGCACGAGCCGCGTGGGCGCCAGTCGCACCCCCGCCTCGCGATAGAGGGCGTTGAGCGGCTCCACCGCGCCATGGACCAGCACAGGCTCGCCCACGAACGGCATCAGTTCGGCGAGGATCCGTTGGGCCTTGCCTAACGTGTACGTGAGCAGGATGGCGCAGCCACCGCGTTCGTGCACCGATCTGGTCCAGGCCACCAGCTGTGCCAGCATCGCGCCGACCGGCGCCCATCGGTACACCGGGAGCGCGAAGGTCGCCTCGGTGATGAACACGTCGCAGCGGATCGGCTCGAACGGTGTACACGTCGGATCTGCATCGCGCTTGTAGTCCCCGGAGACGACCCACACCTCGCCCCGGTGCTCGACCCGGACCTGGGCCGACCCTCGGATGTGACCCGCCGGGTGGAGCGACACGATAACGCCGTTGATCCGGCGCGACTCTCCGAACGCTGCGGTTTCGATCGACGCTCCCGGGAGGCGGTGAGCCAGGAGCGACGCGCCTTCCGCGGCGGCCAGGTACTGCGCGTTCCCGAAGCGGGCGTGATCCGAATGGGCGTGCGTGACGACCGCCCGGTCCACCGGTTGCCACGGATCAATGAAGAAGCGACCGGTCTCGCAGTAGAGACCGGCGTCGGTCACCCGAAGAAGGTCGCGCGATGCCACGATGGAACGCTGCGTGCCTCGCGGGCCTCGCGGGCAAGACGGCGACACGCGGCGTAGCATGCCACGGCCATCAGCGTCGCCAATACCCCCACACCAGCAAAGATCGCCCGATAGGCGGGCACGCCAAGTCCGTCCCGGGTCACGCTCACCAGGATACCGCCCACGATCGGACCGGTCAGGAACCCGAGTGACCCCGCCACCTGAAAGGCGCCAAAAAGCCCCTCGCCATGCCCACGCTTCGCCAGGTCGGAAATCAACAGCAGGTTCGGCGCGAACATGAGCGCACTGAACACGCCCGAGGCCACCATCACCGCCGGCAACCAGTTCCGTGGCACGTACCCGTACGAGGCGAACACCAGCCCAAACAATATGTTGCCGGTCAGTAGTGGAGCAAACCACCCCACGCGATCGGCCAGGCGCCCCGCCGGATAACACAGTATCGCGAACGGAAGCATGAAGAGCGCGATCAGCACGCCTCGCTGCAGCGGGGTCAGCCCCATCATGTTCGTGAGGTACAGCGTGAACGTCGAAACGAAGATGCCGATGCTGAACCGGTCCATGAAGGCATAGCCCAGCGGCACCCAGGTCGCGGCAATCCGACGATTCCACGAATACCGAGAACCGGATTCGGCCGGACCGGCGCCGATCGGCTGCACCCGTGTGACCACCAACGCCGCGAGCATCAGCAGCGCGGATCCAACCAGATAGACAAGCACCGGGCCGCCCTGCACGAGCCACCCACCCAACGGCGATCCCACGGCCACACCGATCATGATGGCCGAGGCCAGTGCGCCGAGCGCACCTCCCCGCCCCTCACCAGAGAGGCGGTTGCTCGCCACCATGAGCAGCGTAATTGCCGGGAGGTGCACCGCGCCGTCCAGCACCCGGAAGGCATACAGCACACCCAGCGACGGGGCGATCGCCATCCCGGCAAATGCCGCTGCGTCGACGACCAGTGCGACGGCGGCCCAGTGCCTGACATCGGCGGAGCACCGTCGGAGCGCACGCATGGCCAACGGCACGGTGACCATGCCCGCGATCAGGTTGACCGTCATGAACGCGTGCGCGTCGCCCTCCGTGCCCCCATGGGCCAACACCACCAGCTCGTGCAGTCCCGGGACAAGCAGCGTCACCGGAACAAGGCACAAGAAGGTCGCGAGGGCGATCAGCGCGCGTGACGTCATGGCAGGGAAGGATCGCATCCTCCGCCGCCGAAGCGCAACGGCCGTCGAGTACGTCTGATCGGCTCAGTGAACGCCCCTGTACCGCCGTCTGCCCTCTCCCCTCTCCAGGGCTTCCGTCTCGCAGCTATCGCCTCGTCGGCTCCGACACCCGCTCGACGACTTGCGCCACCTCGCGATCCGTCACTTGCGTTCCGCCATCGGCCGCGCGCGCCAGATCGGCCTGGGCGACGATCCCCACGCACGAGCCGTCGTCATCGATGACAACCACCCGGCGAATCTGACGGTCGCTCATCAAGCGCGTGACCTCTTTCACGTCGCTGTCCGCCAGACAGGAACTCAATTCGCTCGTCATGAGATCGCGAACCAGCGTATCGGCTCCCTTCCCTCTCGCAATTCCACGCACGGCGATATCCCGATCGGTAATCACGCCCACGACGCGATCCTCGCCCTTCGCGTCGACGACAGGAAGGCAACCGCAATCATTCTCGATCATGAGCTGGGCCGCATGCTGAACCGTATCGTCAGTCGACGCGCAGGCAGGGCGCCGCGTCATCAGGTCATTGGCTTTCATCATCAACCCTCCAGATAGTGGCGAGTGGGAACCGTGGTTCGTACCCACACCTCTGCACGAAGTGTCGCGGACTCAGCCGCAGCCAACGAACTCGGCTATGGGGCCTAACGCTGATCGTCGCTCTGGATCAGCGTGTTACGGCGGATTGCAGCAAGGGCAAGACACGCCCACCCAGCGATGAAACAGGCACCGCCGATTGGTGTGATCGCACCCAGCGCGCGCATCCCGCTCAACGCCATTCCGTAGAGCGAGCCACAGAACAGTATCGTTCCGATGATGAGCAGCCACCCGCTCGCCGCGGTTAGCGCGCTGCGCCAGCGTTCCGCCGCCCACGCCACGGCAAGGAGCGCCAGCGCGTGGTACATCTGAAAGCGCGCCGCGGTCTCGAACACGTCGAGCATCGCCGGCTCGAGGCGCGCACGTAGCGCGTGGGCGCCGAAGGCCCCGGCAGCAACCGCCAGCGCTGCGGAAACAGCGCCCAGGAAGAAGAAGAGTCGAGTCACGCCAGGACCAATCTCGTTGGCAGCAGGCGGTGGGCGGTAGGCGGTCGTGATGGTTGCGACCCGGCCACAGGCCGCCTGTCCACGTCGTGCACGCGTCGTCCCTGCCCTGTGCAAATGCCGGCTCCCCCCACACCCCCTGTCACGCAGCCGCACCCGTTGCGTTGTGACGAGTACCTTATTCCACATCCCGATTCCCTCCGACGACTCACGTGCCTTCGTTCACCACCGCTGCATTTCTCCTCGTCACGCCGCTGGCGCTGTTCGCTCAGGCCACCGCCGCCACCGCGCGCAGAGCCGCGCCGCTGACCGCCACATCGGCGATTCCGATGGACCCCGCGGTACGCAGGGGAAGCCTACCCAACGGCCTGCGCTACTACATCCGGCGCAACGGCCGCCCGGAAAAGCGCGCTGAGCTGCGACTCGTGATCAACGCGGGCTCCGTCATCGAGGACACCGATCAGCGGGGCCTCGCACACTTCGTCGAACACATGCTCTTCAACGGCACGCGCCGCTTTCAGAAGAACGATATCGTCAAGTATCTGGAGTCGATTGGCGTGCGATTCGGTGCGGACCTCAACGCCCAGACTGGATTCGACGAGACCATCTACATCCTGCCCGTCCCCACCGACAAGCCGGGGCTACTGGATCGCTCCTTCGACATTCTCGAGGACTGGTCGCACGCGGCGCTGTTCGATTCGCTCGAGGTCGTGGCGGAACGCGGCGTTGTTCTGGAGGAGTGGCGCGGCGGCCTGGGCGCCGATTCGCGCATTCGCGACAAACAGTTCCCGGTGATCTTCCGGGGATCGCGTTACGCGGAGCGATTGCCCATTGGACTTCCGGAGATCATTCGGATTGCAAACCCGGCTCCGCTCAAGCGCTTCTACCGCGATTGGTATCGGCCAGATCTCATGGCGGTCGTTGTCGTCGGCGACGTGGACCCGGTGGCAATAGAGCGCACGATCCGCCTGCGCTTCGGGCGTCTCACCCGACCGGCGCGGCCGCGACCACGTGGATCGTTCCCCGTACCACCCAATGCGCAGCCGCTGGTCACGATCGCCACCGATCCCGAGGAACAGGTCACTACCGTGGGGGTGATGTACAAGCACCCGCCAAAGACGATGCGCACGGTGGGCGATTATCGCACGTCCCTCATCTCGCAGCTGTACAACTCGATGTTCAACCAGCGGCTGTCGGAGCTCTCGAGAAAGCCCGACGCTCCTTTCTCTGTTGCCACCTCCGGCTACGGCGGCCTGGTGCGGGGCACGGACTCCTATCAGTTGCTCGCCATCGCCAAAGAAGGCACGACGCTCCAATCACTCGAGGCCGTTCTCACCGAGGCCAAACGCGTTCGCGATCACGGGTTCCTCCCTGCGGAGCTACAGCGCGCCAGGGCGTCGCTCCTCCGTGCATACGAAAGCGCCCACACTGAGCGCGACAAGACAGAGTCCGGCTCCTTCGTCAACGAGTACATCAATCACTTTCTCGAAGGTGAGCCGAGCCCCGGTATCGCCTGGGAGTACGACGCGGTGCAGCGCCTCCTCCCGGAGATATCGATCGCCGATATCAACACGTTAGGCAGGACCTGGATCACCGATCGGAACCGGGTGCTCACCCTCTCGGCGCCCGAGAAACCAGGAGCCGCGGTGCCCACGGAGGCCGAGCTCCTGGCTGTATTCCCGCGAGTGGAACGGGCAACGGTTGCTGCATGGAGCGAAACGGTCAGCGATGCACCGCTCGTTGCAGCCGCTCCCACTCCGGGTCGCATCGTTCAGGAAGCCAGGCTAGCGGACTTGGGTGTGACTGATTGGCGGCTGTCCAACGGTGTTCGGGTGCTGCTCAAGCCAACCGACTTCAAGGCCGACGAAGTGCTGATGCGGGGCTGGAGCGCTGGGGGAACGAGTCTTGTCGCGGATGAGGATGTGCCGTCGGCCGCACTGGCAACCACGGTCGTGGAGCGCGGTGGCGCTGGAGAGTTTGACGCGGTGGCCCTTGGCAAGAAGCTGGCGGGCATTCAGGCACGCTCCGGTCCCTTCATTGACGAGATGACCGAAGGCGTGGCGGGGGGCGCGTCTCCGAAAGATCTCGCCACCCTCTTTCAGCTCACCTACGCCAAGCTCATCACCCCGCGACGCGACTCGGCGGCGTTCGTCGCATTCCGAAACCAGGTACGTCCCTTCTTCGCCAATCGCGCCAGCAATCCGGAAGCGGTCTTTGGGGACACGGTCTCCCTCACCATGGCCAACTACCATCCGCGGGCCCAACCGGTGAACGTCGAGTTCCTGGAAAAGGTCAGGTCCGATCGCGCGTTCGAGATCTATCGGGACCGCTTCGCCGATTTCTCGGACTATACGTTCGTATTCGTGGGTGCGTTCTCGCTGGATGCGATGCGACCGCTGGTCGAGCAATGGTTAGGTGGGCTCCCCTCACTCGGTCGCAAGGAAGCCGGGCGTGACGTCGGGATTCGAGCGCCCACCGGCGTGATCGAGAAACGCGTGCGCAAGGGCGTGGAGCCCAAGGCCCAGACGCTGGTCCTGTTCCATGGTCCCGCACAGTTCTCTCCCGTCGAGCGTCATGCGCTGCGTTCCGTCACCGAATACGTGGAGATGCGGCTTCTCGACAACCTCCGGGAAGCACTCGGCGGCACGTACTCGGTCAGCGTGGGCGGCAGCCTCCAGCGTCTGCCACGCCAGCAGTTTTCGATCAGCATCGACTTCGGTTCGTCGCCGGAACGCGCCGATTCTCTCTACACTGCGGTCCGGGCCGTGATCGATTCGGTCAAGGCCGGGCACATCGACAGCGCCGATGTGGCCAAGGTGCGTGAGCAACAGCAGCGCGCGCTCGAGGTGAGCCTCAAGGAGAACAGCTACTGGCTCGTGAATCTCACTGCGCGCGTGGAGAACGAGGAGGACCCGAGCAGCTTGCTGGGCTACGCCGAGCTCGTTCGCGGCCTGACGCGCGAGAAGATCAACGCGGCGGCGCAGAAGTACTTCTCGGGCGAGAATGTGGCGAGGTTTGTGCTGCTGCCGGAACGGGGACGGGCGCAGTAGGGCGAGAAGGCAACGAACGGTGGGGTGGTCGCTGGTTGCCGGTTGCTTGCCGCTGGCCGCTGGCCGCTGGCCGCTATGCCAAGCCGACCAGCACCAGCAGCAAGTTCCAGCAGGCAGCAACCCGCAACCAGCCCGTTTGTCACGCGCCCGGCCCAATCGTCAACCATCCAGCCGCCTCGAAGACTGCGGCCATCGTCCACGCCCTATCGCCACACCGCGTAGCCGCCCCTACGCACCCCCCAGCTCTCGCTGGAGCTTCTGCGCCGCGAGCAAATGCGCCTGAAAGGCTGGCGCCACCTTCTCGACCAGCGCCTTCACCTCCGCGTTCTTGATGGCAGGGAGCAGCGTCTTTGTTATGGCGTCGATCACCGCACTGTGGTACGCCACCTCGTGCGCCGCGAAAGCCTTGTCGAACTCGGCGCCGGACTTGCTGCGCAGCAGCTGCATCGCCGCCGTGTGGGCCCTGGCCGACGCATCATCGGCGGGCGGGGTCGGCGTCACGCCGAGTTTCTTCGCCAGGTCGCGTCCTTGCTGTCGCACATTGGCGTGATCGCGCGCGATCTGCGCGCCGAACTCACGAACCGCTTTGACCGTCCCGCGCTCGGCGGCGAGCTTCCCGGTTTCAATGTCGGCAGTGTTCGCCGCGTCGAAGATCGCGACGATGGTCGCATCGTCGAGTGGTTTCTGCGCGACCGCAACGGCGGGCACGGCTGCCGCCAATGCGACACCCAGCATGAGTCGTTTCATCTGCTCTCCTCTCCTGATCGAATGTGTGAAGCTGTTGGAGCAATGATACGCTGTTTATGATAATAACACAAGTAAAAGCAGTTGTTATTGTCTTTCTCGTTGGAGAATATATTCAAGGGACCCCGACTCGTCGAACCGCCCATGCCTGATCTCAATCCCGGAAGCGCCGTGAACACCCGCGATCGCGTCCTCGCGCTGCTCCGGCAGGGGCCGCAAACGGTGGATTCGCTCAGCCGCGCACTGGCCTTGAGCGCCAACGCCGTGCGCCTGCACCTCGCGTCGCTCCAACGGGACGGCCTCGCGCATGTGTCCGGTATGCGCCGCGAAGGGCCGGGAAAGCCCGCGGCGATTTACGAGGTCCCGACCGACGTTGACCTGCTCCTGTCCAGGGTCCATGCGCCGCTGCTCCTGGCAGTGCTCGACGAGCTGCGGGAGCGGGTGAGCACACGAGAGTTCACGAGCCTGTTGCGCGCGGCCGGACGACGCGCCGCCGCGGACTCGCCACGGGCGGGGGGCAGTCTCGCCGATCGCGCCAGTGCCACCGGGCGATGGCTCGAATCGTTAGGGGCGCAGGTGCGCACCCGGTCCATCCCCGGAGGCGTCGCGATCGAGAGCGATGGGTGCGTCGTCGGATCCGTGGTCGCGCGCCACCCACAGGCCTGTGCCGCCATCGCCGCGCTGGTCGGCGAGGTCACGGGGGCGGATGCGACCGTTGCCTGCGATCGAGCCGGCGCGCCGCACTGCCGATTTCATCTTTCGGGGTGACGCTCCCACCCTCGGCGGCGGACCGGACGACGGCGCTGTTCATGGGACCTGGAATGGAATGACGAGACTGTCTGGTAGTCCATAGACGACCAGTGCGCCGCTGGCCGGGGCAAAAAAGGTGTGCCTGAGGACCACCACTCTCACACTATCGCGGAGGAGCGTTCCGCTGCTCGGTGTCAGTGTGCACGTCTGACACGCTGGTGCCCGGGCGGTCCAGGAGAGCGTGGAGAGCCCACGATTGTAGATGCGAATAGTATCGCTGCGAGGAGCCCCCGACGGCAGCGCACGAAGCAGCGACAACCTGTTAGGCGCCACGGCGAGCACCGGACGCTGAGGATTCAGTGCGAGCGTCAGGCGAAAGCCATCGGCCGAAACCGTCCCGCCCGTATTGCCGGAGAAGAGGATTGCCCGGGACGGGCTCAATACCCGCGCATCCACGGTGACCTGGCCCTCCAAGACCCTGGTGGACGCAGTCACTATCGTGTCACCCGGCACGAGGCGTCGACCGTCCGAGTGTCGATCACTGCCGCCCCCGCTCGTGACGTCGATGTGGATGCTGTCCATCACGACCAGATAGGGCCCGGGAATCGGCTGCAGCTGGCTCTGGCTTGTGAACGCAATGGTGCCGAACAGCCGGCGTTCCGGTCCGGACTCCACCACCCGGCAGGATGCGATCGGGATCGCCGCCAGGAGCAGGTAGCGCAGCGGGGGGAACCTTCGAGGTTTCATATCGGAATGCGCACCACGATGGTTCCGTTGCGAAACCGCTTCGCCGCGGGCGGTCGTTTGATCCAGCGATCGTACGCATAGTACCCACCGTATCCCACACCACCGACGACAATCGCCGTCCCCAGTGCCTTCCCCAGCGAAAAGCCCCCACCGTCGGTAGGAACGTCGAATACCCGCTCGAGGTGATAGCCGAGGTTTGTGGCCAGATCTTCTGCCATCGGGGAGACCGCGATGCCTGGTCCCGAGGCGTCGAATCGAGCGACCTGGCCCGCGTTGATCGTTCGAGTCGCACCGGCGGCACCTAACAACTGCACCGTCCCTTCGGCCACCACGACGAATGCTTCCGTCGCCCCCGAGTCCACGACGACGGCCACGCGGGTTCCCGTCAGCTGGATCTCCCGACCGAGCGCAACCAGCGAGAACAGCCCGCCCTTCCAATCCGCGACCAGTCCGCCGGACTCGACGCTGATGATCAAGCGGGTCGTGTCGCGTCCTCCTCGCCTTTCCACACGTGAGGTGACCACGTACCGGCCCGGGTTGGCTCCACCCAACCTCCGGCCCCGCTGCTGAAACTCTGCCGCGTAGGTCGTGCAGGTACCGAGCTCCGGAGAGAATACGATGTCCCCCTGTCCAAACCCATCCGTGCCGGGGGAAAACACCTTCGCGTCGACCATCCGCCTCACTTCGATGCTGTCTCGCACCCGCATGTCAGCACCGCGTTCGATCGCCACGTAGCCCGCCGGCCCGCGATTGACGCGCACGGCGTTGTCGGGCGCGCGCGCGGCACGAGGGGCTGGAACGCATCCGCGCAGACCGCGAATCTCGGTCAGGCCTCCAATGCGCTGCTGCGCATCCAAGGGACTGACCGAGACCGTTGCCAGCAGTCCGGCGATAGCGAGTACCCGACGTCGCAACCGCACCCTCCGCTCTCATCTCCTCGATCCTGTGCTCCCCGTACAGACCTGTCAACTCTCGCGTTGACAGATCCGGCCAGCCAGGTCCAGCTTCTAACGTTTGGAGTCAAGGAGATGCACCGTGTCTGAGGGAGAGGGCACCCCAACTCCGCAGAGTTCGACCCCGCAGAGCACAACCCCACAGAGCACAACTCCTCAGGGCACACCGCCGCAGCGCGAGACGCCGCCGGGCAGCGAGTCGCAGCCCAACCATGGCTGGGCAGTCTGGTCCAAGCGGCTGGCTCGCATACTCAAGATCGTTGGCGTCTCATCGGTGGTGAGCGCCCTTACATTCTGGAAGCAGGTGTGTCCGCTGCTGGGCCTGTGTGGGCCATCTTTCTCGGACGCGCTGACTGCGTCCCTGCAGGAAGCCGAAACAAGCGTCAGTGCTTCGCGTTTCGCCGACCTGAATGGCAGAATCGAATCCGTCGGTGATGCGCAGCTCGTACTGTCGCGGGTGACGGCGTTTGCGCGTGAAAAGCGGCGGCGAATCCCGGGGAGAACCTGTGCTCCGCTGGGCGACAATCCCGTCCCGGCGGATGTCCAGGCGGCGATCGCCTTGCTCGTGACCGCGTCCACCAGGAGCAGAATCCCGTTAGGTTTGGATTCACTGGAGCTCTCCGGCGTTGCGTTCCGGCGCGTGACGCTGGACAAGCCCAGCTTTGCCGGTGCGTGTCTGTTGGCCGCCGCCTTCGACAGCGCTGTCGTGAATGCGGGGCGCTTCCGCGGCGCTGACCTGACACGTGCGTCGTTTCGCGAGGCGGCCCTCGATTCCAGCGACTTCGTGAGCGCCCGACTCGACAGTGCGCGCTTTCATTCGGCTAGCCTGGTCGGTGCCGACCTGAGCGAGGTGTCAGCTGTCCAGACGCTGTTCCAGTTCTCGAGGATGGCCTGCGTACTGCTGGGCAACGCCGAACTCTCCCGCGCGAACTTCAATCTGGCCGAAATGCCGTGGGCCTATTTCGGCGGGGCCGAGCTCGGCGATGCCCGCAATCTCACGCAGGCGCGGAACGTTCGTCACGCCACCTTCGACGGCGCGCTCAGCTTACCACGCGCCGTTGCGCAGGTCCTGGCCGACAGTGGAGCCCTGCTCGCGGCAGTCCGCGACCTGACGTGGGCCGAACAGCGAGTGGCTCAATTCGCCCCGGATGCGACGTGCGCCATTCGGCGCCCACAGCATCCGCCCCAGTAGTCCTCACCCTGCCCCCCGCCTGGTTCTTACCTTCTCCCCGTTCACCCGTTTGCTCGTTCTGCCCCGATTGTACCCGCTCACCGCTCGCCCTTCTTCTGCAACTCCTTCGCAACCTTCTGCACCTCGCCTAACACACGAAGGAGGTTTCCGCTCCACAGCTTGTCGATCTGTGGTTCCGTGTAGCCGCGCCGCACGAGTTCGAGCGTCACGTTGAACGTTTCACTCGCGTCACTCCAGCCCTGCACGCCACCACCACCATCGAAATCCGAGCTGATTCCCACATGGTCGATGCCAATGAGCCTGACGGCATAGTCGATGTGGTTCACGAAGTCCTGGACCGTGGCGCGCTCCGGCCCGGGGAACTGTGCGTTGAGCTGCTGCATGCGCTGCGTAAACGCGGCGCGCTTCGTGGAGTCCAGCTGCGCCAGTTCCCCCCGGCCGATGCCGCCAGCCCCGCCACCAGAAGTGACCCCGAACTCCTCCCGCAACCTGGCGAGGGCGGCGATGCGCTCCGGGCTGTCGGGCGGCGCCTGCTTGACGTAGCTGTTGAACGCGACGATCTGCGCCACACCGTCGTTCTTCTTGAGGGCGAGGAGCTGCTCGTCGTCGAGGTTGCGGCTCACGTTGGCGATGGCGCGGACCGCGGAGTGCGACGCGATGATGGGTGCCTTGCTGAGGGCGATGGTTCGGAGCATCGACTCCTTGGACGGATGCGAGATGTCCACCATCACGCCCCACTTGTTCAGTTCGGCGATCACCTGCTCGCCTAACGGCGAGACGCCATTCCACTGCCATTTCCCCTCGCGCTCGCCGGTGTTGGAGTCGGACAGCTGCGAGTGGCCGTTGTGTGCGAGCGACAGGTACCGCGCGCCGAGGTCGGCAAACAGCTTCACGTTGGCGATGTCCTCGCCGATCGGGTAACCATTCTCCACGCCGATGAGAATCGCCTTCTTCCCCTCCTTGGCGATCCGTCGCACATCCTCCGGCGTCAGCGCCAGCGCGGTCCGATCGGGTGCGATCTCCTTCGTCAGGCGGTGAATCGCATCGAACTTGTCCATCGCCTGCTGCTTGGCCCGAGCGTAGGCCTCGGGCGAAAAGGATGGCGACTGCCCCACGTACACGATGAGGAACACCGCGTCGAGTCCCCCCTCCTCCATCTTGGGAACGTTCACCTGCGAGGTGAGGCGATCCTTGTAGTTCAACTGGCCTACCCTGAAATTGGCCGGGCTGATGTCGACGTGCGTATCGAGCGTGATGACCCGCTGGTGAATGGCCCGGGCTCGCTCGAGAATCCTGGGGTCGACATCCTGGGCCGCGAGCGCGGGAGCGGTCGCGACGAACAGCAGCGCAAGAGGGAAACGGCGACGTCGTGGCATCGGTCGGCAGGGCAGAGGGGAACGACGACCTGAACGCTCGACGCGTGCACGCCGTGGGGCAAGTCCTATCGGTCGCCGTGCCGCGGCTCAAACCACCGGATCAGTGGACCGGTGGGTGCCGATCCGCCGACGACTTCACCTGCCTCGTGATCGAACGGTCGACCCGGTCGATTGCCTGCGACATCTTCCAGCTCGGCGCTCACCCGCAGCTGATATCGGCCCGACCGCCACCGTTCAGCTGGCGTGAACCGCCACCGTCGCGCGCTCAGCTCCACGATCACGGCACCGGGAATCGTTTCACCGCGCTGGTTGCCCACCACAATGAGTCGACCGGTGCGGGCGTGATCCAGCGGTTCACCAAAGCTCACGACCAGCGGATCCGATTCTCCAATGACTGGCAGCGACAGCTCCCATCGCCCCGGGTCCGGCCCGATGTGATCCGCGGTTGTGACGGCGAAGGCTGGGGACGGAGCGCCCGCGGGTGGGATGAAGCGGGGCGACCGGCAGTCGAGTGTGCAGGCGGTCCTCGCCCGGCCGCCGCCGATCTATGCCCTCCCAGATCCCGAAGCCGCGGGGGTCGCGTGGTCGCCGCATGACCGGCGCGGTTGCATTCAGGACGCAGCAAACAGGCGCGAGTCTTCTTGGCACGCACTTCGCCAGTACGGTAACGTGGAATCAGAGCAAGCTACGCCCTGCTGAGAGTCCCTTGCACCCTTCGACCTACGCACTGGCCATCGCGCTCCTGTCCCAGGGTCCGACTCGGACCCCGCAGGCGCGAGATATCGTGCGTCAAGCCGAGGAAGCGGTCCACCGCCACAGCGTCGCCAGCGCCGAGTCGCGATGGCGCGCCGCGCTGCGCGCGCACGCGGCCGATCGGGCCGCGCTGTTAGGCGCCGCTACACTTGCGCGGCTCACATACCGCTACCCAAGCGCCGATTCACTGATCCGCATACTTCGACAGGGGCCGGCGGACCAGTATTCCGTCTGGGCCGCGGTGGTGGTGGCTCAGTCATGGAGGGAGCGCGCCCGGGACGATAGCGCGTCGTCCTGGTTCCGCATGGCGGCGATCGAGGCCATTGCCGTCGGTGACTCCGCAGCTGCCGCCATTGCCCTGGCGGAGCGCGCCGTCGTCGAGCGCGCGCCCGGGCGCGACGCGCTGATGGATTCTCTCAGACGTGCCGCGAGCCGCCTCTACCCGGCGAACGACCCGGAAGCCGAGGCATACGGCAGGTGTTCCCGCACGTGGCCCCAAGGCCGCGGTGCTTCCAGAGACCGGCTCGCCGACGCGGACCGGGGCGCGCAATTGGCGGAGCAAGCAGGCGCGCTTCGCCTTGCGACCTGGTGCCGGTTCATCGCTGCGGACGCCCGCGCCAGAGCCGGCAGCCACGACGCCACGTGGCGTGACATGCGCGCAATCGCCGAGACAGCTGAAGCGCTCGGCGATCACTACCGGGCTGCCGATGTCCGGGGCGTGCGTGGCGCGACGGTGCTGACAGTGGGAGCGATCGGTGACGCCATCCTCGATCTCCGCCGCTCGGTCGCCAGCGCGCGCAAAGTCGGCAACACTTACCTCGAAGCCTGGAGCCTTTCCAACCTTGCGCAGTCGTACTTCTACCTCGGCGATCAGGTCACGGCGTCGCGCGTCGCCACCGAAGCGATCGCACTGCTGGACGTACAGCCCGATGCGCATAGCCGCGCGTTGGCACTCTCCCTCCGCGGTGATCTCGCCACCACCCGCATGGACTACGCCGCGGCGGCAGATGCGTACCGCGGCGCCATGCGCCGATTCGCCTCGATACGCTTTCCGGACGGCGTTGCCCACACCGCAGGTCTCCTCGCGATGGTCACCGCCCGCGCCGGCGACGTGGAAGGCGCTCGGGACGTGTTGCGCCAGGTACGTGTCGACGTCGAAGCCTACTCACCGTTAGGCCATCAGATGGATTACCAGCTCGGTGCCCTCGCCCTCCGCACCGGCCGACTCGACGAGGCCGAGCGGTACTTTTCCAGCGCTCGCGCCGGCGAGCAGGATGAGGGAGACCTACGCTTCGTGATCGGCGCTCGTATGGCGGAATTGCATCTGCGCCGAGGCAACCTCGCTCTCGCCGAGCGCGAGCTCACCACCGCCAGCGACGCCTTCGACGCCTGGCGCGCCCGGATTGCGGAGGATGACACGCGGGCGCTGGCGCTGCAGGCCACGCAGGATGAACCCGATCCCGACCTCGGCATCGCCACGATCCTGTCAGCGCTCGCGGGCGCGGGCCGAGTCGAGGCATCATTCGCGCTCGCGGAGCGTCATCGGGCACGGGCATTGCTCGACCGCGTCGCCACGCTGGTGACGCTTGGTGACAGCGGTGGGAACGCGAGTCAGGCTCTCGCCCAAGCCGCGCGTGCCCCCCTGCCATCCCCAGCCGAGATCCGTCGATCCCTGAGCGAAAGCGTTGCGATCCTCGAGTTCGTGACCGGTCTCGGAGGGGAGCCGACGACGATCTTCCTGGTGACGAGAGATTCCATCAGGAGCTTCTCGGCGGTTCCCATCGACACGCTCGCTCCGCGGATCACACGCCTACGGACGATGCTGGAAGCAGGTGGCGAATCCCGAGCGCTCGCCGCCCAATTGGGTCGCGAGCTGCTGGGCCGCATCATGCCCGTCCTTCCCCCGTCCATTGCCCAGATCGTCGTCGTTCCGGATGGCGTGCTGCATCGGCTTCCGTTCGACGCCCTGCTCCTCCCCGACGGTCGCTATCTCTTTGAACGCGCTGCCCTGAGCGTGGCTCCGTCCGCGTCCATCGTCACGCGCCTTATCCACCGACCGCCGCACGCGGGAACCGCCAGCCTCCTCGCCTTCGCCGATCCCCTGCTGCCGGGGGACTCATCAGGTGGAAACGACGCCGAGGTCTATCGTTCGGCGTTCGCGGCAAATGGCGGACTACCGCGGCTGCGATCATCAGGAGAGGAGGTGCGACGCGTGGCCCGCTTTGCGCCGGCGTCGCGTGTGCTGATGCGCGGAGTCGCCACCGAAGCGCTCCTCAAGCGTGAACGGTTGGAGGGCTACCGGATTATCCACTTCGCAACACACGCGCTCGTCGACGAAGGGGCGCCCACGCGTACCGCGCTCGCCCTGTCACCAGGAGACGGAGAAGACGGCTTTGTCGGACCCGCGGAACTCTCGGCACTCTCGCTCACCGCGGATCTCGTGGTGCTCTCCGCCTGTCGTTCGGCCAGCGGCCGACTCGTTAGGGGTGAGGGCATCGAGGGGCTCACGGGGCCGCTGCTTGCCGCCGGCGCGCGCTCTGTGCTGGCGACGCAGTGGCCAATCGGCGATCGGGCGACGGTGCCCTTCATCGAGGGGTTCTATGGAGCGCTTGCCGATGGGGAGACGGTAGGAGAAGCGCTGCGGACTGCACGTCTCGCCTCTTTGCGCGCCGGCGAATCGCCGAATCGCTGGGCCGCGTTCACACTCATTGGTGATCCCACGATCTCGATCGGCCTTCAGCACCCCTCACGGTTCCCCAGGTCCCGGTGGGCCGCACTGGTTGCCGTGATCGCGGCGCTCTTGCTGGTCGTTCTTTTCCGGCGGTTGATTCCCCGCTGACTCCGACTGCCTCGTGGCTCCGGTTCCCGATCGGATGCCGGCGCACCTCCTGATCGTCGGAGCCTCACGCCACCGCCGGCCCGAACGGATCTTCGAGGCTCGGGCTCTGCGGCGTGAACAACTCCGCACCCGTCTCCGTGATGTACATGTCATCCTCGAGCCGTACCCCAAACTCTCCCGGGATGTAAATCCCCGGCTCGTCGCTGAACGTCATCCCCTTTGCCAGCGGCAGCGTATTCCCCTTCACCAGGTACGGCCACTCGTGCCCGTCCATGCCCATGCCGTGGCCGACACGATGGGTGAAGAACTTGTAGCCGGGCCCGAATCCTCCATCCTCGATCACCTTCCGCGCCGCCGCGTCCACGGCCTGACACTCCACGCCCGGGCGGGCCGCCTTGAGCGCCGCCGTCTGCGCCGCGTGCTCGAGCTCGAACACCTGTTTCATCCTGTCCGTCGCCTTCCCTAACACGAACGTGCGAGAGATATCCGAGCTGTAGCCTTCCACCTTGCACCCGCCATCGATCAGCAGAATGGACCCCTCGCGAACGACCTGCGGCTTCGCCGAGCCATGCGGCAGCGCCGAGAACTCACCGACCTGGACCCCGGCACCTCCGCTGTAGCCCAGCCGGTCGTGGGCCTGCGACACCA
Organism: Gemmatimonadaceae bacterium; assembly: GCA_052387735.1. Taxonomy (GTDB): domain Bacteria; phylum Gemmatimonadota; class Gemmatimonadetes; order Gemmatimonadales; family Gemmatimonadaceae; genus RBC101. The sequence goes on from JBQTIW010000254.1 coordinate 18,528, forward strand.
GGCGGGCGAAGTCGCCCTGGGTCATCCCTTCCGCGAGCGACTTGTAGGCGGCCTCGTAGGCCTTGAGAGTCAAGAGCGACGCGTGTCGCATCAGAGCCAGTTCGTGATCGTCCTTCACCATCCGACAGCCAGCCGTCACTGGCGTGCCCGAGACCGTCCGCACGTTAGGCGCCGCTGCACCGACCCCCGCGGCGAACACGTGCTTCACCGTTTCTTCGATGCCGATGGCACCAGTACTGACGCCGAGCGCCTTGAGCCCCTGCGCCACTCGGGCGTACGGGTCCTCGTCTTCCTCCCAGGTGAATACCTGCGTCGCGGCACCTAACGGGCCCAGCCGGGCCTGCTCCAACGTCCGTTCCTCCTCGAACTTCGGGGTCACGATGAACGCATTGCCCTTTGCCGGAATGATTGCGCACGTGAGGCGCTCCGAATTGCCCCAGCGCATCCCGGTGAAGTACTCCATCGACGTGCCCCCGGTGAGCATGACCGCGTCGAGCTTGTTGTCGGTCATCAGCCGCCGGGCTCTTTCCAGTCGTGCCTTTCGCTCATCGACGGAAATGGGCACGACGCCGTCCTTCATTGCCGTCAGTGCGGCGATGGCGGGGGGCAGGTCGGCTGCTGGAGCCGCCGCGCCCTGAGCCGCGCTGGCCTCGCCGCCCTTTGCCGTACACGCCACACCAGCGGCTGCCAGGGAGGACGTCGTGAGAAACGTGCGGCGTGAAATCATGGTCGAGTCCCGGCCGAGCGTGGCGGCCTTTGCGGAAGATGAGGCGGCAATGTGCAAGGTGATACCGCGGCCGTCGAGAGCCGGGCGTGCCTCTGAACCGCTCAGACGCTCGCGAGCTGTGCCCTTGCTCCCAGTCTCATGATATGGCATCATGAACAGTCCCCAATTCTCATGATCATCCCATGACCCGCGATCGCGTTTCCGAAGCCGCGCCCGTCCAGGTCTATCTCGATCGGAACAGCCGGGACCGACTGGCTCGTTTGGCCGCGAACCTCGATACCTCCAAGTCAGATATCCTCCGGCGTGGACTGATCGCGCTCGAGCGTGAACTGACTGATCCCGACGCACATCCAGCGCTCCGATTGGTCGGCGCGGCGTCCGGTGAACCGGTGGCGCTCGAGTACGATATCGCTCGCGAGCACGACCGCTTCCTTGCCCAGGTCACCGAACGCTCGCCGGCTCCTTACAAGAAATCCCGCCGAAAGAAGCCACGTGGCTGAGTTGTTCATCGATACGTCGGCGTGGTACCCGGCGATTGTTGCCTCACATCCGGACCACGCCGTCATCGCTCGTGTGCTCGAGGATGCTGTTCGCGCAGGGCACCGACTCGTGACGACCAATCTCGTCGTCATGGAAACGCATGCGCTCCTTCTCCACCGCGTGGGACGAGCCATCGCGCTGACCTTTGCCCGCACCATCTACGAGCCTCCCATGCTCGTCGTCCCCAGCACGCCTGACTTGGAAAAGCGCGCGGTCGCGGACTGGCTTGGGAAGTACGTGGACCAGGACTTCTCCTTCACGGACGCCGTCAGCTTCTCCGTAATGAAGACGCGCGGCATTGCCGGTGCGCTTTCGCTCGACAGGCACTTCGGATCCGCCGGATTCAGCATGATACCGGCATCGACGACGACGCCTCGTCGTCGCCGCTAGTCCCCCTTAGTCGAGCGCCGCCTGGCGTGGTGGCTCCGAGCTCACGGACCGCAACGGCTCGTCGACCGGCCGCACCTCCGCTTCATCGGCTCGCGACGCACCGGTCAGGCTACCGAAGCGCCGCGCCTGCGGGATCACCCGCAGCTCCAGCACGCCGACGCTGCGATTGAAGGCGTCGACCGCCCGTTCCAGTCCGCGTCGCACCTCCCCGAGATGTCCCGTGAACGACTGGAACCGGTCGTGCAGTTCCGTGCCTAACACGCGGATCTCCTCGGCGTTCTGCGACACACGCTGCCGTTCCCAGCCGTGCCCGATCGCGCGCAGCAGTGCGATGAGCGTCGTTGGGCTGGCGAGAATCACGTTCCGTTCGACGCCGTACTCGACCAGCGTGGCATCGTACTGCAGGGCGGTACTGAACAGCGCTTCACCTGGCAGGAACAGCACGACGAAATCGGGTGACGCGGGGAACTGTTCCCAGTACCCTTTGGCACCAAGGCGTGTGATATGTTCGCGTACCTGGCGCGCATGTGCGCGGAGAAGGTCCGTCTTCCGTCGTTCGTCAGCCGCGTCCATGGAGTCCAGATAGGCGTGCAGCGGAGCCTTCGCATCCACGACGATTGTGCGCCCGCCCGGGAGCAATACGGTAAGGTCGGGTCGCAAGCGCGACTCTCCGGCCGCTCCCGTCTCCTGCAGCACAAAGTCGACGTGTTCCAGCATCTGCGCCAGTTCGCATACGCGCCGGAGCTGCATCTCCCCCCACTGCCCACGCACAACCGGCGAGCGCAAGGTGTCAACCAGGTGTTGTGTCTGTGCACTCAGGTCGCGATGCGTCTCCGTGAGTGAGGCGAGCTGCGCGACCAGCGCGTCCGAGCGCTCGAGCTGGTTCCGCCGCTCACCAGCGTACCGTCGCTCACTCTCTAGCACCGCCTCGAGCGCGGCAACCCGCGCCCGATTGCGTTCGCGCAACACGAGCCAGCAGAACACCGCACCGACGACTATGCCGGCGATGAACAACAGGAGGGGATTCAAGCGGTAAAACGGGTGAACGGGTAAACGCGTACACGGGTAGCCAGGTGAGCGAGTGTTCGCGACACCATGGTGTCCCGGGTCCTCGTCGGGCGCCGCCGTGAGGCCGCCTAACGTTAACGGGCGCCGCGCCGTCCGTCGAGGCGCGTCCCGCTTTCTGCGTCCTGGGACTGCTGGACCGGCGTCCGGCTCGTCTCGTCCCGGCCCCTAGTGAACTGGCGACAGACCCCATGCGGGATCGATGACCATCCACCACCTTTCATCGTTGTCGTTTGCCCCCTCTCCCGCTTGACATGCTGTCCCAGCTTTCACTCCTTCTGCTCGCTACGGCCCCGACCATCCATCACGGCCGCCAGAAACAGCTCGACGTTCGCCCCCCGCGAATACAGGCCGAGGTCGCCATCGATGGTCGGCTTGACGAGGCTCCCTGGCAGGAGGCAGCGGTTCTCACCGGGTTCTCCCGCTACGCCCCCTCCGATGGAATCGCCGCCGACGACTCTACAGATGTTCTTGTTTGGTACTCGGCGACGGCGATTCACTTCGGTATTCGCGCCTACGCGCCGCCGGGGTCGGTCAACGCGACCCTCGCCGACCGCGACAAAATGTACAACGACGACTACATCAGTCTGTTCCTCAGCACCTTCAACAACGGCCGCGAGGCGACTGTCATTTCGGTCAACCCGTTAGGCGCCCAGGGTGACGGCATTGTCGTCGAGCGCGGGCAGGCGAGCAGCGGCGGAGGGTTCGGCGCCACACAGGTAGGCCGCGAACCCACCGACATCTCCCCCGATTACGTCTTCCAGTCCAAGGGACGACTCACCGAGTTCGGGTACCAAATCGAGATCCGCATCCCATTCAAGAGCCTCCGCTATCAGTCAGCGCTCGTGCAGTCGTGGGGGGTGAATGTACTACGACGGGTGCAGAGCCGTGGCTACGAGTATTCGTGGGCGCCTGCCGAGCGCGGAGCGCAGTCGTTCATCGGCCAGTTCGGCCACCTGCACGAGATGTCCGAAATGCACCGCGGCGTCGTACTCGATCTCAACCCGATCGTGACCTCGCGCGCCACCGGAGCGTTTGCGTCACCCCGCGACTACGCGTACGCCTCGAAGAGTGAGATCGGGGGCAACGTCCGCTGGGGCATCAGTACCAATTGGACCATGAACGGCACGATCAATCCAGATTTTGCCGAGGTCGAATCCGACGCCGGGCAGATCGTGAACGACCCTCGTCGCGCACTGTTCTTCGCCGAGCGGCGGCCGTTCTTCCTTGACGGCATCGAGCAGTTCGCGGTGAACAACAACCTGATTTACACCCGACGAATCGCAGCGCCGCTCGTTGCAGCGAAGGTCACCGGCAAGCGGGGCGGTACGACCTACGCGATCCTCTCCGCGATCGACGACAAGCTCGTCTCGTTGACGCAGGGGGATCGCCCGCTCTACAACATCCTCCGGCTCCAGCACGACCTCGGTAAGTCCTCGCGCGTCGGGCTCGTGTACACTGATCGCACCGACGGCGACTACTCCAACCGTGTGCTCGGTGGCGACGCACGCATCGTGTGGAAGAACATCTACAGTGCGCAACTGCAGACTGCCGGAAGCCGGACTGCCCCACCGCGGGCCGCGACAGAGACCGGCCAGTTGCACTCCCTCGCGCTGCGCCGCGCCGGACGCGTGTTCGCCGCGCAATACCGATTCAACCTGATGGACGACGAGTTCCAGGCAGCCAGCGGCTTCATCAATCGTCCGGCGATCGTGACTGCGAACTTCCGGCACAGCTTCACGCTGTACGGAAAGCCGGGTGCTCTGGTGGAACGGGCCACGTTCGAGAACGCCGTGGATGGGCTCTGGAATTACCGCCCCTTCGTCGACGGCGACGACATGCTCGAGAAGAAGCTGCACTTCAACAACAACTTTTCGCTGCGTGGCGGTTGGCAGGTCGGTGGGTCGTTCCTGGTGGAGACCTTTGGCTACGATGATCCGCTGTTCGCAAGCGTGTACGTGGAGGATCCCGGACCTAACGGCACGGTCTCGTATCGTCCCTTTTCCGGCCGCGACCGGCTCGGCAACATCGACTACGTCGTCTCGCTCACCACGCCGAACTACCGCAAGTTCTCCGCATCGACGCAACTCGTCTGGGGTCGCGACGAGAACTTCTACGAGTGGACATCGGCGAACATCGGCTGGATCGACCTCAACCTGAACTGGCGTCCCACCGAACAGCTGCGCGTCACGGGATCCTACGACTGGCAGGGATACCGACGGCTGAGCGACAATTCGCAGGTCGCGGAAACGAGCATTCCGCGCGTTCGCGTCGAGTACCAGGTGACCAGGTCGATCTTCCTTCGTGTCGTGGGCCAGTACACCGCGGACTACGCCGACGACCTGCGCGAATCTGATCGCAGCAACAATCCCCTGTTCAGAAAGGTTGGTACCCGCTTCGTGCGAGCCCGCGGTTTCTCGACCGTCGAGCGCCGCGCCAACCGGGTGAATACCTTCCGTCCCGAATTCCTCTTCTCGTATCTCCCATCGCCGGGGACGGTGATCTACGCGGGCTACAATTCGACGATGACGGAACCCGAGTCCTTCCGCTTCGGCCGCGGCACGAGCGGCCTGCAGCGCCAGTCCGACGCGTTCTTCGTGAAGCTGAGCTGGTTGTTCCGCACGTAGCCGGGCTGCACGTCGGGAACCGGACACGAGCTGCGCCGTTAGGCGAGGATCCGCCCGTGAACGCAACAGCGAGAAACGGCGCCGTTAGGCGCCGTTCCCACGTTTCTACCATTTCCCATTTCCCTCCCTCCCGGCTCCCGTCTCAGGGCACGAACGCAGCCACTGGCAGCTTGTTGATCCCACGCTCCTTCCTCTGCTTCTCCACCAGCGCCGCCACGTCGGCCAGCAGCTTCCTGGCGTCGTACAGGATCCCGTCCTTGATCGTGTATTTCACGCCGCCCACGCGCTCCACCTTCCCCGTCTTGTCGTTGAGCCGAATGAAGCCGGAGCCATAGAGCGTCTTGAAGTTCGCGATCGGGTTCTCCGGTGCGATCACCAGGTCGGCGAGCATGCCCGGTCGCACCGTGCCTAACTCCACGGGTTTTCCGCTCGCCTTGTTGATCTCTTCGGCGGCGTGCTGCGTGGCCCCGCGAATCACCTCGAGCGGATGAAAGCCCGCTTCCTGGAAGTTCTCCAGCTCCTCGACGTAGGAGAAGCCATACGTGTTGTAGATGAAGCCCGCATCGGTGGATGGCGTCACGCGACCACCCATGTTCTTGTAGTCCTGGATGAAGTCCATCCACACCTGGTAGAACTTCTTCCACGCGACCTCGTCCCACGTGGTCCAGTTGAAGAAGTACGCGCCGTGGTTCTCGCGATTCGGCGTGTAGAAGTCCCATAACGAGGGCAGCGTGTACTGTTCGTGCCAGTCGGCGTTGCGACGCTTCATGAGGTCGCGACCCGACATGTACGTCGTCATCGTCGGATCGAGTGTGACGTTGTTGTCCTTGAGCACCTTGAGGAACGCATTCCACTTCTCGCTGTGCGGCTTCACCAGGCTCCACTGGCGCGCCACCTGGCCGAATCGCCACTGCTCGTCGTTGTAGTTGTAGTTCTCAGGATACGGCTGGATGTCGTTGCTCTCGTACATCGCCTCGAAAATGCCGTAGAAGTGCGTCACGGCACCGAGCCCCAGCTTGGCTGCGTCAGCTGCATTCATGTTGCCGACACCGGTCTGCGCGAGGTGCGCGGTGGAACCGAGCCCGAGCTTCTTCGCCTCATCCAGCAGTCCGGCCATGATCGCCGGTTCGTGCGCGCCGACTTTGAGGCAATCGATCCCCTGCTCTTTTGCCCAGCGCACCCACGCACGGGCGTCCTCACCGCTCAGAAGCGGCTTTCCTCCCCACCCCCTGCCCGTCCCCGGCCGCTGGCAGTTGATCATGCGCGGCGCAGTAATCTCGTTTGCATTCGCGCGCTTGGTCTCGCTGGCCGACCACTCGAAGCTCCCGAACGGCACACCACGCACCGTCGTCACCCCGTGCGCCAGCCAGAGCTTGTAGCAGTACTCGGCATCGGGAGCCTTGGGCTTGCCGCACGTATGCACGTGCAGATCGATGAATCCCGGCATCACGTACATCCCCTCGGCCTGGATCTCGCGAGCCGGGCCTTTGGGACGTCGCTCGGGATTGATCGGGAGGTTCGGGAAGCCGACGTCCGCGATCTGGGTGATGCGATTCTTCTCGACCACGATGTCGACCGGGCCACGCGGCGGACCCCCTGCGCCGTCGATCAGCGTCGCACCACGGATGATCAGCTTGTCGAACGGACCCTCCCCTTCACGCCGATTGGGACCGGGGTTCGCGTCCTGCGCAACCAGCGGCGCAGCCCACGCGGAGAGCAACGCGGCGCCGGCAATGGAGAGAATCCAACGTGTGGTCTTCATACGTAACCCGACTCCAGGAAGAGAATGAATTTCGCCTGCACAATGTTGTACCTCCCATCTCCCATCTCCCGTCTCCGCTGCCTAACGTGCAAATTCGACCACCGGCAGTCGCGTAATCTTTCGTTCGCGCTTCTGTTTCGCCACCATCCCCGCGGCGTCGGCCAGGAGCTTCCGCGCGTCGTAGACGATGCCGTCTTTCACCGTGTACCGGATCCCGCCCACGCGCTCGACCTTGCCCGTCCTGTCATTCAAGCGCTCGAAGCCCGAGCCATAGAGCACTTTGAGATTGGCGACCGGGTTCTCCGGCACCACCACGAGGTCGGCAAGGTTGCCGACCTTCACCACACCGAAATCCGGCACCGTGCCTAACGGCTTGGTCAGCGTGGCGGCCGCATGCTGTGTCACAGCGCGGATGACCTCGAGCGGATGGAAGCCGGCTTCCTGCAGCAGCTCCATCTCCTGAATCGTGGAAAACCCGTAGGTATTGTAGATGAATCCCGCGTCCGAGCTCGCGGTCACGCGGCCGCCCATGTTCTTGTAGTCATTGAGCAGTTCGTGCCAGACCCGATAGAACCGTCGCCATGCGACCTCGTCCCACGTCGTCCAGTTGTAGAAGTACGCACCGTGGTTCTCGCGATTGGGCGTATAGAAATCCCACAACGAGGGAAGCGTGAAGCGTTCGTGCCAGTCCGCATTGCGGCGCGCCATGACGTCGCGCCCCGTGAGATACGCCGTCATCGTCGGATCGAGAGTTACGTCGAGCGCTTTGAGCTCGTTGAGCAGCGCCCACCACTTCTCGCTCTTCGGCCTCACCAGCGACCACTGCCGGGCGACCTGCCCGAATCGCCACTGCTCGTCATTGTAGTTGTAGGTCTCCGGGTACGGTTGGACCTTGTAGCCCTCGTACATCGCCTCGAACAGCCCGTAGAAATGCGTGATGGTGCCGAGTCCGAGCCGCGCGGCATCGACGGCGTTCAGGCTCGCCACACCGGTCTGCGCGAGGTGCGCCACTGTCCCCATCCCGTTCTTTCTGGCCTCGTCCATCAGCGCGCCGAAGATCTCGGGCCGGAACGACGTCACCTTGAGTCCATCGACACCCTTGGCGCGCGCGTCTCGAACCCAGGCTCGCGCCTGTTCCGCTGTCAGGAACCCCGATTCGTACGACCACACGCCGCCCGGCACCTGGTAGACCCACATGCGGGGCGCGGTGATCTCGTTCTTTGCACTTCGCGCTTTCTCGCTGAGCGACCAATCCATGTCGTCCGCGAACGGGACGCCACGTCCACTCGTTATCCCGTGCGCCATCCACAGCTTGTAGACGTATTCTGCTTCCGGAGCTTTGGGAACTTCGCCGGTGTGCAGGTGCAGATCGACGAATCCGGGGAGGATGTACATCCCGCTGACGTCGTACTCGCGCGCGGGCCCTTGCGGCCGGCGCCGCGGATCGATCGGCACGTTGGGCGTTCCCACGTTCGCTACGTTGGCAATCCGGTTCCGCTCGATCACGATGTCCACCGGACCGCGCGGCGGAGCCCCGGTGCCATCGATCAGGATGCCGCCTCGCAGGATCAGGCGGTCAAAGGGACCGTCCCCTTCCGCGCGGGGTGGCGCAGGTTTGACCGGCGTCTGGGAGCGCGCGAAACCCGGGATGCCAAGGGCGACAACCGCGTGGAACGCGATCAGCCAACGAACGTTGCACATGTGGACTCGGGGCGAGGGTCGCGCGGGCCGCGACACCGCCGAAAATACGACCCACCGCACTACGTGTCAGGACCCGGCGCGCCGCTCTAGTCTGGCAATGGGAGCCGGCTTCCGCCGGCTACGCGCTCTCGCGATACGGCGAGTCCAGGTAAGGCGAGTCACCATCGTCATCCGGGCCGTAGACGACCCGCGGCGTGATCGATCCGGTTACGTCTTGCTCGGCAGCATCGCCAGCCATGTGCCTGACGAGATCCAGGATGCCATGACTCAGGTGAGCGCCGTACCTCAGGAGGTTCACCGCGCGGCCCCTTTGCGCGATGAGATAGGTCAGGAACGCCTTGTCCGCCTTGGCGCTGTTACAGCGCTTGCAGCACAGGACCAGGTTGTCGCGGCGATCATAGGCCGTGAGCCCACGGCGCGGCGTCACATGATCAAGCGTCATGTCGTCTGCGGTGCGCCTGACCCCGCAGTAAGCGCAGACTGGTCCGTGCTGTTCCAACAGCCACCGGCGAGTCTCGACGTACGCGTAACGACCTGTTGGGTGTGACGAGTGCTGATTTGGAGCGCCCTTTCCTGAACCTCGCCTGCGGCCCGAGGGGCGCTTGGTTGCTTTTTTCATTCGCTTCGTAAACTAGTCGCAGGCATGCCCTTTTGGCACCCCACCTCGGCAGGAGCATTAGCCCCGACCGACCGGTCGCTCGCGAGCGACCGTCTACACATTGGACGACCGGTTCAGGCGATCGTCATGCCGATCCCGACCGACCGTCCCTAGCGTCTCTGCGGTCGACACCTCCCGACCCCGACGCACCCGTCCTTGGCTTTGACCCTGCTGAAGAGCACATGCCCTCACAGGAACACTCCAGGAGACGCGATGCGCACCTTTGCGGCGGCTTCCATCATGATCCTGGTCGCTACCGGAAGCCTACCGGCGCAGCAGTCGGTCGTCAGAGAGCACGAGAAACAGCGTACAGGAGCGGCCAGGCACGCCGCCATGAATCACGAGTCCTCGTGGAAGGAAATGGATGCGTTTCACAAGCTGCTCGCAGCCACCTCCCATCCGGTGACTGAGTCGAACAACCTCACCCCGCTCCGCGAGAAGGCCAACGACCTGGCCGCCGCCGCTCGCCTCTGGTCCGCCTCCAAGGCGCCGGCCAGGTGTGCCAGCGAAGAGATCAGGATCACCGTGACGTCCCTCTCCGGCGATGCGCTGGCGATCGGCAACCACGTAATCGCCCGGGCAAGTGACGCCGATCTGGCCAGAGCGATCACCGACCTGCATGAGAAGTTCGAGGCTGTGGAAATGAGGTGCAACGGGCACGCGAGGAAGTAAGACGAAATGCGCCTTCGCCACCTATTCGCGCCCTCCCTTGTCACCGGGCTCGCCTGCGGTCGGTCTCCACGGACGCTCCGACAGTCGCGATCATCCCGCCGGTCACCGGGCATCTCGTCATCGCCGGCGGGGGGATGCTCGGACCCGAAATCGTCGGCCGGTTCGTACAACTCGCACGCGGACCGGAGGCGCCGATCGTCGTGATTCCGACCGCGGGGGGAGACTCGGTGTACCCCCCCAACTGGAACGGCCTTGGCCTTCTGAAGCTTCAGGTGCGACGACCCTCGTCGTCCGCCACACCAGGGACCGCGCGGTGGCCGAGACGAGCGGACGGGCGAATCGGGCAGGAAGGAGAGGGTAAACCGGGTGGCTGGCATTGTGATCACCTGGCCCTCGGGTTGGGGCTCCGCTGCGTGCTCGCGCCCCTCCGCCTCAGCCGCTTTCCCGTGTACCGGTTCACCCGTCCGACGTCGACCGCAGGGCCACCTCCACCATCGTCCCCATTCCGACATTGCTCGTTATGCGGACCGATCCGCCTTGCGCCTCGACCAGGGCCTTCACAATCGACAGCCCGAGCCCCGCACCACCGGAGCCTCGCGTCCGTGATGCATCGGCGCGGTAGAGGCGGTCGAAGACTCGCGGCAAGTGCTCGGCGGCGAGGCCGCGTCCGGTGTCCGCCACGACCACGTGCACGATCTCGCCGACGCGGGACGCCGAAATCTCCAGCGTGACACCGGGCCCACCATGACGGATGGCGTTGTCCACGAGGTTGCGCAGAATCTGACCCAGCCGCTGACGATCGCCGATGACATCCAGATCGTCTGGAACGGTCACCGTCAGGCGGCTCTTGTCGATCCGCCCGCTGTTGATGAATCCGTCCGCCGTACTTCTGACGAGGGGCGCCAGCGACACCTCGTCCAGGTACATGTCGAGCCGGCCCGCTTCGGCACGTGCGACCACGTCGAGGTCGGCCACAAGTCGCTCGAGGAGTGTTGTCTCCTCGTGCAGCGAGGCAAGCGCTGCGGAGTCAGGCGTGCGCAATCCGTCCTGGAGTGCTTCGATCTGCGCCTTGAGGTTGGTCAGCGGCGCGCGCAGCTCGTGGGCGACATCGCGCATCAGCTGCCGTCGCGCCCCTTCGGACCGCTCGAGGCTTGCGGCCATTCCGTCAAACGACGTCGCCAGCTCATCGAGCTCGCTCACACGGGTGCCTCCCACGCGCGTGCCGTACTCCCCGGCGGCGATCCGCCCTGCCGCCGTCGTGAGGCGTCGGATCGGGTCCAGCAGCCGGCTGGTGACCGCGAGGGCCAGCAGCATCGCAGCCAGCAGCAACGCGGGAACACCTAACCAGAGTGAGCGGCCGAATCCTCGCGAGAACTCGCGGGTGGCACCCTCGAGCCCATCCTCGACCTGCGGCAGGGGAAAGACAAAGGCCACTGTGTCCCCCGACGCGTCTCGGAGTGGCACTCCGCCCCGGATGTGCAGGAGGCGGATGTCTTCTCCGGAGCGCGACTCCATTCGCAGGCGGCCGCCGGGGAGGAGCTCGGCCTTTTTGCCGCGCATCGAGGAATCGGCAGCGACCACGATCGCGCCACTCGTGTCCACCACCAGGACGCCGCCCGCGAGGTCCCCGAGCCCGGCCTCCTCCGCGTACCCCAGCGGTCGTGCACGCTCCACGTGCTCGCGCACGGCGTCCATGCCACCTCTGGCGAACGTCGTGTCGAGCTCCTCGTCTATCACCGGCTTCCGCAGCTCACGAGTGGCGGCGATGGTCGAACGGAACTGCAACCGCGCCGTCCGCGCGCCGAAATAGGCAAAGAGCGACAGCGTCAGCAGCACCGCGGCCACGACCAGAGCGAGGACCTGCGCGCGCAGGCTACGCACGGCGGAAGGCTCCCGCCACGAGACGGTACCCGACGGCGAACACCGTTTCGATGTACGCGTCGGACGGCGCCGTGTCGTCGAGCTTGCGGCGGAGGTTCTTGATGTGCGCGTCCACGGTCCGCGGGTCGGTGTCGCCGCCGCCACGCAGCGCCCGCTCGGCGAGGTCGTCGCGCGAGAGGACTCTGCCCGGG
>JBQTIW010000255.1:0-10465 GCA_052387735.1 Gemmatimonadaceae bacterium
GCGGCGCCACCTTCGTGTTTCGAGGATGGACTCGACGTGACAAGTGCGTGAAGGGGCCACCCTGATGGTCGCCCCCACGGACCCATCACCTGCCGCTTGATCATCGTCTCGGCAAAGTGGCTAGGGACGGAATCGAACCGCCGACACGCGGATTTTCAGTCCGCTGCTCTACCAACTGAGCTACCTAGCCCAACACCCCTCAAAGCGAAGGGACTGGCAAACTTAACGACGCTTACTACCCCAAGGGAGTGCTCCGGCGCGGGGTGGTCGTTCTTGGCGCCAGGCTGTCGCCAGTCACGTCGCCAACGTAATGCCTGGCAATTACTTACGTTGCTCCGCGGTTCGCTTGACGCCGACTACTGCCTCGCGATTCCCGGGCGCCCGCCTCGTAGCACATACTTCTGGATCTTCCCCGTCGCGGTCTTCGGAAGCTCCGTAACGAAACGAACAGTCTGGGGGCACTTGAAGTGCGCAAGCCGCCCTCGCAGGAAATCGCGAAGTTCAGCCTCGGTGGCAGTCGCGTTTGGCCGCAGTACCACGAACGCATGGGGGGCCTCACCCCACTTTTCGTCCGGCATCCCGACGATCGCTGCCTCCTGCACCGCGGGATGGCGTAGCAGCGCGCCCTCTACCTCGACACTCGAGATGTTCTCACCGCCGCTGATGATGACATCCTTCAGCCGATCGCGGATTTCGACGTACCCGTCAGGGTGGACGACGGCAGCATCGCCGGAATGAAACCAGCCGTCGCGGATCGCCAGGTCCGTTGCCGCGGGATCGTTGAAGTATCCCTGCATCACGACGTTCCCCTGGACCACGATCTCGCCTAACGTGGCGCCATCGGCTGTGACTTCGTTGCCGTCCTCGTCTACGACGCGCAACTCTCCGGACGTGATCAGTTCCACGCCCTGTCTAGCCTTGATCACCGCGCGTTCCGATGACGAGAGTACGGCGTGCTCCGGTCGCGGTTCGCAGATCGTGATGAAGGGCGCCGTTTCCGTGAGACCATACACCTGTGTGAGCTCCCATCCGAGCTCGCCCTCGATGCGCTCGATCGTCGCTGCCGCCGGCGGCGCCCCGGCCGTGAGGACCCGGACGCCACGCGGCGCGCCTCGTCGGACCTCCTCAGGCGCGTTGGCGATCGCGATCAGCACGGTGGGGGCGGCACACAGCATTGTACCCCGCTCGTTGACGATCGACTCGAAGACGCGCGCCGGTTCGACACGACGCAGACACACATGCGTTCCACCAACGGCGGTCACGATCCATACGAACGTCCACCCGTTCGCATGAAACATCGGCAGCGTCCAGATGTAGCGTTCCGCGCAGGTCATGTGGTGATGCACCAGTGTACCGACCGCGTTCATGTACGCGTTGCGGTGCGTGATCATCACGCCCTTCTGCCGTGACGTCGTTCCACTCGTATAGTTGATCGTGAGGAGGTCGCGCTCGTCCACGCTCACACGTTGAAACGCCGTCGGCGCGCCGCTCAGCAGCGACTCATACGCGAGCCACGCGGCACGCCTCTCACCCCCTTCGAGCGCGACGAAGTGCTCGACACTCCCCAGTTGATCCCGCACCGAGTCGAGAGCATCCAGATGATCGGCGTGCGCGCACACCACTTTCGATCCGCTGTGTGTGATGAGGTACACGAAGTCGTCCGGGGTCAGTCGATAGTTGATCGGCACAACGACACCGCCGATCTGTGGCACCGCGTAGTACGCCTCGAGGTGGGCGTGCGTATTGGGCGCGATGTACGCCACACGATCACCCTTGTGCACGCCTAGCGCCTGCAGCGCCGATGACCAGCGATCACACCGGTCCAGGAACTCGCCATACGTGAAACGCTGTTCGCCGTCCACCACCGCCTCGCGATTGGCGTGCAGTCGCCGGGCGCGGCGGGCGAACTCGAGGGGGGTTAGCGGAAGCTCCACGATCACGCTCCGGCGACAGGTAGACAGACCGATCCGAACGGCTGGATTCTGAGCGCGTTCATTGGAGCCGCAAGTCGATCAGTCGCGTCCGGCAGGCGCACCACGTCATCGGCACTCCCCGGCCCACCCCTCGTCCCTCCGAAACGTCCTGCGCTCCTCCCGCTGTCTATTTTCCGGGACCAGCACCGCCTACCCGCTCACCCGGTCTGCGCTCCCATGCGTCCATTCGCCCTGCTCCTGGCCTTGCCGTTCGTTGCCGGCGCTCAGCCGGTCCGGCTCAAAGTACCGGCAACGGTCGACACGCTGCCCAACGGGCTCACCCTCATCGTGCACGAGGATCATTCGGTCCCCATCGTCGCGACGAATGTCTGGTATCTCGTTGGATCCGGCGACGAAACGGTCGGCCGCACCGGTTTTGCCCACTTGTTCGAGCACGTGATGTTCATGGGCTCGCAGCATGCTCCATACCCCGAGTTCGACACTCGGCTCGAGGCTGCGGGGGCGAGCAACAACGGCACGACGAACGAGGATCGAACCGCTTACTACGAATGGGGTCCGAGCAATTCGCTCCCTCTCATGCTCTGGCTCGAAGCCGACCGGCAGGGGTGGCTCCTCCCCACCATGGACACGCCCAAGCTCGACGCACAGCGCGACATCGTGAAGAACGAACGGCGCCAGGGAGTGGAGAATCAACCATACGGCATCAGCGAGGACCTCATCGCGCCGGCGCTGTATCCCAATGGGCATCCGTATTCGTGGCCCGTCATCGGCTCGATGGCCGACCTTTCCGCTGCATCGCTCGACGACGTCAAGAACTTCTTCCGCACCTACTACGCGCCTAACAATGCCGTCATCGTCGTGGCCGGGGCTGTGAGGACCGACTCGGTACGGCGCCTGGTCAGGCAGATGTTCAACGACATCCCGCGCGGGCCAGCGATCATGCGTGCGGCACCTTCTGCATTTACCGTCAAGGATACCGTGCTCGTGGCCGAAGACCGCGTGCAGCTCCCGCGCATCTACATGAACTGGCATACGGTCACGTCAGTCCATCGCGACGATGCCGCACTCGAACTCACCGCCTACCTGCTCACCGGCGCACGCAATGCGCGCCTGACCGCCGCTCTGGTCTACGAGCTGGAGGTCGCCACCAATGTGAACGCCTTCAATACGTCCAAAAGACTCGATGGTGACTTCGCGCTCTTCGCGACCGCACGACCCGGCAAGCACCTCAACGAAGTGAAGCTGGCCATCGATCGGCAGATGGCGCGACTCGCTGCCGATGGTCCCACGACGCGGGAGCTCGAGCAGGCCAAGAACGCTTTTGAAGCGCGCTTTCTCAACCGGCTCGAGTCCGTGAACTCCAAGGCCGAACAGCTCAATAGCTACCACTACTTCACCGGAAAGCCCGATGGCTTTCAGGCCGAGCTCGATCGTATGCGCTCCGTGAGCGCTGATGATATCAGACGCGTGGTGAACACCTACCTGTCGGGACCACGTGTGATGCTGAGCATCGTGCCAATGGGAAAGAAAGAGCTCGCCGCCACGCGGGAGGTTGTGCCATGAGCCGCGCTCCGCTCACCGCGCACGTCGTGCACCGGTATCGCCCTGCCATGCGCGATCTCTCACTGGCCATTTCCGTGGTGTTTTCGTTCGCCGCCGCAGGCGCACACGCCCAGGCGTACGACCACACCAAGGCCCCGCGACTCGGCAGGCCAGCGCGCCTTGTAGTTCCGCCAGTGACGGCAGCCTCGCTCCCGAACGGCGTGAAGCTCCGCGTCATTGAACAACGCGAGCTCCCTCTCATCCAGATCACCGTTATCATCGATGGTGGCGCTCGTCTCGATGACACGGCACCGGGTATGGCCACGTTCATGGCGGGGATGCTCGACGAAGGCGCCGGCACGCGCGATGCCGCGGCTCTCCAGGCTGAACTCGCATATCTCGGCGCCAATCTCAGCACCGCAGCCACGTGGGACGGATTCGCTGTCTCCCTGAAGGTGCCCGTTCGTTCGTTAGGATCGGCGCTCGACCTCATGGCCGACGTTGTGCGGCGACCGGCGTTCAGCGCCGCCGAAGTGCGCCGGCAGCGCGATCTGCGACTTGCGAGCCTCCTTCAGCAGAAAGACCAGCCCAACGCTCTTGCCGCTCTGGCTTTCAATCAGGTCGTCTTCCCCACCGGACATCCCTATCATCGGTCCAGCGGTGGCGACAGCGCGTCAACCACTGCCCTCGACTCCGCGAGTGTTCGCCAGTTCTACGACCGCACCATTCGGCCGGAGCGCGCTACGTTCATCGTGGTCGGTGACGTTGGATCGCGGGAGGCGTGGCAGGCAATCGAGTCGCGTTTCGGCGGATGGAAACCGGTGAGCAGCGGAGCCCCAACACCAGTCGTCTCAGCTGCGCCGCGTGTGCAGACCCGCACGCAGGTCTACCTGATCGACAAGCCCGACGCCGCCCAGTCGGTCATCAATATCGGATGGCCCGGTGTGGATCGGACGACGCCCGAATATCCGGCGCTCATGGTGATGAACACCCTGTTGGGCGGCTCGTTTACTTCACGCCTGAACATGAACCTGCGCGAAACCAAGGGCTACTCATATGGGGCGCGATCGGGCTTCACGTTCCGTCGCGCGGCCGGACCCTTCACAGCGTCTGCCGCCGTCCGTACCAATGTCACCGACTCGTCGCTCGTCGAGTTCTTCAAGGAGCTCCGTCGCATGCGTGACGAACCCGTGACCGGGGATGAGCTCGAACGTGCCAAGGCATACGTCGAACTCGCGCTTCCCGGCTCGCTGGAGACTACTACGCAGGTCGCCGGTCAGCTCGCCGAGCTGCACACATTTGGCCTGACGCTTGATGACCTTCCGCGCTTCGCGGCCGCCGTGCAGATGGTGACTGTCGACGCCGTTCGACGCGTCGCGCGAAAGTATCTCACGCCGGATCAGGCGACCGTCGTGGTCGTCGGTGATCTAGGAAAGGTTCGCGCGAGCATAGAAGCGCTCAACCTGGGACCGACCGTGGTGCTGAACCTCAACGAGGTCGCGAGGTGACAGGAGCGGGAGCGGGGAACCGAGCAAGGCTCCACCGTGGCCTTTCTTGCGTTCTCCGCTGTCCGATTGCCGCTCCTATCACCGCTCGAGCTTGAAGCCCGGATCCAGCCGCGGCCGTTGTGCCGCCGTCGCGGAGTGAATCGGCCACCAGCACGACCGCCGCGGCGCCGCGGGCCAGCAGCCGCATGGACTGGACGCGCACTGCCCCGGTCGCATAGCGCCAGCTCGCCAGCGATACGTTCCGGTTCGGTGGATTGGGTGGCGCTACGAGCGAAGCCGCGACCGCTTTTCCACTGAGGTCCACGTTCTGAAGCTCGGCGTCGCTTCCCGTGCCTACCCAGACCAATGGCAGGTTCAGCGTCACGTCGGTTGGCGTGGCAACGACGACGTCCTTCCACATGTCGAGTATGATGCCCGCCACCTGCAACGACGACGTCCTTCCACATGTCGAGCATGACGCCCGCCACCTGAATCTGGCTCGCATCCGACCGTCGGATGCGGCGCAGGTTCCACCATTGGTAGTAAGTGCCGTCCTCGCCCGCCGGTTCGAGCCCAATCGCCCGGATCTGCTCCACGATCCACCCGCTCGCCCTCAGCTCATCAAGCGTCCCTGCCTCACGCCCGCGCAAGCCGTCGCCCGCCAGCAGTGCCAGATCCCGCTGCAGATCTTCGCCACGTATCGCGTCAAGACCGGGCAGGCCGCCAACCGTAATGGCACGTGCTCCCGGCGACGAGACCACACTCGCGTTAGGCGCACAGGCGACAAGGGTTGCTGCGATGAGGGAAAGCATGATCAACCGCATGGTCGTCCCCATCGGAAAGTGCTGCCCGTCTGTCGTCTCCCCACGTCCTGCCTTACCGCTTCCCCACCTCAACTGTGATCACCGACTTGATTCCTCCCCGCACATTGAAGTCGCCCACGACCTGCATCCATCGCGGCTGAACCCTCTCCGCCAGATCGTCCAGGATCCGGTTGACGACCCGTTCATAAAAGATCCCATCGCTCCGAAAGCTCCAGAAGTAGAGCTTGAGACTCTTCAGTTCGATGCAGAGCGTATTGGGTACATAGGTCACGCCGATTGTTGCAAAGTCCGGAGCGCCCCCCTTAAGCAGGTCCAGCTCTGCGGCATCGCTCTCAATGCCGCCGATCGGGCAGAGGGACGTGAACTCTGGGCAGGTCATCCGGATCTCGTAGTCCCGCCCCGGATAAGGATTTGGAAAGACCTCGAGCAGCTCGGGCTTGGGCATGGTGTCCCCAATGTGGGGCGGAACGCTTGCCGGATCAACGCGCCGGACATTGGACCTGCGCGTCTCCCTCCTGCCAGCCCGACGCTGAAATGTTGCGTGAGGAAGCGTCGCTCCGTCTGCGGTATGGACAGCCCGAAATCCGCACCGTACCTTCTCGAAAGGTTGACGCTCTCTGCGTCGGCCACCGCCGCCGCGTGAACGGCGTGGCGGCACCGCCCCTCGGGTAACCCGAGGGGCTCTTTTTTGTGGCTGTTCTGCGTGGGGGCGCGAACCCGCGATCGCCCCGCGGTGACGCGGGCTTACCTGCGCGTTCATGTGCTCATGCGCCTGCCGTCCTACTCTTTCCCGCGCAGCTCCCGCGACATCTCTTCCAGCAGTCGACGCTCGCCGCTCGTTAAGCTGTCGAGCCCGTGCTGGGAGATCTTGTCCAGTACCGAGTTGAGATCGATGGGGCGCTGGGGTGGCTGCGGTTTAGTTTGCGTTGCCGGCGGTTCCGTACCTGGGCGACGACCGAGCGATGCGTTGCTCCGGGCCACGATTTCATCGATGCCTCCGCGACCCTCCCGCGCGCGAGGCATTGATCGGGGCACCGCGCGTGGTGTCTCATCGGGCGTGTCAGGTACGGACGACACGCGTTGCTTGAAGCGGTCAAGACTTGCCCCGGTGGCCGCGGATCGCAGGTAGAGCCAACCGGCGGCAAGACCGCCAAGGTGCGCCAGGTACGCGACGCCTCCTCCGCTCCCGCCCGAGGCCATGCCCGCGATCAGGTTGAGCCCCACCAGCAACGCCACCATCCACTTGACCTTGAGCGGGATGACGCCGAAGAAATACACCTCGTCATCCGGCCACTGCATCGCATAGGCCAGGGTTACGCCGTACACTGCGGCCGAGGCTCCAACCAATAGCGATTCCCTGGCAAAGACCAGGTGAAACAGCCAGCCCCCGAGTCCGGACACGATGTAGAACTTGCTGAACTCCGTGGTGCTCCAGGCATGTTCGACCCGTGGCCCAAAGATGTAGAGCGTGTACATGTTGAGGGCGA
The DNA here is from genome assembly GCA_052387735.1 of Gemmatimonadaceae bacterium. GTDB lineage: Bacteria > Gemmatimonadota > Gemmatimonadetes > Gemmatimonadales > Gemmatimonadaceae > RBC101. The sequence continues at coordinate 7,275 of JBQTIW010000255.1, forward strand.
GGTGCCAGAACCCCGCATGTACGAACATGTACGTCACGATCGTCCACCAGGATCGTGAGAGATCGTGGGCCTGGAACCCGAGCGCGGGCAGCATGTTCTGCGCCCCAACGACCGTGAGCTGCAGAAAGTAGATCGCGACGTTGATCGCGATCAACCACTGCACCGCCGGCGTGAGGCGCGGCGTCTCGAGTTCGTCGGTGAAGGACACGGCCATCGGGGTCAACGCGTGGAGCCAGGCTCCTTGATATATCTATCGCGGGTCGCAGAGTTCTGTTCCGCGTCCCCGCCTTCGACTCACCGCACCGTCGCCGGCCCTGCCAGCCGGTTCGCGACACGGACGTCGCCATGCCGTGCCATCGCGTGCTCCATGAGCACGCTCCAACGCCGGTCCAGCAGTCCTTTCTCAGCGGAAGGTCCGGGATGGATCACGATCTGGGCCTGACCGCCCGCTGCGTGCGCCTGCTCGACGATCTGTAAGTAATCAGCGTCACTCGTTTCATCGGTCCCTGAAATCACAACAGCTTGCGCACACCCGACTCGCGACGCGGCACGAATCGTTTCCAGTGCGCGGTCCATGGTGGCGGCCGGGGCCGGAGGATCGAACGTCACCTGTATCATCTTCAGATACGGATAAAGCAACGCAATCGCTTCAGGACGCTGTCCGTCGGTGTCGACCAGAACCGGCGCCTTGCCCGCTACCTGCTTCAGGACGGCCTCGAGGTACTCTCCGTTCGCCAACGCGTCGCGACCTGCCACGCAGATCGAGTGCACCACCGACCGCTCCAGTCCGCGACTGAGCTCCCGCGCCAGGGCGTCTGCCGTGTACATCGTAGCGGTCTCGGCAGGACCTGCAAAGCGGATGAACAGCTGTCGACGGCCAGACCATATCCCCTGACGTTGAATGCCCAGTGGCACACCAGCAAGCGCGGCGGTCAGCACGGGAGTCGTCCCCATCGTGTGGTCATCCTCGTCGGTTCAGGGCCAGCGACACAATACGCTCGCACAACTCAGGAAACGAGATCCCCGCCGCTGCCGCTGCCTGCGGCACGAGGCTCAACGCCGTCATTCCCGGAAGGGTATTGGCCTCCAGGCAGTAGAACGTGCCATCGGGGCCAAGCCGAAAATCCAGCCGCGCGCACCCCCCAAGCTTGAGCGCGCGGAACGCGCGCTGGGCAAGGTCCTGGATCCGCAAGGTCTGTTCTGCCGTGAGCTCTGCCGGAAACTGCTCGCGCGCCATGCCCGCCGTGTACTTGCACTCGTAGTCGTAGATCTCGTGTGCGGGGAAGATCTCCCCGACCGGCAGCGCCTGGTCGCCCAAGACGGTGACGGTCAGCTCGCGACCCGGGATGAACTGCTCCACCAGGACCTCGTCGTCGTACTCGGCGGCGAGGGTAATTGCTGCCTGCAGTTGCTCGGGTTCCCGGACCAGGGAAAGGCCGACGGTGGACCCCTGCTTCGACGGCTTCACGATACAGGGGAAGCCGAGGGCCCTCCCTACGGCCGCCGAGTCGACTGGTGCCATGATCCAGTCAGGTGTTGGGACATTGGCACTTCGGAATAGCCGTTTCGACAGATCCTTGTCCATGGCCAGCGCACTGGCCAGGTGGCCGCTGCCGGTGTACGGCACCGCGGTGAGGTCCAGGAGTGCCTGGATCGTGCCGTCTTCTCCTCGGCCGCCGTGCAAGGCCAGCATCACGACGTCGGCGGGCGGTAATGATTCCAGTTGCTGCGGGAGGGCCTGTTCCAACCGCGTGAGTGCATGTACGTCCGGAGGAACAGTCTTCATCGTGCCTCCGGCCAGCATCGCCTGCTGCTCGGCCGCGCTCAGCACGCCGTGCGCTGTGTCGATTGCCGTAACCGTGTGTCCGCGGGACCGTAACGCTTCGGCAATCCGCAGCCCCGAGGCCAGAGACACGTCGCGCTCTTCCGAGGTCCCGCCTAACAAGACGGTGATCCGCAACGCCCTCACCGGGACTTCGGGCCGTTGTGCCCGACGTGCGGTGGCCGTGCGCCGAAGGGAATGCTCATCGTGCGTGACGGCTAGCGAACGGTAGTGTCGCTAGGCGGGACCGGCACGGTGGGGACTTTGAATTGGATCGGGAACAGCACCGTGTACGCCATGGGCTGACCCCGTCGTAACGCCGGACGGAAGCGCAGTGCGCGCGATCCATCCACTGCGGACGTGTCGAACTGTGGATGCTTCGCGGGGACTTCCACGCGTGTGCTCTCCGGCACGGGCTGCCCATACTGGTCGATGTGCAACCGCAGCGTGACGCTGTCGTCGATCAGCTGCAGGTACAGCCCAACCGGATAGTTGAACGGCAGGGAGTCGTTGAGCAACCGGGGTAGAGAGTCCGGCGGTGAGGTATCCGGTCCGCTGAACCGTGTCACTACGTTCCTGACGTTCTCACAGGCTACACATGACATCAGAGCCGCCATCGCGATCCAGCGCAGCGTGTGTCGGGGAGAAAGCATGGGCAGAATCTACGCGCTCTCGCTAGGGCTCGCGGGCCTGTCGAACCAGCTCGTCCAGCATGCGCAGCGCCTCGAGCGGTGTCATGGCATTGGGGTCCAGGTCGCGAAGCCGGATAATCACGGGATGCGGCTCCAGTGTGAACAGTGCCAGCTGCGCCGGCGCTGGTGCCTTCGCTCGAGCCTGGCCCCCGCGATGGCGCGCCTCGCCCGCTTGCAGCGCCGCAGCGAGGTGTTCACCCTCGAGCGACCGCAACACCTCACGGGCCCGGGCAATGACCCCGTCAGGGAGCCCGGCTAGTCGTCCCACCTCAATACCATACGATCGATCAGCACCACCAGGCTGCAGCCGATGCAGGAACAACACCTGGTCGCCCACTTCACGCACGGCGACGTTGAAGTTGCGCAACGCGGGAAGTTCTTCCGCGAGCTGCGTGAGCTCGTGATAGTGCGTCGCGAAGACCGTCTTGCACCCTACGTGATCGTGAAGGTGCTCACTCACGGCCCAGGCAATCGAGACGCCGTCATAGGTCGATGTACCACGCCCGATCTCATCGAGCAACACGAGGCTGCGCCTGGTGGCCGTGTGCAGGATGGCACTTGTTTCTGCCATCTCCACCATGAACGTGGACTGTCCGCGCACCAGGTTATCGCTCGCCCCAACTCGCGTGAACAGCCGGTCCACGATTCCCACCCGCGCGCGTGTGGCCGGGACAAAC
>JBQTIW010000256.1:0-6643 GCA_052387735.1 Gemmatimonadaceae bacterium
GATCCTGTTCGAGCGCTCGCGCGTTGGCGGCGACGTCGCGCGCGGTTCGGACGCGGGTGAGCACGTCCTCGAGCGCCTCCAGCTCGTCGCCACCAATGACGCGCCTGGCCCGGGTGCCACGCGCCAGTTCATCGACGAGCACATCGGAGGGGAAGGCGCCCCCCTTATTGACCAAAAACTCCGCAACAGCTGGATTGCCACCCGACAACTCCTGGACCAACCGGACCATCTCCGGCGGGCGCAACACGGCCGCGATCTCCGGCGAGGCCGCGGCTGCTTCCATCAGTTTGAGCGCCAGCTGCTCCATCTGCCAGTTCCGCAGCGGACCGACGTCGACGGTATCCACGAACATGCGGATGCGGGCTTCGGGCATCGCGTCGCGGATCGTCAACAGGACACGTGCGCCCTTGCTCATGATCAGCTCCGCGGTGGAGAGCACCGAGCCAAGCTCGGAAGGATCGCTGATGCCATCGAGACCGTCGAACACCACCAGTGGTGTGTTGTATCGGGACAGCGCGTCTGCGAGGACGGCTTCCCAATCTTCGCCGGCCTGCAAGCTGCGCCTGAGGAGGTGATTCTGGAGCGCGCGGAACGACTCGTGGGTAGACGGGTCCCGTTGAAAGCACCACACAAAGGGGCCGTCGTCAGGAGACCGTTCCAGCCATTGCGCGACGGTTCGTTGCGCGATCGCACTCTTGCCGATGCCTGCAGGACCGATCAACGCCATCATGCGGGGCACGCCTCCTCCGCCGGCCCACGCGTCCAACCGCCCCAGCTGGTCCTGACGGCCGACGAACACATCGGGTGCGGGAAGGGAGTGCGGTCCGCTGCTGATCCCGTCGCCGTGGGTGGTCGCAGCCTGGGTCGCGTGCGTCGTCACGGAAACGTCCCCCGCAAGCCACCCCGGGACCTTTTCCTCGTACCGCTCCAGATAGTCCTCCCAGCAGTGCGGATGCCGCGGCGTGATCACCGGTGATCGACCGGGGCGGAGCGAATTGCGGAGTCGGTCCGCCAGCTCCTTCGGCGAGTCGATGGCAAGTGCCGACTGGTCATCGATGAACTGCACCTGACCCGCCACCTGCATGTAGGCCCACGGGGCGACCTTCCGCAGGAAGAAGCCCCCGATCGGATCGAGCGCTCCGGTGATCGTCGTCCATCGCTTGACCGACGGTACGACGTTGCTCGGTGCATCGGCCTGCGCCGGGATCGAGAGTGACGTGCCCCTCACCGCGTACACGTCCTGCCGGTTGTCGAAGAGCTCGCCCAACGACTGGAACAGCGTACGGATGATCTGCACCGGCGAGGCGACGAACACCACGTTTTCGAAGCGGACGCCGTGAGTTCCGGGCTGCAGCCCGAGCCCCGGCGTGCTCGCCGCGTGGTGCAACGCTTCGTATGTGTGGAAGCAGCCTGACGAGTGACTAATGATCGAGAGGCTCTGATCACGCGGCGCCACTCCCGCGTCAGTGCCGTCTTTCACGATCTGCCGCAGCTGGGCCAGCAACAGCTCGCGCGCCGCGGCCCGCATCGGCGCACTCAGCACGGGCCAGATGAGGTCCGCGATGGTCTGCGCTGCCACCGATCCGTACACGCTATCCCCGATCCGCCGTGTCAACGCGTCGATCAATGTCGCGAGCTGCTGCGAGAAGAGCGACTTCGTGGCGACCCAGTCGTCGATGTGGTCCAACTGGATCTCGTAGATCGCCACCCTGTCTGCCTGACCTCCCAACTGCTCACGCACCTGGTCGAGAACCGGTGGCAGCTTCGACTGCCCGCTTCCCACGCCGTGCACGAGCAGGACGGCGCGGTCGCCTGGCCATGTCTGCGTCTCGACCGACAGATCGGTGGGCGTCCCCACAGTTCCCTCGGCGGTGACGCCCAGTGAGATCCCGATTCCTCCTTCGGCGACTACAGGGGCCGGCTTCACGATCTCCGCATATCGCCCGCCTAACCGCGCCAGCATCTGCGCCGCCGCTGCGGCGAAGGTGCTCCCTTCGGGGTCCAGCTGCCCGGCGCCTGACGAGGGATTGTTCAGCCACGACGTGAATGTCGGCCCCACCCCCGTGTCGGCGACGTTCGCCGCGTGGGCGAGCACGCGCAGCACGTCGCCCGCCACGGCCGTGTCCTGCAACAGGGCACGAACCCCGTCATGGAACCGCAGCGGCAGGCTGGCTCCGGCATCCCAACGCGCCTCTTCCCGCTTCACGTGCAGCAGCCCGCCCAGCAGGACCTCGGCTTCGGCGAACGGGCTTGCTCCGGGGAGAAGGTCGCGCCGCAGAAACCGGAGCACGCCTAACGAGCTGACCGGCGATGCAGAAAAGGCCGAAGCGAGGCGCTGTGCCGCGCGCGACGCCAGGGCGCGGAAACGGGCGACGCGATCCTCCGCCGTGGAGGGAGCTCCGGCCGGGCGCGCCTCCTCGCCCTCCCACGTGAGGTCGAACACGACGCCCGGCGCCCACTCTCGACCGACGCCGGCAATGAGCCCCGCGACTCGTGCCACGGCGTCGGGCGTCAGCGTCGTCGTCGGGACGCGGAGGAAGGATTCCGCCTCCACGGGCGTCACCCCCCCGGAGCTCAGCGCGCCCGCATCCCAGCGGAACCGGTGATTCACCATCGCCGGCACCGCGCTCCGAAAGCGTGAGCCGACGGTCTCGCCTAACGCGGTCCGCGCCCAGAACCACTCCGGCGTCACCTGCATCAGGGCCGTTGGCAGCTGTCGCGACCATCGGGCGATCAACCGCGGGATGGCGCCGTCGTGCCATCGGTCGCCGACGCAGTCGGAGATCAGCAGCACCACCGAGCGCCCTGCGCCGCGGACGAGCCGCGTCAGGTGTTCCGGGGTGTCAGGCCGTGGGCCGCGCCCGCGCGCCGTCACCGCCACCGTGGCGTCCGACTCGAGCCACCACGAGCGCACGCTCCGAAATGCCCCCGCATTGCGGAGCACCCGCTCGAACTCGTCGATCGTGTCCTTCCAGATGATCATGGACAGGCCGTGGTCGGCCACCAGCAGCACGTCGAGCCAGCGCTCCCTGGCCGCGGCGAAGGCCGGAATCCACAGATCCTCCTCCGCGGCGCGCTGCACCGTGGTATCGATGTCGAGCAGCCCCTGACCGGGTGACACGACACGACGCCGCAGGGGGCGCAGGGCGCGAATGAGCTCGCGACTCTCGGGCAGCGCAGCGGCGCGGGGAAGGGTGAGGCTGCGCGCAGGGGCGCCGATATCGGGTTGCGTCGCGGCGGCTTGCTTCATCACTTGCCCGGTTTTCGTCACGCGTCGTTCGCGCTCCGCATCCCGGGTCGACGTGGCCCGACCCTGTCCACCCTGGGCACCGGCCGCTCGCGTTTCAGCGGTCGCGTACGCTCCCGTCGTCGACGCTGTCGACGTTCCGTCACCGGCGAGCTCCTGCTCGCGCATGCGCAGCGCCAGCCACACGCTGTCGAGCGCCGCCTCGACGTCGATCTCGAGGCCCCCTGTCTGCAGGGCGCGCAGCAGGAGGGCGAGGCCGTCGCTCACCGCGCGTCGAGCTCCCGCAGCACGATCGCTTCGATCGCCGCTCGGTCGTCCGGTGTGAACTCCCTTCCGCGCGTGACGAGATAGAACGCATTCAGCAGCTGATCGGTGGCCAGCATCCCACCCTGGTTCCGCTTCTCTTCGAACTTCCCGAGCAGCTCTTCGAGGAGCGCCATGTCCTTTCCCGGAATGTGCCGCGTGACGATTGCGCGCAGCATGTCGGGACCCGGCCTTGGCAGGTCGATGCGAAGGCAGCGCCGCAGGAACGCAGGGGGGAGGTCGCGCTCGCCGTTGGACGTGATCACGACGATGGGGAACTCGCGGCAGGTGATGACCCCTTTCTGGACCGTGGCCATGCGGTCGGGGTCCTGCGTCCGGACGCGGATCTCGGGAGAGTGGTCGGCGATGCGCGCCAGCTCCGGGATCACGAACATGCCGTCTTCGAACACATGCAGCAGATCGTTGGGAAGATCCACGTCGCTCTTGTCGATCTCGTCGATCAGCACCACGCGCGGCTCCCTGGGCGGGGCCAGGAACGCCGTGCCGATCGCGCCTAACGTGATGAACCGCCCGATGTCTTCCGGCTTGGGGGGTGCCAGGGTCGTCCCGGACTGCGGGACGTCGCCCGCGGGACGATCCAGGCTGAGGCGCTGAAGGTTCGCGTCGCGCAGTCGGGCCAGCGCATCATAATCGTACAAACCCTCGAGCAGCGTCGACCGGGAATTGATGTGCCAGGTCAGGACCTTGCCGAGTTCCAGTTCGTACGCGACGGCGTAGGCAAGTGACGACTTGCCGGTCCCCGGATCGCCGGTCACCAGGATGGGGCGGCGCAGGTACAGGGCTGCGTTCACCGCCTCGATCACACCCTTCGGCGGTTCGAACGTCTCCGCTCGGGTGGACGCGATCGTAGCGAACTGACGCCAGGGCGGTGCCTCCGGTCGCTCGTTGCGCCAGTCCGGCCTGGGGCCTTCGGCACTCCGGAACAGTCTCCAGTCAGTCATGATGCTCCTCAGCTCGTTTCGAGCTTCGCTTTCGCGTCAGGGTTGTACTCGGGCGGCAGGTAGTCTGCGTTCTCCCAGATCAGCGTGAGGTTCACGCCGGGATGTGTCGCGGAATCCTGGTCGAACGCGTCCTGGCGCTCCTCGCGCAGCCGGCGCGGAAGCTCCGAGATCGGCACCGATTCCAGCAGGGTCCGAATCGCCATCTCCACGTGCGCGGCGCTCGCGGTGGCATCGCGGTACCACATGATGGCCGGTGTCGTGGTGTCGAGGACCGCGCTCAGGTGATCGAGTGCCGTGGCGCAGGGTGCGTCGCGCAGCACGGCACAGACCGCGCGCTGTTGCTGGAGCGTCATCCCCAGGTCCTTGCGCAGAGCGGTCGGCGCGTCGAGCCAGACGGCATGGACGGCGTCGTTAGGCGGAGGCGGTGCTTTCGGATCGAGCATGGCCAACACTTCTGCCGCTCGCTTCTTGAGCTCATCCCATGCCTTGCGGAGCCGGCGGCGAATCAAGGGTGGCTTCTCCAGTCGCTCCAGCGATCGCACCGTCACCATGTACGTCGCCCCGATGGGCGGATCGTTGGCCACGCCAGGGGGGAGGCCCCAGCGGTCGATCGCCTCACACGCGAGTGCACGCGCGACGAGAAAGGAAATGCTCGTGCGATCCGGATCGACCTCCCGTGCCTCGAGCTCCTCCAGCAGGTCCATCACTACTGCTTCCGGTTTCTTGTCGTCGAAGCTGCGCCCTTCGGGGCCGAACAGCGCGTCCGGCACGTCTCCCGACCACGACCAGGCGTGCACCAGCCACTGGCCGGCCGTCTTCGGATGCGCCACGATCCTGACGAGCACCTGCGTCGGACGCGCCGAGCTCTCCGCACGAGCATCAACCAGCTGCTGCCGGATGCGAGCGCGCGCAGCGGTGTCGACGCCGAGCCGCTCGACGACGTCGTCGATCCAGACGCCCAGCTTCGAGACGTACGGCTCCGTGACCTCATCCTTCAACCGATCGGTGAAGCCGAGCAATGGCCACGGGCCATTGGCCGGGATGACGCTCGTGCCTAACACACGAATGGCATCGTGCAGCAGCGTGATCCCGTCGCCGACCTTGAGGGCGTGCTCCCACCCACCGGGTTTTGCCGCATTGTACAGGCGGGCGACCACCTGCGGCGGCGGAGCGAGCTGCTTGACACATTCGAGCAGGGCTTCGACCAGGGGCCTCATCTCCGTGCTCACCGCGAACCCCTCGAGCGGATCGGCCACCGGCCACGCCTCCCGGCTCACGGCATCGATCGCAGCCACCATCGGACCACCAAAGTCGGCGTACTCGACGACCTGGACGTTGAACTTCTCGAAGAACTCCGCCTTCTGTGCATCAGTCGCCTGACCAGCGCGGAGCAGGAGAAACTTGATCGGCATCGCTTTCGCGGTCAGCGCGAGCACGTCCTCCAGTTTTGTGCGCAGCACGGGCTCAGCGAGACTGAAGCCAAGAAACAGGAACGAGCGAGTCGTCAGCAGATGCTGGAAATGGTTGAACGCGTTCTGATACTCGGTCCGCTTCTCTCCGACCGGATAGAGCTTCTCGTACTGGCCGGAGGTGAGGATCATCGTGTCGGGCCGGGTGATCGAGCCATGCAGGTGCCAGACCTGCCGCTTGCCCGGCAGCGGTGCATCGAGCATGCCGAGGAGGGAAGGGTCGTCGTTATGCACCTGGGTGACTTCGCGCGACCAGCCGAGCACCATGTCATAGTTGGTGGTGATGACGAAGGGTGCGCGCAGCCGCCAGATCGCTTCGGCCGCCGAGAGGTCGGCGCCGGGCGGAGCGTGGAGTCCCTCGAACGCCTTCTGCATCTCGTCGACGAAGGGTTTTCGGCCCAGGCTGTCAGCCGCAAGCTGTGCCGCGGCCATCGCATCGGCGGGGAGCGCCGCGATCACGTTCGCCCCCTCGACCGGCTTCCCCTCCTCCTTCAGCCGCTCGGCCAGCCGCCGGATCAGGCCGTCCCAGTCGGGGAATCGCTTCTCAGGGGGAAGTCCGTAGACGGCGCCAACGCTGATCCCCGCCCCCACGAAGGGGACCAGGGTGCGGTCGCGGACCGCATCGACGAGGCTCTTGGGTGGCTGGAACATGTTGTCGGGCA
>JBQTIW010000257.1:0-3753 GCA_052387735.1 Gemmatimonadaceae bacterium
TGCTGTGGTTCGGCTGGTTCGGGTTCAATGCCGGATCCGCGCTGGCGGCGAACGGCGTGGCGGCGAACGCCCTGCTCACGACACACGCCGCCGCGGCAGCGGCGTTGACGGTCTGGATGCTCCTCGACCTCACGCGGACGGGTGGATCGACTGCGGTGGGTGCTGCAACCGGGGCCGTGGTGGGGCTGGTCGCCATCACACCGGCTGCCGGTTACGTCACGCCGCCCGCCGCGCTGATCATCGGCGCGCTCGGCGCCTGCGGCAGCTACGCTGCCATCCAGCTGCGCGCACGCACGCGAGTCGACGACGCCCTCGACGTTTTTGCCTGCCACGGTGTGGCGGGGATCCTCGGCGCGCTTCTGACCGGCGTCTTCGCCACGAAAGTCGTCAACCCGGCCGGTGCCGACGGATTACTCGCCGGTAACGCCGCCCAGCTCGGCGTGCAGTTCCTCGCCGTGGGCGCGACCGTTGCGTTGTCAGGCGGTCTCACTGCCGGGATACTCGGCGCGCTCCGATTGGTGACTGCCTTACGAGTTCCGCTTCATGAGGAGATTCATGGAGTCGACCAGAGCGAGCATGGGGAAGAGGCCTATCATGGGGGCGACATCGGCGAACTGGCTGGCCGGCACGCTGCTCTCGGCGACAGCGTGCTGCTTCCCACCAGCGACATCGCCGGCGTGACGTCCGCCGCGCGCGCGACGGCGGCATGAGGACCACCATGCGACAATGCCCACCAGACGTGCTCACGGTACGACCTGTTGAAACGGCCCTCAAGCGATTCTGGGCCGGTCGATGGGCGCGCAGGTAGGGGGCAAGCAGCACTGCAGCACGCGGGTTCGACGAGGTGACGCCCCTCCTGACGCTGATCGGGAGGGGCGTTTTCAGGACACGTCGCCGGCACGGAGCCGGCGAATCATCCGGAGACGCGAGATGAAGGAGTGGGATGACGAGTTCCCCGGCGCACGCGCGCAGGGCCTGTACGACCCGCGCCACGAGCGCGCGGCATGCGGCGTGGGGTTTGTCGCGCACCGGCGCGGCATCGCGTCCTCCGACCTCGTCAGGCAGGGACTCGAGCTCCTCGAGAATCTGGCCCATCGAGGTGCCGAAGGGTGCGACCCGGAAACGGGCGATGGCGCCGGGCTGCTCCTCCAGGTACCGCACGGTCTCCTCGCCAGCCATTCCGCCGCCCTCGGCGTCAGGCACCCGGAGCGCGGATCGTACGCGGTGGGGATGTTCTTTCTCCCGCGCGCGAGCGGCGAGCGGCAGGCCTGCGTGCTGCAACTGGAGCGCGTGCTCGCCGAGGAGAACTTTTCCTTGCTGTGGTGGCGCGACGTTCCCGTGGACCCGAACGTCATCGGGGCGGTGGCCCGGGCGAGCGCGCCCGTGATTCGTCAGGCACTCATCGTCCGCACGGGCCACACAGGCGGCGCGAGCGCCCTCGAGCGCAAGCTCTACGTCGCGCGCCGGCAGATCGAGAACGCGATCGGCACCCGCGGCGGATTCCACATCGCCAGCCTGTCCTCCCAAACTCTCGTATACAAGGGAATGCTGAAGGCCAGGCAATTGAGGCCTTTCTATTCAGATCTGAGCGATCCCCGCCTCTCGAGTGCCATCGCCCTCGTTCACGCGCGATTCTCGACCAATACGTTTCCGTCGTGGTCGCGCGCGCATCCTTGCCGGTTTCTCTGCCATAACGGCGAGATCAACACGTTACGCGGAAACCTCAACTGGATGCGTGTGCGCGAGGCGTGTGTGAAGTCGCCGCTCTACGGCGAAGACATCAACAAGCTCTTTCCGATCATCAGCGAGGACCAATCGGATTCCGCGTGCCTGGACAACGCGGTGGAGTTCCTCGTCCGAGGCGGGCGATCCCTGCCGCATGCCCTCGCCATGCTGATCCCCGAAGCGTGGGAGGGCAACGCGGAGCTCGATCTCGACCGCAGGGGGTTTTACGAGTTTCACCATGCGATGATGGAGGCATGGGATGGTCCCGCGCTGGTGGCCTTCAGCGACGGACGACTGGTCGGCGGCGTTCTCGATCGCAACGGCTTGCGACCGGCCCGCTATCTCGTGACGACGGACGACCGCGTGGTGCTCGCGTCCGAAGCAGGGGCACTGGACGTCCCCGCCGATCGGATCGCCTCCAAGGGTCGTATCCGGCCGGGGAAGATGTTTCTCGTGGATACCGTGCGCGGACGCGTGATCGAGGACGAGGAGGTCAAGTCTGAGCTCGCGGCGCGCAAGCCGTATCGCGCGTGGGTCGTGGCCAACCGGATCGGCATCGAGGAGCTTCCGGAGCCACTGAGCGTCGCCCAGCCGGCGCACGCGACGCTGCGTGAGCGGCAGGCGGCGTTCGGGTACTCCATCGAGGAGCTCTCGATGGTGCTCTCGCCGATGGCGACCAAAGGCGAAGAGCCCGTGGGGTCCATGGGCAACGACGTGCCGCTCGCCGTGCTCTCGCTCGAGCCCCAGCTGCTGTTCAACTACTTCAAGCAGCTGTTCGCGCAGGTCACGAATCCGCCGATCGATCCGATCCGCGAGCAGCTGGTCATGTCGCTGAGCGTGAATATCGGTCCGCGAGTCAACGTGCTGGGCGAACGTCCCGCGCATGCGCGGCGCATCCGGGTACGAAGCCCGATTCTCAGCAACGCGCAACTCGCCAAGGTGCGAGCCATCGTCGACCCACGCTTCCGCTGCAAGGTGCTGCGTGCGCTCTTCCCGGCCTCGGGCGGCCCGCGCGCGATGCACCGTGCCGTCGAATCGTTATGCGGCCATGCGGAGCAGGCCGTGCGCGAGGGGTACACCATCCTCGTCCTCAGCGATCGTGGCGTCGATGCGGCCTGGGCGCCGATCCCCTCCTTGCTCGCCACGTCGGCCGTGCACCACCACCTGGTACGTGAGGGACTGCGGACCGAGGTCGGGCTCATCGTCGAGACCGGGGAGGCGCGCGACGTGACGCACTTTGCGCTCCTCATCGGCTACGGTGCGGGGACGGTCAATCCGTACCTGGCCTTCGAGACGCTCATCGACCTCGTGCGCGAAGGCAGGCTCCCACCGCCGATCGACGAGTCGACCGCCGAGCGCAAATACATCACCGCGGTGGAGAAGGGTCTGCTCAAGATCCTCTCGAAGATGGGGATCTCCACGATCCAGAGTTACTGCGGCGCACAGGTCTTCGAGGCCATCGGGCTCGGACCACATCTTGTCGAGAGATACTTCACCGGTACGGCGTCTCGCATTGGCGGGATAGAGATCGGCGATGTCGCCGAAGAGGCGCTGCGCCGTCACGCCGACGCCTTTCGTCCGACGCGGTCGCCGGATCGCCTCGACCTGGGCGGACGCATTCACTACCGAAGCCAGGGGGAGCACCACAACTGGAATCCGGTGACGATCTCCACGTTGCAACACGCGGCGCGCGCCAATCGCCGTGATCGGTATGACGACTTTGCACGCGCGGTCAACGATGAGAGCCAACGCCCGTCGACCATTCGCGGTCTGCTCGAGTTTTGCGAACGCGACGCCGTCCCGCTCTCGTCGGTGGAACCGGTGGAGCACATCGTGAGACGATTCGCGACGGGGGCCATGTCCTTCGGCTCGTTGAGTCGTGAGGCACACGAAACGCTGGCGCTCGCCATGAACCGGATCGGCGGGCGCAGCAACAGCGGCGAAGGTGGGGAGGAACCCGCACGGTACGGCACGACTCGCGCGAGCGCGATCAAACAAGTGGCCTCGGCACGCTTCGGTGTGACCACG
>JBQTIW010000258.1:0-7673 GCA_052387735.1 Gemmatimonadaceae bacterium
CCTCCGGGGCGACGGGCACCCTGCCCGTGGCGGTGGTGGCGCTGGTCCCTGGGGCCCAGCCCAAGGTCGAGCGCATCGAGGTCAAGATGATCGCCGGTCCGGCCGCCTCGATCACCCCGACGTACCCGTCCGCACGGATCGCGCTGGGCCAGCGGCTGCGCTTCTGGGGACAGGTCTTCAGCAAGACGGGCGACCTGCGCCCCGACGACCGCATCACCTGGCGCTCGTCCACGCCTAACGTCGTCCGGGTCGATCAGGACGGAATGGTGACCGGAGCCGCGGCCGGCAAGGCCACGCTCACCGCCACCTCCGGCGCCGCCAGCATCGCAATACCGGTCGAAGTCCTGAACGCACAGATCGCCTCCATGGAGCTCAGTCCGGGTCGTGTGGATGCCCGCCAGGGCGACGTGATCCGCCTCAAAGCGGTCGCCAAGGATTCCCGCGGCCGCGAGATTGCCGGCCTGTCGACTGGCTGGTCCTTCTCTCCCGGTGAAGGGGTCATCGGCCAGGACGGGGCATTCACCGGCTACGCGCCGGGCGAATACGTCGTGACGGCAAGCCAGGGCACGCGCACGGCACAGGCGGTGGTGCGCCTCGCCCCGCGTGACGTGCGGCGCCCGCTGTCCGTCGTTGGCCGCCTCCCCCGTACGCGGTTTTCAACCGAAGAAGTCTGGCTCCATCCCGATGGCAAGCACGCCTACCTCGGCTCGGGGGGTGGCGGGGACGTGATGTACGCGATCGACATCAGCGACCCGTCCAGGCCGATCGTGACGGACTCGGTCATCTCCAACACCCGGCGAGTCAACGATGTGATGACCACGCCCGATGGAAGGTTCCTCGTGTTCACGCGCGAAGGGGCGAGCGATCGCAAGAACGGCATCGTCATCTGTTCGCTCGAAGACCCCAAGCACCCAAAGGTCATCAGCGAGTTCACCGACGGTGTCACCTCCGGCGTGCACTCGGCGTTCATCTACCAGCAGGAGAAGCACGGCACGCACATCTATCTCACGAACGACGGCACGGGCGCCCTGCACGTCATCGACATCAACGATCCCTACACGCCGAAGGAAGTGGCGCAGTGGAAGACGCCCAGGACCCACGGGGACGTTGGGCGAACGCTGCACGACATCGACGTGCAGAACGGCCTGCTCTACGGCAGCTGGTGGAACGATGGCCTGGTGGTGCTCGACGTCGGCAACGGAATCAAGGGCGGCACACCCAGCAATCCGCAGCTGGTGTCGCAGTTCAAGTACGATTTGAATGCGACGTATCGGGACGTCGAGGCGTCAGGTGGACCCGGCTTCATCCGCGGCACCCACACGGCGTGGCGACACAAGAACTATGTGTTCATTGCCGACGAGGTCTTTCCCGCTGACGGCGTGAAAGGCGCCAAGGACGCCTCGGCTGGCCGGGCGTACGGTCGCCTGCAGGTGATCGATGTGAGTGATCTCAACAACCCGAAGTCGGTGGCGCACTACGAGCCGGAATTCGGCGGCGTGCACAACGTGTGGGTCGCCGGCGACACGCTGTACATGGGTGCGTACAACGGCGGCTTCCGCGCGTTTGATGTGGGCGGAGAGCTGCGCGGCGACCTGCGCGCGCAGGGCCGCGAAATCGGACACCTCAACACCGCCGACATGGACGGCCGCGTGAAGAACGCAGCCATGACGTGGGGCGTCGTCGTGAAGAACGGCCTCGCCTACGTCAACGACATGTACAACGGACTCTGGATCGTGAAGATCGAGCCCAAGCCGGCGGTGGTGCCGTAAACCGAGCGGGTGAAGCGCAAGCGGGTAAGCGCGTGTGTTGGTAAGCGCAGGGCATTGCCGCGCACCCGCGCACCCGCCCCGCTTGCCCTACTTCCTGGTGACGACCTGAATCACCCCGCTCCCGTGCCCCGTGCCCCAACGCTGAGTTGCATCCGTGGCCGAGATGTAGCGGATCTCCAGGATCTGGGTCGCCGGAACGGTTCGCAGGTTGCTCAGTTCGCCGAGGCGGATCTCGTCGACATAGGCCAGCACGTTGATGGACGCTCCAGCCTGGGTGCCGTCCGAACGCGGGGTGCCGAACGTCGAGGCGCGTGACCGCATCATCGACGGGCGCAAGCGCTCGACGATATCAAAGGCGTTCTCCATGCCCGCGCCGGCCGCGGCGATCTCCTGCTGCGTGATCAACGTTGCGCTGCCGCGCCGCGCTGCCGCACTCGCGGTCGAGCCCGTGGTCGCTCCAGACGTGGACGCTGCGCCCCCGCTCGAGCATCCAATGGCCGCAATCAGACCGGGTAACAGAACGCGATGTGTGAACATAGAGAGCCGGGATTCGGGACTGGGGATAATCGGCTACGCCGGAGCAGCCGAGTCAAGCAAGCCGCCCGATGCCCAATCCCCGAATCCCCAGTCCCGTTCACAGGAAGGACCTCCCGTCGAGGCCTCGCGGAACGCAACGGCCGAGTGCGGTCAGTGCCGACGGCATGACGTCCACGGTGCGGCGCGGGACGTGACGCGGTGCGTGGCTGGTCAGCAGCGGCACCAGCATGTGCTCGCGATGCAGGGCGCCATGAGACGACACGTGCGGAATCGGCTCGTAGCGCTCCCGGAAATCCCAGCAACGCGCGGCGGACAGAATCACTTCGCCGGAGCGGTCGGAGCCGGCCAGATTGGCGATCTGCACGATGCCGTCGGGATAATCGCTGTCTGCCGTGGCGTCCAGCGCTTCGCAGGCGCAGACCTGGCCCACCTCGCCGATGCCTAACGGGTCGCCACTCTGCGGGCGGTAGGAATAGCGCCCGTGCTGTTTCTCGATGGTCGCGGTGCCGCGCGACCTGCTGCGTACCTCGGCCGTGGTCGCCGAGTGCGGGAGGATCGCCAGATCGACGGACTCGCGCGCCGCAAGCTCCTCGACGGGTTCGCGCCACCGGTCGCGCAGCGCCGGCCAGAACGGCCGCTCGCGACGTGACAGATCCAGGTACACGTGTGCCATCGCGTTGCCGCTGACCATGACCGCGAGCTGATGCGAGTTCCCGAAGGTCCAGGGATGGGACAACGTGCGAAAGCCGCGATCGCGGAAGAGCTCCGCCAGATCGTCATGATGCTCCACCGGTGAGTGGCCGTGGTCGCTTACGACCCAGAGGTGAGTGTCCTGCCACGCGCCTTCCCGCTCGGCATCGTGCCGGATCTCTGCGGCGATGGCGTCCACGATCTGCATCGCCTCGCGCACCAGCCCGGCGTCGTGCCCCTCGGAGTGCGACGTCTTGTCGATCCCCGTCAGCGCCGCGAAAACAAACTCGGGCTTTTCGCGCCGAATGCGCCGCGCCAGCGACGCACCAATGTCCCGGTCGATCGACAACCAGCCACGCACGTTGCCGCGAAAGTGCGTCACCGCTGCCCGCGCCGTGAACCTGGCGCCGAACCCCAGGCGATCACGCCAGGGGAGCCCTCGTTGAATCACGGTCAGCGCGCCGAGGCGCCCTTTGGTCAGCTCGAACATCGTCGGTGCTTCAGCGCTGAGATCGGCGTCCACCCGGCGCATTTCGGACCCGACGTAACTGCGCGAATGACCGAGAAATCGGCCGATGCGCCGCGTGCGATCGAACCAGCGGAGACCGGGCAGGCCAACGGGGCCCGGGTACCGGCCCATCAAAAACGGTGTGTATGCCACGCCGGTTACGGAGGGCCAGGCCGTCACGATGGTATGCGCACCACCTTCCGCGCGCAGTTGCGCGAGGGCAGGGAGCTCACCTCGGTCCATCGCGCTCGCGAGGGTATCCGGGCGGGCACCGTCGGCGACAAGGATGATGACGGGCATCTGGAGGAACGATTAAACTCAGGCGCGCTCGAGCGCGGGCAAGCCTTCATCAGAAAACTATCGATGGCAAAGCGCAAAAACGGAGAAGGGATCAGGACTCGCCAGAATCGAAAGGGCCGGGAAGGCGGACCCCGTTCAGCGAGTGGGCGACCCGTGAGCCCAGACCGCCTCTTGAGTGCCAGTCAGGAAGCGGTCGAGGGACTTCGAGAGCGCACCGAGACCGGCCACCGCGCTGCGGGTCGAATGCCCCCGTCACAGGCATCGTCGGCCCGCACGTCAGGGGCACACCGCGCGATCGACACCTCCATCCGCAACACACTCGGCATCACGGAAGACGCCAAGTTGCTGCAGCAGCCGGGCGTGCGGGAGCGATTCACGCAGACTGATCCCTGGCGCGTCATGCGGATCACGTCCGAGTTCGTGGAAGGCTTCGACGTGCTCGCTGATATCGACAAGGGTGTCACGATCTTCGGCTCCGCGCGCACAGGTCCCGATGATCCGCAGTATCAGGCGGCGTACGAGACCGCACGGCTGCTCGCCGAGGCGGGGTTTGCCGTCATTACCGGCGCCGGTCCGGGGATCATGGAGGCGGCCAACAAAGGCGCGAAGGAGGGCAACGGCCGTTCAATCGGCTGCAACATCGAGCTCCCCTTTGAACAGGGTGCCAATCCGTACGTCGACACCCTGATCAACTTCCGCTACTTCTTCGTGCGGAAGACGATGTTCATCAAGTACTCGAACGCGTTCATCATCTTCCCGGGCGGCTTCGGCACGCTGGACGAGTTGTTCGAGGCGCTCACGCTGATCCAGACGGGGAAGATTCACCAGTTCCCCGTGATTCTGTTTGGCCGTCATTACTGGGCGGGACTCGTCAGGTGGGTGCAGTCGCGGGTGCTGGGGGAACGCAAGATCTCGCCGGCCGACATGGAGCTCATGCTCATCACCGATGACCCCCAGGAGGCGGCGACGGCCGTGATCGCCGCCTACGACGCGCAGATCAGGACCGAAGCGCCTCTGGAGAAAACGCCGTGAAGACGGGAGACGGGAGGCGGGAGTCGGGGGGCACCGGCAAGCCATCTCAGGCGAGCGGACGTTCGCTCGGACTCAAGGCGTCGCGCGTGGGAAAGACCGTCAAACGATCTTCTGCCGCTGGGCCGAAAGCGGTGCAGAAGGCAGCGGCCGAAGCGCGTGAGGAAGCGGGCAAGGGGCATACCGCGGCTGAAGCATCCCGGTTTCTGCGCGGGGCGAGGATCAATCCGCGAAAGATCACCGGCAAGGAACGCGTCGTCGACCTGATCGACGGGACGTATCTCGCGTACAACGCCGGGCGGCTCCGCGAGGGCTGCCAGCTGTTTACCGAGAAGATGCTGGCGAACGACACCACCGTGGGGTTGACCATGACCGGGGCGCTCACGCCGGCTGGGCTGGGCATGGCGGCGGTGATCCCCCTGATCGAGGCCGGATTCGTCGATTGGATCATCTCCACCGGGGCCAACCTGTACCACGACACGCATTTCGGGCTTGGACTCTCGATGCACCGCGGCAATCCCGGCATCTCCGATGTGGTGCTGCGTGAAGAGGGCGTGGTGCGCATCTACGACATCTTCTTCGACTACGACGTGCTGCTGTCCACCGACGCGTTCTTCCGGGCGATCGTGCAGGGGAAGGAATTCCAGCGCGCAATGTCCAGCGCCGAGTTCCACTGGCTCTGTGGGAAGTACGTGGCCGAACGCGAGCGCAAGCTGGGGATTGGTCAGAAGTCGCTGCTCAGCGCCGCCTACAAATGCGGCGTGCCGATCTATACGTCGTCACCCGGCGACTCTTCCATCGGCATGAACGTCGCGGCGCTTTCGCTCGACGGGAACAAGTGCCTGATCGACCCGAACGCGGACGTGAACGAGACGGCGGCGCTGGTGCTCGGGGCGAAGCGCGGTGGAGGCAAGAGTGCGATTCTCATCCTGGGTGGCGGCAGTCCCAAGAACTTCGCTCTCCAGACGGAACCACAGATCCAGGAAGTGCTCGGCATCGACGAGCGCGGACACGATTTCTTTCTGCAGATCACCGACGCACGCCCGGACACCGGCGGTCTCTCAGGTGCCACGCCCGCCGAAGCCGTGAGCTGGGGCAAGATCGATCCCGACCGACTACCCGACGCCGTGGTCTGTTACGTCGACTCCACCATCGGGCTCCCGCTGCTCGCGTCGTACGCCCTGGCTAAACGAAAAAAGCGCACGCTGCGGCGCTTGTACGACAGGCGCGACGGGCTGATGAGGGTGCTGAGGGCGGAGTACGAGAAGAGCAGGGGGTCGGAAGGGGATGGGTGATAGCCGATAAGCATGGACGGCAGTCTGAGCGGTCGTCGAATCCGTCATCGCCGATCGGCTCCATCACCTGTCGCCCATCGCCTGCGGCCGATCGCCCATCGCCTATCGCCTGAACGCGAGCACATCTCCGTTCGCAACGCTCGCATCCTTGAGGACAACGTCGGTTGGCGAGTACGTGCCGGTGAACCGCGTAGCCGTGTCCCCGCGGAAGGTCAACTTGAGCGCTGTGCCGATCAGCGAGTACACGCCCCGGCTTGTCTGCACGCTGTTCTGATCGCCGCCCCCAGTGGAGAGGCGCACGACGTACGACAGGGTCCAGGATGAATCTGCAGACAGCGTGAGCGCACCCTTCTGGATCTCCAGCGTGGACTGATTCTGCAGCACCACTGCCGGAACGTTCTTGCCGTTGAACGTGACGAGCGTATACACCTGCCCGGTGCCCGTCTCCGGCTCGAGCGCGCTCGTCATGTTGTCGAGCGCGCAGGCGGCAACGGCGACGCTTGCGGCGTACGCGAGGGGACGGCGGAGGAATCTCATGTCAGAAGGAGTTCGTCGCATTGGAGAAATCGGGCGTCATGCACGCCCGCTCGCTAGGCCATGGTGCTTACAACGGAGCGTACGAAGTTCCGCCGGGAGTAGTCGCCCTTCGACACATACCCCGTCACGGCTTCTCTTCCAAACACCGCTTTCAGGATCTCGGTCTCACCCGCGCCCGCACGATGGCGTTGCTCGATCACGCCCACCGTATCTTCGATCCATTGCAGTTTCGCCGACAGTGCGCCGATCGCGTCGGGGACCAGTCCGCGATGACCATCAAACAGCCGACGCGGCCCCAGCGCAATGATCCGACGCAGCGATGCCGCGGATCCCCGAATGTCCTCGCCGGGATGGGCGATGCGGACCTTCACGCCAATGAAGAGATCGCCGCCAAAGACGTCGCCTTCCGCGGCGTCCCACACCACATGGTGCTCGCTGGAGTGCCCCGGTGTGGGTACCAGCTCCAGATCGCCAGGAGCAAAGGGGACAAGCGAAACGTCGAGCGGTCGGGGACTTCCCCAGGTCCAGCGTCGGTAGAGTCCGATCGGCTGCGGCGATTCCACTGAACGCCGGGTCTCGGCGGCGATGGCGATCGGGATTCCCCGCGTGGCGAGCACCGCGACATTGCCGGCATGATCCTCGTGCTTGTGGGTGATCATGGCCCCTCGAAGCCGCGCCGGGTCGAGGAACTGCACCAGCTCCGGGCCGGCCCTGGGGAACCCGCTGTCGATCAGCACGCCTCGGACGAGGTACGCGTTGACCGAAAAGCCGAGGAGGCGACTCTGCCGACACGACATCTCGAGCTGGATGATGTCGCCATGGCGCGAGGTACGAAGCATGCGTGAACCCTAAACAGCTGCGGCCCCAACGCACTGAGCCAGAATTGAATTGGCGGACGTGGCCCTATAGGTTCCCAGGCAGCGAGCGCGGCGCCCCGCCCAACCAACGCCCGGCGCGCCCCATTTATAGGCGTGATCGGTAAGCCAAGCTCCAAGAACAAAAAACAAA
>JBQTIW010000259.1:0-3712 GCA_052387735.1 Gemmatimonadaceae bacterium
CCCGGCATCGACGCCGGTTCGATGGGTACGACCGTGCGCAAGGGTTCGGCGGTCAGCACGAAGCCGCCAACGTGGATGGAGCGATGGCGCGGCGCCTGGTGCAGCCCGTCGACGATGTCGGGAAGCACCTGCACGCGCCGGTCGCCGGGATCGAGCCCGGCCTCGGCCAGGATGGACGTAGCGGTGGGAGGCGTGTTGGCGACGGGCGACGGGCGACGGGAGCCGGGAGGCGCGCCGATGCCTAACGGTTTGAGCGTCTGCTCGACTCGTGCATTCTGCTGTGCGGTGTCGCGGCCGTTGGCGTTGCCGTATGGTTCGTAGCCCCTGGGTCGGCGTGGCCCTCGCTCGACGTGCTTGCGTCCGCCCGCGCGTTGATCTGCCGTCTGCCGTTTGTCGCCTGCCGTCTCGTCTCCCGTCTCCCGTCTCCCGTCCCCCTTCAACGCGTCCCGCCGGCCCTGTTCCCGCTCCGCTCGCAGCTTCGCGCTCGTGTGTGTGCCGTGCATCAGGTCCTGCCCGTACCGTTCGGCCAGCAACTGCTCGGCACTCCACTGGTCCTTCTGTTTCCGGGCATCGCCGGGAATGCCCGGGCCGTCGCTCCGCGGATCGCGGTCGTAGTCCCGGCCCATCATCTCAGCTGCAGATGTGTTGTCCCGCAGCGCATCGGCGGTGGCGCGCGCGGAGAAGCGGTCGCTGAGCGCGCTGAGCACGTCGGCCTGCGGCACGGAAAAGCCGAGCACGCGGGCCGCATCGCGCACCGCCGATCGGCCGCGATAGGTGATCTGCTCGCACACCATGGCCGCGTGCTCGCGTCCGTACCGTTCGTAGACATACTGCAGCACTTTCTCCCGATCGCGGTGGGCAAAGTCGATGTCGATGTCCGGCGCCTCCCTGCGTTCGGCGCTCAGGAAGCGTTCGAACAGCAGGTTGAACCGGATCGGGTCGACCGCGGTGATGCCCAGGCAGTAGCAGACGGCGGAGTTGGCCGCCGAGCCGCGCCCCTGGCACAGCACGCCTTCGCGGTTGGCGAAGCGCACGATGTCCCAGACGAGGAGGAAATACCCGGCGAAGCCTAACTGGCGGATGAGTCCGAGCTCGTGCTCGATCTGCTGGCGGTACTTCGGATCGAGATCGTCGATGGGCCGACCCCAGCGCTCGATCGCGCCCTGGTCCACCAGGCCCGCCAGATACTCGTCGCCGTCGGCTCCGTGCGGCACCGGGAACGTCGGGAGCGCCGGCCGGAGGTCTGACAGGCGGAAGCTGCAGCGTTCGGCGATCGCCAGGGTCGCATGAATGCCGGCGTCGTCGCCGCGCCAGCGGCGACGGATCTGCGCCGGGCGCTTGAGGTACCATTCGCCGTTCGGCCGGAGCCGGGTACCCATCTCGTCGAGGCGACACCGATGCCGCAGGGATGACAACACGTCGTGCACGATGCGTCCGGTGGGCTGCGCGTAGTGCACGTCATTGGTCACCACCCACGGGATGCCTAACGATTTGGCGAGCGGGATCAGCTGGCGGACGAGGCGGCGTTCCTCGGGGAGCCGGTGATCCCAGACTTCGATCGCCAACCGGCCGCCGAAGAGGTCGACAAGGGTGCCCGCGGCTTCGCATGCCGCATCCCGCTGGCCTGCGGCGAGGAGCGACGGCACCCAGCCGCGCGGACAACCGGTGAGTGCGAACACGCCGTCGGTATGCCGGGCCAATGTGTCGAGCGACACCTGCGGTTCGCCGCGCGGATGATCGAGTCGCCCGCGGGTGATGAGCGAGGCGATGTTGCCGTATCCCTCGCGCGATTCGGCGAGGAGCACGAGATGGGTACGGCGCTGGTCGACATCCAGCGTCAACTCGCATCCAAGAATGCCGGCGATGCCCAGTTCCTGGGTCGCCAGCGCGAACCGCACTGCCCCACCAAGGTCGTCGTGATCGGTGAGGGCAAGGGCGGGCATGCCTGACGCTTTCGCCTGCGCGACGAGTGCCTCGGGCTCGGACGCGCCGTCGAGGAGGGAGAAGACGGAGTGGCAGTGAAGTTCGGCGTACATCTGAGCTGGTAGCGGGTAGCGGGTACTGTGGCCCTACCAAGCACCCACTCCCCACTCAGTCGTACCACCCCTGCACATACCACACGCTGCCTGACGAGTCACGCAGGTCGCGGTAGACCATCAGGTCGGGACCGTGGTCGGCGTCTTCCACGCGCCAGTAATCGCGGGCGTAGGTATCGTCCCACCAGTCGCCGGCGAGGCGCTCGGGGCCGACGGCGCGGTGGATGCGCACCCAGTGATTGCGCCAGCGCAGAGCACGGGGAGGCGTGGGAGTGTCGGGGGTATCATCGGTGGTGTCCACGTCGGCGCGCTCAGGGGGCTCGAGCTGACGGAAGGCGGGAGAGGGCGGGACGGATGGACGGATGGACGAGTGGATGGATGGAGCGGGTACAGCCTCGGCGTCGTCGACGCGTTCCCAGACGGCAGCCCGTTCCGGGCGATGCGTGTCGCGCATGACGGGGCGAACGATGGCGTCGGTGCCTAACGTGGACCGGAGTCGGGCGAAGGCGGCGTCGGCGGCGGCGGGGTCGCGCCAGGCGGGGTCGAGCAGCTCGCCCTGGGCACCGGAGAGCGGAGCGGTAGCGGTAATGGCCACCGACACGCCACACACCGGGGCCGTGAGCTGCCACTCGTCGAGCAGGGCGCGGCATCGTTCCAGGAGCGGCACGGTGCGCGCCAGGGGGCGGGGGAGGCGGACTTCGCGGGTGATGGTATGGGCGCGGCGGCCGCTGGTGGGAAGCGCACCGCGCGCGTCGTCGAGGGTGAGCGTGATCGCGATGACCGCGGCCGATCGCCCATCGGCGATCAGGTCATGCACGAGGCGATCGAGCGCGGCGCGCACCAGGAAAAGCACGGGCTCTGTCGTTTCGACACTGGGCTGCAATTCGGTGGTGACGACGCGAGGCGTGTCCACGCGCGTGAGTCCCGGGCGGCGCTGGTCGTCGCCGTGCGCCAGTTTCCACCCAGCGAGTCCGGTGCGTCCCCACCGGCGCTCGATGTCTTCTGCGGAGAGTTTGGCCAAATCCCCGATGGTGTGCAGGCCCAGGGCATGGAGCGCGTCCCGGAGCTCACCGTCGATGGTGAGGAGACCCAACGGTGCCGGCGCCAGATAGGCGGCACAGCCGCCCGGTGGCACGATGACAAACTCCCGTTTCCCGTCTCCCGCCTGCCCCGGCAGGCCTGAAGCCGGGGTCTCCCGCCTCCGGCGCTGTTCCCACGTCCCTGCCCGCGCGGCCACGCATGAGTCGGCGATCGCGACGCGGGCTCGGGGGTGCCAGATGCGGGCGATCGACACGAGCTCGCGCGCCAGGCAGGCATCGCCGCCTGACGATTCGCGGCCACCGGCACCGATCCACCAGAGGCCGGGCGCACCGGTGGCCGGGGTCACCTGCGGGCTGGCGCGCACAAACGCCGCGGTGGCCCGAGTCACCTCCTGCCCGATGAGATCTTCGTCCCAGGGCAACACGTGCAGGGCGGCACAGCGCGACCTGGCTTCGGCGATCGTCATGCCGGCGCGGATACGCGCCCGGCCCGCCGCGGCGGTGGCGGTTCGGATGCACTGGCCGTCCGTGAGCACGATGGGGAGGTCGTCCCAATGAGACGAGAGATGGGAAACCCCGACTTCAGGCATGCCTGAAGCCGGGGTCTCCCGTCTTCCGTCTCTTGCTGTGTCTCGT
>JBQTIW010000260.1:0-2001 GCA_052387735.1 Gemmatimonadaceae bacterium
TCCGGGACATCACGGAGGGTCGCGACGGCCGCCTGATCGTTGCCACGTCCGGCGGCGTGTGCACGCTCGACGGCAGCCGCCTAACGTGCGTGGGCCAGAAGGAAGGCCTGGTGAGCAACACCACGCGTAGCCTGTCGATCGACACCGCCGGCGGTGTGTGGGTTGGAACCGAGCGTGGCGTCGCCCACCTGAGCAACGGGCGGATTCGCAACTACACAACGGCCGACGGCCTGCCCGCGGAACACGTGCTTCGCGTGGTGGTTGATTCCAACAACGTCGTGTGGGTCGCCACGGATAGGGGGCTCGCGCGCCTCATGGGCGAACGCTTTGTCCCCGACACCGTCGGCGGGCTTGGGAGCGCCTCAATTCAGTTCATTGCGCACGCCGGCCGCGGTCTGCTGGTGGGCGTCGAAGGCCAGCTCTTTCTGCACCGCGGTGACAGCGCCACCGCGGTAGCCGAAGGGAGCATTCCGGAGGGCACATCGTTCGTTGACGGTGCGGTCGACCGGGATGGGACCATCTGGGTTGCGACGCGTGTTGGTGCGCTTCGCATTCGCAACCGCGAGGTAGCGCATGTTGGGAAGGCGAACGGTTTGCCCACCGATCTGCTGAATCGCGTCTACGTCGATCGCGAAGGCGACGTGTGGTTTGGAACGGAAAGCGGGGCCAGCAAGCACGTTCCGGGGCCGTTCCGCACCTACACAGACGCAGCAGGCCTACCCAGTCCATTTGTTCGGGTGATCGAAGTCGATCACGAGGGCAGACTCTGGGCCGGGACGCGTAATGGTGTAGCGGTGCTGGAGGGTGAGCGATTCACTCCCCTTCCACTCCCCGGGGTGCTCGAGAACCGCGTCTATGCAATCGCTCGCGAATCCAGCGGCGGCATGCTCATCGGGACCCGCCGCGGACTTGTGCACTTCAAGAAGGGGGCGATCAGGGTCTATCATGAGCACGATGGCCTACCGGGTCCCGTCGTGTACAGTTTCGCGGCCGATGGTCGGGGTGGGGCCTGGATTGGCACTGACCGCGGCCTGGCACATTGGGACAACGGACGCATCACGGCCGTCGACCGTGCTGATCTCGCAAAGCTGAGCATCGTCTCGATGGCGCGCGATTCGCGGGGCCGACTCTGGATGGGTCGTCTCGAAGGTGGTCTCGCGCTCATGGACGGCGACTCGGTGCGGCTGCTTGGCGCCGAGGAGAACTTCACGAATCAGGCCGTCTGGGCTCTGAAGGAAGATGGGCAGGGGCGGATGTGGGCGGTCACCAATGGCGATGGCGCGCTGCGCATCGATGACGGCGGGGTCCGCGCGTTCACGATGAAGGACGGCCTCGCCAGCAACTTCGTCTGGCAGGTGCTTCCGGACTCGCGCGGTGACATCTGGTTGTTTGGAAACCTTGGCCTCAACCGGATCTCGGGCGACCGCATCACGCACTATGGCCGCGGTAGCGGGCTGATCGAGCTGGAGGGAAGTGCCGGCGCGTCGTTCGAAGATGCGGCGGGCATTCTGTGGTTTGGCACGGGCTCCGGTGCGGTACGGTACGAGCCAGGGCTCGACATCATCCCGGCCGCTGCTCCACCCATCTATATCGAAGGGGCGACGCAGGATGGTCAGGCGTTTCCGATGCATGGTGCCCGTGTCTCGCAGGGCGTGATTCGGATAGCATTTGCTGCACCGAGCTTCCGCGACGAATCGGCAATTCGCTTCCGCTATCGCCTGATCGGGGCCAACGATAGCTGGTCGAGCCCGACCCCGGAGCGCAGCATCACGTACGCGGGCCTTGGACCAGGGGCCTATCGATTCGAAGCGGTTGCGGTGAATCCCGCCGGGCAGAGCAGCGTTCCGGCGTCCCTCTCCTTCGAAGTGTTGCCCACCTTCTGGCAGACGTGGTGGTTCCGACTCATTGCGGTGAGCCTCCTGCTCGGCGCGGCGGCAGCCATCCCGGCGTGGAGGGCCCGCGCGCTGGAACACGAACGGCAGCGGCTCGAAGCACTCGTGG
>JBQTIW010000261.1:0-9509 GCA_052387735.1 Gemmatimonadaceae bacterium
CCCGACTCGCCCGACGCCAGTCGCGCACGGCCGGCGGCAGCGTCGCGAGCCGCTTTGGCCAGCGCGAGCTCTGCCTCCGCCGTCTCGCGGTCCCGCGCCGAGATCAGTCGATCGCGTCGCAGCTCTCTGGCGCGATCGGCTTCCAGTTGTGCCCTCGTGAGGCGCACATCGGCAGCGTGCAACTCTTCGTTCGCCCGAAGAAGATCTCGGTCGGGCGCCATCGGGATGAGCGTGAGCAGGGGCTGGTTCCGGCTGACCCGCCGGCCGCTGACCGGCAACTCGCCGTCACTGGCCCGGCCTACGCGCCCCGCGACCGGCGCCACCAGCTGCTGCGACATGCCGGGAGCCGCGATGATCTCGCCGGGCAAGGAGCGCGCGGCGGCCAGTCGCCGGACCGCCACTGTGTCTACGGCGATGCCGAGCCGGCGTTCCGCGTCTTCGGCGAGCGTCACAGTGGTGAGCGCGGCCTCGGCGACCGGCTGGGCGACCGTGACGGGTTTGTCCGCCGCCTTCGGATCGGGTGCGTCGCCGCACCCGGCAAGCGCAAGGCAAACGACGACGGGTCGGTATCTGCGTAGAATCATCGGGCCTAACGAGCTGGCGGTAAGGATGTGCGCCCGGCCAACGCCTGGAAATCGGCCCGGGCTTCCTGGAAGGCGAGGAGTTCGTCCACCGAGGCGAGCTGTGCGTCTCGCTCGGCACGGAGTGCCTCGAGCACCTGGAGCACGCTGGTGCGCCCGGCGTCGTAGAGCCGGATCGCCCCTTCGCGCAATCGCACCACGCCGACGAGGAGAGTGTCGGCGGCAAGACGCGCCCGCCGCGCGGACTCGGCGACCCGCGCCCGACCTGCCGTGAGCTGACGCGCCATCTCGAGCTCGACCTCGGTGGCCTGGGCTTGAGCCTCACGTGCCCGCGCTGCCGCGACGCCGAGCGCCTCATTCCCCTGTGAAAAGAGGGGTACGGGAACGCTGAATCCGAGTCGCGTCAGCGTCGCTATGCCGGGGACCCGGCTCCAGTCACGTTGAAACAGGAGTCCCGGAACCGGGATCCGTGCCCACCGCGCTGCACTTTCGCTCAACGCCGCCGCCCGTGCCGCCGCGCGCGCACGTTGTACTTCCGGGACGACATCCGGAGACGTCGATGGTTCCACCGCCGCGAGGAACGTATCGAGACGACCGTGCGGCGCGGGAAGGGTGCCTCCATCCCACGCGATCTGCCGGGCGAGCACCGCGTCGCGCGATGTCCGCTCCTCCAGGGCGCGCGAGAGCTGAAGTCGCGCCCGCGCTCCCTCGAGCACGAACTGCTCGCGGTCCAACTCGGAAATGTCGCCGGCCTGTGCTCGCCGCGCGGCGAGGGCGCCTAGCGAGTCGGCCAGCCGCACCAGATCCTGCAGCAGCCGCACGCGAATGGCGCCGGCGAGCGCCCCATAGAACGCACGCGTCACGTCGCGCTGAAGGTTGGCGAGACGCTGCACCGAGTCGGCGCGTGCGGCATCGATCAACGCCGATGCCGAGCCCCGCTCGCTGGCGAGTCGTACAAGCGGAGCCAGCGGCTGAACCACGCCGAGCCGGCGAGTCTCATCCGCGGCAACCGTGGAGACCTCCAGTGTGGGATTGGGCGGACGCGACACCAGCTGCCGGCCCGCGCGCGCCTCGTCTATGCGAGCGCGGGCGACGATGACCTCAGGCCTGCGCGCCCGCGCGCGCTGGAGGGCGGCGTCGAGTGAAAGCGAGTCCGCCGAAGGTGCGGTGCCCTGCAGCAGCAGCAGCGCCAGTGCGATATGAAACATGCGAGCACGGAAATGGACAAACGCGCGGGTACCGCCGGGAGGAACTGGAACCAGAAAGAATGGCGGGCTGCACCTGAATGACGCGTTAACGGGTCGCGGTGGGAAGAGCCAGCAGGAAGGTCGAACCCCCTGGACTACTCAGCTCGAGCTCGAGCGTCCCGCCGTGCGCTTCGGCAATCCACCGCGCGATCGACAACCCAAGCCCCGTACCCGACGTCCGTTTTGCCGCGACGCCCGATCGGGTGCTCGCACCGGTGTGGAATCGATCGAACAGGTGCGGTCGCTGGTCACTCGAGATGCCCGCTCCTTCATCCGTCACACGAATCTCCCACCGGCTGCGAGCGAACCCGAGCTGCACGTGGACGCGCTTCCCCTCGCGCGTGTGCTTGATCGCGTTGTCGACCAGGTTGACGACCGCGCGGCGGAGCAAGCCCTCGTCTCCCCGATACTCGGCATCAGGTGGCGCCTCCACGGTGACGGTCACCTGTCGCAGGTCGGCGAGTGTGCGCGTGGCGTGCACCACATCGCGCAGCATGTCATCGAGGTAGAGCTGCTCTGGTCGTAGCGGCTGCCCTCCTCCATCGGCGCGTGCCATCAGGAACAGGTCTTCCACGAGTGTCGACAGTCGTTCGCTCTCGCGTTCAACGATGCGGAGCGCGTCGCGGTATTCGTTCGCTGCGCGCTCGGGCATCGACAGGGCGATGTTCGCCTCGTTCCGCACGATGGCCAGCGGCGTGCGAAGCTCGTGCGATGCATCGGCCATGAATTGCCGCTGTTGCGTGAACGCGCCTTCGAGTCGGTGCAACAAATCGTTGATCACCCCGCCGAGCGCTCCGAGCTCGTCCCGCGGGTTGGCGATTGGCACTCGCGCTGAGAGATCGGCGGCGCTGATCGACTGTGCCTGCTGACCGAACGCGGAGATCGGCGCAAGCGTTTTTCGCGCGAGGGCATAGCCGGCTGCGGCGGCCACCAGAATCGACGTGACGACAAGTGCGAAAAAGGCGAGGCCGACGTTCTCCAGCGTTTCGCGGTCAGCCCCCCGGTCACGCGCCGCCACGACAACCGCGGGCGCGCCATCCCCGAGCATCACGCGGTGAAGGCACGCCCGAATGCCGTCCTGCTCCGAAGGGAGGGTGACGAACTCTTCACCCCGCGACAGCGCGAGGCGAAGCGCGGGAAGCTCGGTCAGGAGGTGATCGCGAATGTGTTGCTGGTCGTTTGAGGCTCCCGCTTTCTCGCCGGCGAGACTCGCGGACGCGTGCAAGGTGCCGGTCTCGGATCGGTCCATCACGCCCAACACGACGCCGCGAAATCGTACGCCCCGCAGCGACTCGTCGATGGCCTTGTCGCGCGTCCCCAGCATCTGGTATTCCAGCACGAGCTCGTTGCCGAACGCTCGCGCAGCTTCATCGAGCAGTCGGTCCGCACGTTGCTCGATCTCGCGCTGGATCAGCCAGAACGCGGCGGCAGCGAACACCAGGAGGCTCGCCGCCATACCCGCGGAGTACCACAGCGTGAGACGAAGCCGGATACCCTGGGGTCCGCGCCACGCCTTCATTCGTCTTTCGCCGGGGCGGCGAGATCGGAAAGGATGTAGCCACTGCGGCGCCGCGTGTGCAGGAGCGGACGGGCCTCGCGACCGTCGACCTTTCGTCGGAGCCGGCTGATGAACACATCGAGGGTGTTACTCATTGGCTCGTGGTTGTCATCCCATACGTGCTCGGTGAGCTCGGCGCGGCTCACCACGCGGTCCGCATGGCGCGCCAGGAACTCCAGCACGGCATACTCCTTTGCGGTCAGAGGGATCGACCGACCGGCTCGTGACACCACTTGCCGGCGCGTGTCGACCACGAGATCACCAACCTGGTGTCGATCGGGCGCAAGCCGGCTGGGTCGCCGCAGCAGGGCGCGGAGTCGTGCCAGGAGTTCGCCGAAGTCGAATGGCTTCGTCAGGTAGTCGTCGCCGCCGCTGTCCAATCCCTGGATGCGATCACTCACGGCGTCGAGGGCGGTGAGGAAGAGGATCGGCGTGGCGAGTCCCCGGTGCCGCAGATGTTGTGCGAGCGCGAAGCCATCCC
Source organism: Gemmatimonadaceae bacterium (assembly GCA_052387735.1). Lineage (GTDB taxonomy): Bacteria > Gemmatimonadota > Gemmatimonadetes > Gemmatimonadales > Gemmatimonadaceae > RBC101. The sequence goes on from JBQTIW010000261.1 coordinate 3,868, forward strand.
CATCCGGCAGCATCACATCGAGGACGATCGCGTCGTACGAGTTCACCAGGGCCAGCGATGAACCGCTGTCGCCGTCGGTCGCGAGGTCGACGGCATACGTGCGCTCACGCAGGCCGCGCGCGAGCGACTGACCAAGTTGGGGATCGTCTTCGACGATCAGCAGGCGCACGTCGCTACTCCATCTCCAGTCGCTCGCACGCCAGCTCCGCGTACTCCAGCACCACGTCCTTCCCCTTGCCGTTGAGCGGCCCCCACTTGAGCCTAACGAGGCGTGCACGCAGCAGCTTCCAGGTCTGAACGATCGATGTATGGTCCTCGTTCTGCAGCTGGATCGTCACGGTTCGCAGGGCGCTCTGGTTTCCGTTGCGGATATCGTGATACCACTGGTAGAGATTCAGCGAACCGATCACGCCTCGCTTGAGCACCAGATTTCCGCAGTGATCGAGACCCGTCAGCTTGCGGACCGAGTTCTCCTTCTCATTGCCGTTCCGGTACTCGATGACATCCAGCCAGACTTCGGGGAGGACGACCTCTTCGAAGCCGCCCTCCGGCCCCTCGGTGTTGCCCGTACCGAGATCGACCAGGAAATTGAAGTTCGTGTAGGGCCTATCTCTGAGAACTGCCATGTCTCCCCTCCCCGGTGATTGGTGTGGTTCGATCAAGAGCGGATCCAGCATGTACTGGCGCGTCCGCCGTACTACGCGACACGACGTAGCTCACGTCCTCGTAGATGCTCAGGTCGTGCACGATCCGTCGGGTATAGCCGCGCTGTCGGGCGTCGCGATACGACACCACGGCGCTGATGCGGCGTGGCTCGCGCCGGTCGAAGTACGCGCTGCTGCTGTCGAGAAAGGTCTCGATGCGTTTGCGTGGGGCCAGAAACTCGATGCCGCGAAACAGTGGCAGGGACGACACTTCACGCTCCCCGCCGAGACCGCGAAACGCCGGGTCGAATTCGACGGAGACCTGGAAGGCCGCGACGTCGCTCACGTTCGCCACCGCCACATGAAACAGCCCGTGGTCGAAGAGGAAATCGACGATGACCTCGGGGGGATCGCGTTCATCGGGGCGTCCGGTGGCGCGTGCCTTTGTCGTTCTCTTGGGTTTGGGCATGGTCCTCCGCGAGACTCACCTTCGCGATCAGGGGTGCGCGAGAACGTGCCACGACGGTCAATACCCCTCAAGGGCCTGGTTCCCGCCTCACCGTGCGAGAAGGCAGGTTCCTACGGCGCCCTGGTCGCTGCTTTGTAGACCGCTTCCATTCCTTTCAGGAAAGTCTCCGTGGGAAGGGCACCCGGCAGCAGCTCGCCGTTGATCACGAACGTGGGCGTACCGCGGACGTACAGCGACCGGGCCAGCGCGTTGTTGCGCGCAAGCGTTTCGCTCACCCCCTTCCCCTGGACGCACCGACTGTAGGCTGCAGGGCTCACACCGACGTCCCGCGCATAACGAGCGATGAGGACGGTGGGGGCCTTGGACGCCATCCACGCCTTGCGATTCGCATACAGCGTGTCGTGCATCGGCCAGAACTTGGCCTGCTCCGCGGCGCAGATTGACCCTTCGGCGGCTTCCTTGGCGTTTGGAAACATGCCGAGCACGAAGGGGACGAAACGCCAGTACAGACGGCCGGTATTGGTGAAGGCCGAATCCAGTTTGGGCATGGTCTCGCTGGCGAACTTCGCGCAGTAGCTGCAGCCGAAATCTGCGAGCTCCACGATCCACACCGGCGCGCCCGGGCTCCCCTTTTCGATTCCGAATCGATCCAGGACCACTTCCCGATCCGGCAGCAGCACCTTCATCTGTCCGGCGGCTCGCTGCCCCAGGACGGGTGTCGCGAGCAGCGTCAGGGCGACGAGAGCAACGGGCGGTGCGAGAAATCGGCTCACAGAGGCGGGGACGTCGAGGATGAGTACGCTGCGAAAGATCGCCTTGGGGCAGTGGGAACGACAGCGTCTAACCCCATCCGTGCCCCGGAGTTCTCTCCTCGCGAAGGCAACGCCGGGCTCGCTCTGTGTTCCGGGAATCAAATCCGCACTTGCGGCATTCATCGGCTGAACCTCATATCGGAATCATGGGCGAGAAAACTGAAACCGCGACCCTTGGGGGCGGATGCTTCTGGTGCTTGGAGGCCGTCTACCAGGAGCTGGATGGCGTGACCGGCATTGTGTCAGGGTATGCCGGGGGCCACGTAGCCAACCCCACCTACGAGCAGGTGTGCAGCAAGAAGACCGGCCACGTCGAAGTCGTGCAGGTGACATTCGACCCGTCGAAGATCACCTATCGAGGCATCCTCGAGGTGTTCTTCGCGATTCACGACCCGACCACGCCTGACCAGCAGGGCAACGATCTCGGACCGCAGTATCGCTCAGCGATCTTCTATCACGATGACGCGCAGAAAGCGGTCGCTGACGCGATCATCGCCGAGTTGACGGCCGAGCAGACCTTCGCCGCGCCGATCGTGACGCAAGTGGCGCCGCTCCCGGTGTTCTATCCCGCCGAGGAGTATCACCAGAACTATTACCGGCAGCACACCGCCCAGCCCTACTGCGCGTTCGTGATCTCGCCCAAGCTGTCGAAGTTCAGGAAGACGTTTGCGGAGAAGAGAGTGGGTAGAGGGTAGGGGGAACGCGATGGCAGCGTTCCGCCTTGCATGAGACGGTCGCGGAGCACCTCTTTGATGCTCCCCGAGCCCCCAAAGACTCTCATGATGGCCGTTCGCCTGAGTCGCGTCGCCCTGTTCCTTGGCGCGGCTCCAACGTTCGTGTTCGCGCAGTCGGTGATCGCGGTGCGCGGTGCAACGGTGCACACCGCCGCCGGCGCGCCGATCGCCAATGCCACGCTCGTCGCCCGCGACGGGAAGATCGTCGCTGTCGGCCGCGACGTTGCCATTCCTGCCGGTGCCAGGATCTACGACGCGACCGGGAAGGTGATCATCCCCGGAATGATGGACGAGCACTCGCACATCGGCGCGCGACCCACGGACCTCAACGACCGGCCGATGATCATCGGACCGCAGCACCGGTTCCTCGACGTGCTCGACCTGGACGACCCCGAGTGGAAGGAAGCCGTGAAAGGTGGTGTGACCACGCTCACGACGGGGCCGGGCAGCGGCGAGAACGTGAGCGGCATGGCGACCGTGATCAAGACGTTTGGCGCGGATCTCTCCAAACGTGTAGTGCTGGAAAAGGGTGGGATGAAGTTCGCGATGGGCCCCAAACGCAACGACGCGTACCCGTCGACGGCGATGGGTGTCGCGGCGAGTCTGCGGCAGTACCTGATCAAGACGCAGGAGTACATGGCGAGCTGGAAGCGCTGGGAAGACGGCGGCCGGCAGGGCACCGCGCCGGCGCGCGACCTGGGCTACGACGCGATGTCCGACGTGCTCACAAAAAAGGTGCGCGTGCGCTCCCATGTTCACAGCGCGACCGACGTGATGACCATTCTTCGGCTCAAGGATGAGTTCGGGTTCGACCTCACGCTCCATCACTCCACGGAGGCCTACAAGGTCGCAGCGGAAGTGGCGAAGCGCGGCGTCAGTGCCGTCGTGCTCCCGTTAGGTCCGCGGATCGGCGTGACCGAGGACGCGATGCGCGGCCCCTACGAGCTCTGGAAGGCAGGGGTGAAGATCGCCATGCACACCGATCATCCGGTGATCAACCAGAAATGGTTGCGTCTCTGCGCGGCACTGGCCATGCGCTATGGCCTTCCCGAAGACGAAGCGCTCAAGACGGTCACGATCAACGTTGCCGAAATCGCGCGGGTCGCGGACCGGGTGGGGAGCATCCAGGTGGGAAAGGATGCCGACTTCGTGGTGATGGACGGCGCGTGGTACGAACCGAAGACGCGGATCGACATGGTCTTTGGCGAGGGGGTGCTGATCTACGACCGCGCGACGGAGGAGAAACAGCCATGACCCGCCCGACCCGCCCGTACCGGCTCGCCCTCATCGCCCTCGTGGCCGCTGCCTCTCTTCCCGCTCAGGAGCGCGCCATCGCCATCCGCGGTGGCACTGTGATGCCGATCGACGGTCCGGTGATTCCCAACGGAACGGTCGTCATGCGTGCCGGCAAGATCGTGGCGGTCGGGGCCAACGTGGCGATACCGGCCGGCGCACCGGTGATCGAGGTGCGCGGAAAATACGTGCTCCCTGGACTGATCGACGCCATGACGTCGCTCGGGCTCGGCCAGTCCGATCTCAACGAAGCGAGCGATCCCGTGACGCCTCAGCTTCGCATCAGCGAAGCCTTCAATCCCTTTGGAACGTTGGGCAGCGGGCGGCATGGACCCCTCCGCATGACCGAGATCCTGAGCGGTGGTGTGACGGCGATGTACATCGCGCCCGCGGACGCGGCCCTGATCGGCGGGCAGGGGGCCGTGGTCAAGACGGCGGGCGACAACCTGCCGGCGATGATCGTGCGCGACCCGGCATCGATCGATATCACGTTAGGCGAGCCCCCCAAGCGCGCGGCTGCCGCCCGCCAGCGCGACCCGGCCACGCGGATGGCCGAAATGGCGATGATCCGCCAGGCGCTCGTACGTGCCCAGGAATACGAGCGCAACCGGACCCAGACCCCCACCCTCGCCCGCGACCTCGGCATGGAAGCGTTAGGCATGCTGCTGCGACGAGAGATCCCCGCCCGCATCCAGGCCAACACCGCGGGTGACATTCGCAACGCCGCACAGCTGGCGCAGGAATACAACATCGATGTCGTGATCGACGGCGGCGCCAACGCCCGGGCGCAGATCGCGCTGCTGGCGGAGCGCAAGATCCCGGTGGTCGTCGGCCAGGTCTCGCATCCGTATGTCAGCAACGACGAGATCCCCGACAAGGGCGACTATCCCCCCGTCGACGAGTCCGTCCCGGCGCGCCTCACCGCCGCCGGAGTGAAGACCGCGATCGCCACCTTCTCCCGCGCCTTCGGCTCGCTGGCCCCGGCGGGCTCCAGCAAGTGGATTCTCCTCGACGCCGGCATCGCCGCCGGCTATGGCATGAGCGAAGACCAGGTCCTCCGCGCCGTCACGCTGATTCCGGCCGAGATCCTTGGCGTGGCCAACCGGATGGGATCGCTGACGGCTGGCAAGGACGCCGACGTGATCGTCCTTGGCGGCCCTCCCCTGTCAATGAAGACCTGGGTTGAGCGGGTGTATGTGAATGGGGAGCTGGTGCACGAAAAGAGATAGCGGAGAGCGGGAACAGGGAGCGGGAACGCAGACCGAGGAGCATTTCAGCTCTCGGCTCCCCGCTCCCCGCTCGCTTCCCCCCAACGCCCCTGCCGCCTCCGGTGTCCAACGCTGTGAGTCCTTTTATGGCGCACGCGGCAATCGCGATCTCCGGAGATCAAGGTGACAACGAGCGTAGCCTGATCACCCGCGTGCGTCGCGGGGATCGGGGGGCGGAATATGCGCTGTACCAGCAATACGCTGCCCGTGTTCACCGGCTGATCTACCGTTTGTGCGGCGATGAAGAGCTCACGAATGATCTCACCCAGGATGCGTTTGTTCGCGCCTTTGCACGACTCGATCACTTCCGCGGCGATGCGTCGTTCGGTACCTGGATTCACCGCATTGCCGTCAACCTCACCCTCAACGCCCGACGCAGTGAGCAACGCCGCGCTCGATGGCTCGCACCGGTCGACGACAGC
>JBQTIW010000262.1:0-11873 GCA_052387735.1 Gemmatimonadaceae bacterium
CCCAGGAGCTCGAGCTCACGGTCTCCGACGGCGTCAGAAGCTCGACGACGCGTCAGCGAGTCGTTCGGCGCTAGACCGGCGCACTACTGCACGACCGGCTTCACCTGATCTACCATGAATGCGAACCGGAACGCCTGCTCGCGATACCGCTCGTAGCGGCCCGAGGACCCGCCATGTCCTGCTCCCATGTTCATCCTGAGGAGCAACGCATTCCCATCAACCTTCATCGTACGCATCTTCGCCACCCACTTGGCGGGCTCCCAGTACGGCACGCGTGAGTCATTGAGGCCGCTGGTCACCAGGAGCGCCGGGTACGCCTTGCGCTCGACGTTGTCGTATGGAGAGTACGTCATCATGTACCGGTACTCGTCCTGCTTGTGTGGATTCCCCCACTGTTGCCATTCCTGCGCGACCAGGGGGATCGAGGCATCGGCCATCGTGTTGATGACATCGACGAACGGGACGTCCGCGACGATGGCGCGAAAGCGATCACCACCAAGGTTGGTCACCACGCCCATCAACAGCCCACCGGCCGAGCCGCCGTTCGCCACGAGGCGATCACGCGACGTGTACCGCTCCTTCAGCAAGTGATCAGCCACGTCGATGAAGTCGGTGAAGGTGTTCATCTTCTTCATGAGCTTTCCGTCGTCGTACCACTGTCGTCCCATCTCCTGTCCACCGCGCACGTGCGCAACGGCGTATGTGAAGCCGCGGTCGACCAGCGAGAAGCGCGCGGAGCTGAAGGTGGGCTCCGTTGTCGCCCCGTAGGCGCCGTACGCGTACAGCAGCAGGGGACGCGAGCCGTCCCGGGTGAACGGCTTCCGGTGGATCATCGACACGGGAACTCTGGTCCCGTCGCGCGCGGTGGCGTACGTCCGCTCCACCGCGTAGCGCGACGGATCGAACCCGCCTAACACCGGCTCGCGCTTGCGCAGCGTCCGCCGCCGCGTCACGAGGTCGTAGTCGAAGGTCGATGCCGGCGTGGCCAGCGACGAATAGCTGAACCGGAACATCCTGGAAGCAAACTCACTGTTGCCTGACGGGAAGACGCCATACGCGGCCTCGTCGAAGCTCACACGATGGCGTGCCCGTTTCTGTACGTCGTACACGACCGCCTGGCGCAGGCCGCTGACGCGCTCCGTCCAGACCAGGTGATCGCGAAAGGACATGACGCCCTCCACGAACACCGAGTCGACGTAGGGGATGAACGGCGTCCATCGAGATGGCGTGCGCGTCGGCGCCTGCATCAGCGCAAAGTTCTGCTGTCCGTTCGCGTTGGTGAGGATGATGAAGCGATCCCCCGCGTGTTCCACCGAGTACTCGACTCCTGGCCGGCGCAGCGCGATCGGCCGCGGCGCCTCCTCGGGCGCCCCCGCTGGGATGACGTGGTATTCGCTCGACGTGAACGAGCTCGAGCCGACGAGGATCCACTCACCGCTGCGCATGCGATCGACCGACACGTCGAACAGCACGTCCGGGTCGTAGTAGACCATCACGTCGCTGCTGCGATCCGTGCCGAGCGTGTGGCGCCAGATCCTGTCGGTGCGCTTGGCCGAGTCGGTGGTGGCGTAGAAGATGGTGCGATTGTCGGAGCCCCAGGCGAGGCCAAAGCCCAGCTTCGGCACGCGGTCGGGGAGGTCGCTCCCCGTCGCGAGGTCGCGGACACGCAGCTCGAAGTCCTCATAGCCCGTGGTATCGACGAGGATGGCCAGATAGCGGCCGTCGGGGCTCACTTCGAAGCCGCCTAACGAATAGAAGCGCTTGCCCTCGGCTTCGCGGTTCTGGTCGAGCACGACTTCTTCGCGCGCCTGCATCGTGCCCTTCCGGCGCGCGTACACGGGATACGACTTGCCCTGCTGGGTGAGGTTGTAGTACCAGTAGCCGCCGTGTCGGTAGGGGACGGAGGTGTCGGTCTCCTTGATGCGGGCGATGATCTCGCGATAGATCGAGTCCTCGAGCGCCCTGGTGTGCGCGGTCATCGAGTCGGTGTACCCGTTCTCGGCTTGGAGGTACGCGATGACGCGTGGGTTGGCCCTGTCCCGCAGGTAGTAGTACGGGTCCCGGCGCTCGATTCCGTGCAACGTGTCCGTCCGAACAATGCGCTCGGCGACCGGGGGCGTGACGCGCTGTGCCTGCAGCGGTGCGCTTGCTACGACGACGAGGAGCAACGCTCGCGTCACCTGTTGGCCTGATGGACTGGACGTCATGCTGCAATCTGTAGCTGGCAGGGGGCGGAACGGCAATCTGCGAATCCCTGGACGGGGTCATCCTGGCGGCCGGCCGAAGCGCGTATCGGCCTCACCTGCAGGACGCAGCGGATCGAGATCCGCCAAACACCCGAGCGTCCCGATTGATGGCGCTCGCAGGAGAACAACGCGCCACCTCCCCGCGGTGCCGACGCGTTAACTTCCCCAAAACCCGGACGCGTCAGGCGGACCCACCGCCCAGCCGAGGGCACGCACCGGGCAACTCCGCTTCTTTCGCGCAATGGCTTCGTACGACGTCATCTTCATCGGCGGCGGCCCGGCGGGCTACGTCGGTGCACTCCGCTGCGGCCAGCTCGGCCTCTCCACCGCGGTCATCGAGCGCGAAGGGCTGGGCGGCACGTGCGTCCTCTGGGGCTGCATCCCCGCCAAGGCGCTGCTCGAATCGGCCTCCCTCGCCAACAAAGTCCGACATGCCGCCGATTTCGGCGTCACGGTCGGCGAGGTGACGTTCGACTATGGCGTGGCGATGAAGCGGTCGCGCGCGGTCAGCTCGCAGAACTCCAAGGGCGTCGAGTTCCTGTTCAAGAAGAACAAGGTGACCTGGATCAAGGGAACCGGGCGGTTGCTGAAGACCGGTTCCACGATGAGTGCGGCGGTCAAGACCGCAGACGGTAAGGAGGAGAAACACGAAGCGAAGAAGGCGATCGTCATTTCCACCGGTTCGCGCGTGCGCGGGCTGCCGCAGATCGGGCTGGAGCTCAACAAGTCCACCGTGATCTCCTCGGATGAAGCGCTGATCCTGGAAAGAGCGCCCAGGTCCATCGCCATCGTCGGTGCGGGTGCCGTGGGCTGCGAGTTCGCCGACGTCTTCAACGCCTTCGGCTCCGACGTCCACCTCATCGAGGTCCTGCCGACGCTGCTCCCGCTCGAGGACGCCGACTGCTCCGCCGAGCTCACCCGCGCCTTCAAAAAGCGCAAGATCAACCTTCATATCGGCGCCAAGGTTGCCAGCGCAAACGTGAGCAAGGACTCGGTGACGCTGACCGTCGAGGTGGGCGGCGAGAAGAAGGAGCTCGCGGTCGACCAGGTGCTCGTTGCCGCAGGCCGGGCGCCTAACGTGGACGCCCTCGGGCTCGAGGACGCCGGCGTGCAGCTCAACGAGCGCGGCTTCATCAGGGCGGATCCGGTCACGTTCGCAACGACGACCAAGGGGATCTACGCCATCGGCGACGTGATCGGCGCGCCGATGCTCGCGCACAAGGGCCAGCGCGAAGGCCACATCCTCGCCGACAACCTGGGCGGCCTGCGCACGCACGCCATCGATTACAGCAACGTCCCCAACGCGACGTACTGCCACCCCGAGGTGGCATCGATCGGCCTCACCGAGCAGGCCTGCAAGGAGAAAAAGCTCGACTACAAGGTCGGGAAGTTCCCCTTCTCCGCCAACGGCCGGGCACGCACCTCAGGTGAGACCGAAGGCTTTGTCAAGATCATCCGCGATGCCAAATACGGCGAGATCCTGGGCGCCCACATCATCGGCCCGCACGCGACCGAACTGATTCACGAACTCGTGGTAGCGAGGGAGAACGAATTCACGGTCGAGGAGATCGACCTCGCGATCCACGCACACCCCACGCTCTCGGAAGCCGTGGCAGAGGCGGTGCTGGATTCGATGGGGAAGATGCTGCATGCCTGAGACGAGAGACGAGAGACGGGAGACGCGGGAGGCGGAGCCGTCTGCTGCGCGTCCTCCCGTCTCCCGTCTCCCGTCTCCTGTCCCATCCAGCCGCCAACTGCTGGTCGTGGATCTTGGGACTCAGCCGTACGCCGAGACCCTCGAGCTCCAGCGCGAAGTCGCCCGGCGCCGCATCGCCGGCGAGATCGACCAGGATATTCTCCTGCTGGTCGAGCATCCGCACGTGGTCACGTTAGGCAGGTCGTCGAAACAGGGGAACCTCATTGCGTCGCCCGAGTATCTCGCTGCGAGGGGCGTCGAGCTGTTCGAAGTGGAGCGCGGGGGCGACGTGACCTACCATGGGCCGGGGCAGCTCGTCGGCTATCCGATCATCGACCTCAAACGGCACCGGCAGGACCTGCACTGGTATCTCCGCCAGATCGAAGAGGCGCTGATCATCACGTTGCGCGAGCTCGGCATCGAGGCGACGCGGCGGACGGGGTATACAGGGGTGTGGGTCACGGGAGAGACTGGAGACGGGAGGTCTGAGACAGGAGCAGATGAGGGGCGGGCATCCGCTCTCGCGTCTCCCGCCGCCCGTCGCCCGTCGCCCGTCGCAAGCAGGAAGATCGCCTCCATCGGCGTGCATGCGCGCGACTGGGTCACCTGGCACGGCTTCGCCCTCAATGTGTCGACCGACCTGCATTTCTTCGATTCCATCGTGCCCTGCGGCATCGCGGGCGTGCAGATGACGTCTCTGAGGGAGGAGATGGGCGGAACATCCATGACCGGACTGCGGTATGTGGGGCAGCGCGTGGCGGCTGCCATGGGCGGGCTCTTCGACCTGACGCCGCTCGAGACCGACCTGCCGCTGTCCACTCATGTCACCGAGGCGTAGGCGCGGCCAATAGTCTGCACCCGCCATCGATTCCGGCTAGATTCTGCGTGTGGTTAGTGTAGATGCGGCAACCAGCCGCCTGAACTCGAGACCTTGATCCGAGGAAGTCCTATGCGTGAACGCTTACGCCGCGTCGGTACGCTCGCTGCGCTGATCGCGGCAACGGCCGCAATCGCCTGTGCGGGAGCCGACCGGAGGGTGCGCGAAGTCGAAGTGGGGATGACGCGGGATTCGACCTTGAAGGTGCTTGGAGGCACGTCATCCGATTCCATGCCGTACATCTACCATAGCAGCCGCTACTTCGCTGCCGGCGGTCCGCTCGAGGTCCTCTACTACGACGCGGAAGGACGACGTCGCTTCCGGGACTCGGTTCCCGGTGAGGAACTGACGCCGATTGTCCTGCAGGCGGACACGGTGAGCGGTGTGGGCTGGGACCATCTCGACCTCGTTGCGGCCGCAAACAACATCACGACGATTCCAAGATCCAAGGCGATGCAGTAAGGTCCCATCTGGCAATACAGAATGCGGAGGACGGTGGCTGCCGTCCTCCGCATTCGTTTTGTGAGCCTCTCGAGTACCCTGCTAACGAAAGGGCCCGGCGTTTCCGCCGGACCCTTTCTGTTTACCGCTGTTTCAAGTCCGTGAGACGTTACGGGACCAGCACGGAGATGAAGGTCGCTGCGGCCGCTGCCGGATCGGTCGACAGCGCGTCGCCGGCGGCGTTGATACCGATCGCAACCACACGCGTGACGGTCGTGGCGGCAGCCGGGAAGGTGGCCGTGTAGGCGCCTTCCGGATTCCACACGATCGAGAACGACCAGATACGGTTCACGCCGTTGTCCGTCACCGACGGAGACGTCGAGGTACCGATCCGGCGCCACGTGGTTCCGGCTGCATTCTGCACCCAGAACTCAACACGGCTCGTGAACGGATTTGCAAACGTGCCCGTCGGACCAGTCGCCCGCGCGGTGATGGTCACCGTTTGAGCGTTGGCGCCACCGGCTTCACGATCGATCGTGACCGCAGCCGCCGGAGCGAACTGCGTCCACGTGAACGGAATGGCGGCCCAGTTGGTCGAGGGGTTCGGGGTTAGCGGAATTGACGTCGCCGGGATCAGAGAGGTGCTGCCACCCTGACCGTTGGCCGGCACAACCGCCGAGACGTTGCCCGCTACGTCGTTCACGCTGGCCCAGACTGCGGTCGGCGGAGCGAGGGCTGCACCAGGCGCCGTACCACCGGTGGCGATCTGGATGCTGCGGACGAACTGCGTCTGGAGTTGCAGCGGCGCCGACGTGGAGAACACATCAGAGCCGAAGGTGCCGATCGCGATGAATGGGAACTGGAAGTTCTCCGCGAACAGCGAGTACTGCAGCGACATCACGCCCGTGCCGAGATCGACGTTGTCGTTGGCAGCACTGGTGAACGAGACGTTCTGGCCACCGTTGAGGAAGGCGGGGTACGAGATACCGCCGACGGCCGGAACGCTGATGTCATAGAGCGCGTTCTGAGCGACGATGGTGCTCTGGTTGCCGGCCTGGTCGGTCACGTTGGCCGAGGCGAGATAGTAGCCCTCGAGCTGCTGACCGACCGGCAACGCCGGGAACATGCTGAACATCGTGGTCAGCGGCCCAAGGTACGACTGACCGGTGACCCAACTCGTGCAACCCGTGCCCGACGAAACGAACGTGGCCGTCGCGGGGCACCAGTAGCGCGTGAGCGCCGTGCCTGTGCTGACTTCCACACGCCTCAGCTCCGTGGTCAGCGGGCTGCCAGCCAGGTTGAAGAAGCCAGAGGGCGTTGCGCCACCAGAAGCGGTGTCGGTCGCGACGAACGGAATGCTGATCGCCGTGACCGGAGCAACGTTGACCGTGCTGTCTGTGGTGAGCGCGCCCGACGCATCGAGGGCGAGGATCGGCGCCGTCCGATCGAGACCGAACGTGCGCGTGCCCGAGCCGATCGTCGTCGACGGAGCATTGGTGTTGCCAAGCTTGTCCATGACGCGCGACCGCAGGGTGTACGTGTTGTTCGCCGAGGACTCAGCCAGACCCGAAGCCGAGGTGACTGCGGCCGTGGCATCCGCCGTCGCGTTGTCCGTGCCGACGCGGCTCTCGTACGTGATGTCCGGCGGTCCGAGGCGGCCAACACCGAAGTCGGTGGAATTGGTCAGGACGGCCGTGCGGGCAGTGGCGTTGGACGCATTCGCGTTGAGGACGAGGGCGTCGTTCAGCCAGTTACCCGTGCGAACGATGGGCGACGTGGTGTTCGTGTTCTGCCACAGGCCATCGAACGGCGATGCTACGCGGTCCGGGCGGCGGTTGTCGAGGCGGACCGCAAAACGCGCGTCAGGCGCAACGCCGGTGCCGGCGAAGGCGAGATACGGGCTGTTGAGGAAGCCACCGGCGACCGTCGAGAGCTGTCCACCGTCGCTGACGACAGCGGTAACACCGGGCACTTCGCCGCGCGCCAGGAGGGCGCCGCAAAAAGCCGGGTTGTACTCTTAACGGAAGACGTTGTTGGTCGCGCCGCCGCCCGTGACGGGCGACGCCGTGTTCGGGAAGGTGGCGGACCACTTCGAGCCGGCAAGCGTGCCCGTGAGCGAACGGATGATGTTCTCCGTGTCGCAGCCCTGGCCGAAGGTCAGCGTCGTGGTCTGGATCGTCGGGACGTTGAACGGATCAACGACATCACCGTAGAGAACGGGGAGTGCATCGACCGTCAGGTTGCCCCCGCGCCAGTTGAAGCCGGCCTGGTCGGAAACGCTGTTGCCCGACGCGGTCAGGGTGCCGATGAAGCCGCTGATGTTCCGGAAGACGAGGGTCTGGGTGACGCTGGCGCCGGGCGACGAAGACGTCTGACCCGCACGACGGATTTCGATGACACCCGTGATCCTGCGGTTGCCGTTCTTGAACGTCGTGGCACCGGTCGTGGTATTGAAGGCGGCGGTGTTGACGCTCAGGATGATTTCGCTCGGAGCCACAAGGCGGCCTTCGGTCGTCTGCGCGAAATCGGCCTCGGCAAACGTCTGCGAGGCAGCTTCGACGCCGTCAATGAGGACCGACACCTTCGTCAGCTGCGCATCACCCGGATCAACGTTCAGGGTGACGTCGATCTGGCCGAAGACGTTGTTCTGGTCGACGGGGACGAGAACGCCAGTGACCTGCTGCGTGATCGACTTGATGTTCACGCTGGCCGGAGCCGGCGCGCGAACCGTGATCGCGGCAACGCCGACGACCGCGGGCTGCGCCGTCGAGGCGGCCGTGATCGTGGCCGTTCCCGCAGCGACCGCCGTCACTTCACCGGTCGACGTAACAGTCGCGACCGCCGTAGCTGACGAGGCCCAGTTCACCGTACGGGCGACGCCCGGATCGGCCTGTACCGTTGCGGCCAGCTGGAGCTTTTCACCCGGCGCCAGCGTGGCGCTGGACGGAGCGACGGTGACGGACTGCACCTGATTGGCGACCGCGGAGACCGTGACCTGCGCCGCGCCGGACTTGGATGCATCCGCCGTGGAGGTCGCGCGGACCGTGGTGTTACCTACCGCGACAGCGGCCACTTCACCCGTGGCCGACACCGTTGCGACCGCTGGCGTCGAGGAGCTCCAGGTGACCGTCGTGGCCACCGATGCGCTCGTCGTCGCGACGCTGACACCCAGCGTGGCACGTTCGCCAACACGCAGGTTCAGCGTGGCCGGGCTGACCGTCACCGACGTGACAAGCGTCGGCAGCGGCGTCGGCGGGGTGACTGATACGTCGTCACCGCAGGCGGCGAGGGCTACCAGCCCGCCGAGTGCAATGAACGACCGAGAGAGTTTCTGCATTCTTTCCCCCTTCTTGCAGAGATGAGTTGTGCTACGAGGAACGACAACGTGAAAAGGACTGCGAACTGCCTTCCAACTTCGCCGCTGCGGACGGACCGCCCGACGGACAAGCGCCGACGGGAGGCACAAGCGCGGCCTCCGTCTAGTCGGGAGACCCCACCTTCCTACCACCGGTCACTATCACCTTCACACCAGCGCGGCCCGGTCCTGCTCGGCACAACGCAGCCGGGCAAACTACCCGCGACCGGAAACGGGGTCAAGGCAAACGAAAGCCAGATCTGGCGTTCCATTCGCCCTGCCCCACTCCGATTCCGGCCAATCCCCGCCAGGTAGACCCTCACGGGATCCAGCGCACCTGCGAGCTGTGACGTCCGACACTCCTGCGTCCGGGGTGCGTGGTGGCGCCGTCGGTCACCGTGTCGCAAAACGCGGCGCGAATGTACGCTCGTCAGGCAGGGCGCGCCAGAGCGAGTTTGGGCCTCCAAGACGATCGGACCGGACGCATAACGTGACGAGTGAGAACCTTCCAAGACGACGCCCTCGTCAGGCGGGCAACAGGGGGAGACGGGAAGCGGGAGAGAGGAGAGACGGGAGACAGGAGACCTGGAGACGGGAGACGACGGCAAAACGGAGCGGTGACACGGCGCTCTACATTCCCAGGATATGACATCCATATCATCCGGCTCCAGATTCGCCCATCCGGATTGTCGCTCCTGTCTCCCGTCTCGCCTCTCCAGTCTCCCGTCGCGAAGTGCCCGCCCCAGAAGAGCCGCGCATCTACCCCTCCCGCGCCCCACAACCCCAGGAGCGGGTCCGCAACCTCGGCGATGAGCTCAATCCCGAGCAGGCCGCCGCCGCCACCTTCGGGAACGGCCCGCTCCTCATCATCGCGGGTGCGGGAACGGGGAAGACTCGCACCCTCACGTACCGCGTCGCGGACCTGCTGCAGCGGGGGGTGCCCGCCGAGCGCATCCTGTTGCTCACGTTCACCCGCCGCGCCGCCCAGGAGATGCTGTCCCGCGTTGAACGCCTGGTGGGGAGTGCCAGCCGGCAGGTCCACGGGGGGACCTTCCATGCGACGGGTCACCGACTGCTTCGGCGCTTTGGAGGCGCTGCCGGTGTTCCTTCGGATTTCACCATCATGGATCAGGGGGACGCCGAAGACCTGATGCAGCTGTCGCGCGCCCAGCTGGGCTATGCCGACGCCAGGAGAAAACCGTTCCCCAAGAAGGAGACGCTGCACTACGTCTATTCCCGTCACGTCAACACCGGGACTCCGGTCGAGGAGATCCTGCGCGACGAGTTCCAGCCGTTCGTGGACTACCTCGACGCGATCCATCAGATCTTCGCCGATTACACGGAGCGCAAGGCGGCTCGCAACCTGGTCGACTACGACGACCTGCTGCTCTTCTGGTTGGGGATGCTGGAAGGCTCCGAATCGTTAGGCGGCCGCATTGCCGGACTGTACGATCACATCCTGGTGGACGAATACCAGGATACGAACGTGCTCCAGGCGCGGGTCCTGAGCGCGATGTCCCGGCCGCACCACAACATCGCGGTGGTCGGCGACGACGCCCAGAGCATCTATTCGTTCCGGGGCGCCTCCTTCCGCAACATCCTGGACTTCCCGCGCGAGTTCGCCAACACCACCATCGTGACACTCGAGGAGAACTACCGGTCCACACAGCCGATCCTCGACGTGACCAACACGCTCATCTCCCGCGCCGAGGAGCGCTTCACCAAGAACCTGTGGACCAAACGCGACGGCGGAGAACGACCATGGCTGGTCTCGGTGCAGGACGAGCAGCAGCAGACACGCTTTGTGGTGGAACGCATTCTCGAGCTGCACGAATCCGGGACGCCGCTCAGAGAGATGGCGGTGCTGCTCCGCGCCGGGTACATGTCGGCCGACCTCGAGATCGAGCTGATGAACCGCAAGATCCCGTTCGAGAAATGGGGCGGGATCAAATTCCTCGAGGCGGCGCACGTGAAGGACGTGCTGGCCTTCCTGCGCGTGCTGGAAAACCCGCGCGACGAGGTGAGCTGGTACCGCATTCTCCTGCTGCTGCCGGGGATCGGCGACGGCACGGCGCGCGAGATCCTCGCCCGCATGGCCGAGGACGCGTGGGACCCGCAGGCCTTCCAGCGGCTCGAGCCGCCGCCGCGGGCGCGCGACGCCCACACCGCGTTAGGCACGCTCCTCGCCAGGCTGCGGGTCCCGGACGCGGCGGAGGGGTCGGTGGGACGCGACATCGCCCGCGTGCGCACCCTCTACGACGACATCCTGCGCGAGAAGTACGACCGCATCGAACCGCGGCTGTCCGACCTGGAGCAGCTGCAGGTCATCGCCGGCGGCTACCCATCCCGCGAAGCTTTCCTGTCCACCCTGGCCCTGGAACCACCGCAAGCCACCCAGGACCTGGGCCTTGGCACCTCGGATAGCGAGACCGACGCGCTCGTCCTCAGCACGGTTCACAGCGCCAAGGGCAAGGAATGGGACGCGGTGTTCCTCATCTGGGCGGTCGACGGTTGGTTCCCGATGTCGCGGTCGGTCGGCAACGACGACGAGCTGGAGGAAGAACGGCGGCTGATGTACGTCGCGATGACGCGTGCCCGGAACCACCTTGCGGTCACCTATCCGCTGCACTCGTACTCCTCACGCCGCGGGTCCGACTATTCCATAGATCAGCTGTCGCGGTTCATCGACCGTGAGGTACGCGCGCAGATGGAACGCGTCGTTCCCCAGTTCGCGCCGCTCCCTGCCGAGCCGCAGGAACAGAAGGCGGACGTCGACCTCCGCGCGATCATGCGGGGACGGTTCAAGACCTAGGCCGGGCGTTCCTGGAACGCAGTGCCCCTGACGATGACAGAGGTGCTCGTCGCGTTCGCCCTCACAAACAACGGGGTTCCAGAGTCCAATCGATCTGACTAGAATAGTCATATCATGAAGACTGCTTCGATCTCCGAACTCAAGGCGCGTCTCAGTGCCTATCTCGATGCTGTCCGACAGGGTGACGAGGTGCTGGTCACCGATCGTGGCCGCCCCGTGGCGCGACTTGCGCCCGTGAGGGTCGGGCGACACCAGGAGAGCCGCCGTGACCTGCTCGTTCGCACCGGGAGACTTCGGGCGCCCACCGCGGTGCTGCCAAAGGACCTTCTGACCCGACGACTGCCCGACGACCGCCAGGGTCGCTCCCTGGCCGCGCTGCTCGCCGAGCGCGAGTCGGGCCTGTGAGGTTCTGGGACTCCTCGGCCCTCGTCCCACTCTGTCTCGGA
>JBQTIW010000263.1:0-30296 GCA_052387735.1 Gemmatimonadaceae bacterium
ACTCGCTCCAACTGGTGGCTGGTGATGGTCTCGGTGCTTGGCTGTCGCCAGCTGCTGCACCCCAGACCGGCACGAGCAGGCAGTTCCAGCAGGCAGCAACCCGCAACCAGCGCTCTGACTGCTCACGTCTTTCGCAGGATGACCTCATGTCCAGAATCTTTGTGTGGCGCCGCGCCATCATCCCAGCGTCGCCGCTTACCGTGTACGACATTCTCTCCGACTACCGTGGAGGACACCAGGCGATCCTCCCGCGGGAGCATTTTTCACATGTCACGGTCGAGCGCGGGGGCTTCGGCGCGGGGACGCTTGTTCGTTTCCAGATGCGTGTCCTCGGCGCGACGTCGACACACCGGGTGATGCTCGCCGAACCGCAGCCCGGGCGCATGCTGACGGAAACCGATCTCGACGCGGGCGCGGTTACCACTTTCACGATCCTTCCCAAGGCTGGGGGGCGTGCAACCGAGCTCACCATCGCCACGGAGTGGGAATCCCGGGGATTGCGTGGGTGGCTGGAGCAACTGCTCGCTCCACCTGTACTGCGCCGTATCTACGCCGCGGAGATGCGCAATCTCACGGACCTGGTCTCGACGCGGTTCCTTCGCAGTGCCTGACGAGGTCGAGCAACTGTGCGTGGCTGCTTCGCCTTTGTCGTTCGCTCGTTCAGTGCACCGTACTCGCGGCGGCTACCGCACCTGCCGCCAGCACGACGCGCGTCCACTGGCGAAGCTGTTCGTCGTCGACGCGCAGACCAAACACGGCAAGTACAAGGACAGCGAGCGCAACCGCGCCCCCCAGGCGTCCGACGGGGGTCGTCATTGCGGCGAGCGCCACGCCGATGCCGGCGAACATTGCTCCAATGCCCCACACCCGGGCGCGAGGTGGGCCGATCACAATCGCGATCGTGCGGAGTCCAAAGGCCTGGTCACCCGCGGCGTGATGGGCATCGAGAAACGTCTCGCGACCCACATTGAACAGCACGACGCTTGCGAGCGCGAGGACACCGGCGCGCGTTCCCGTGACGGCGGCTCCGTACACGATAGGGAGACAGCAGCAGATGGCCGTGTACACTCCCTTGAGCGGTGCACAGGCTCGCGCGAACGCCGAATAGAGCACGCCCATGACAATTGCCACCGCAGCCAGCGCGAGCGCCAAAGGCGTGTGTGGAGCGAGGGCGAGCGCGCCCGCTCCCAACAGACCGGCGTAGACCAGTGCGCTTCGTCGTGAGACGCGACCTGCGGCGATCGCGCCGGGCGCGCCGGCGGCGCGGTCCTTCTCGATATCGTAGATGTCGTTCGTCACCATGCAGACCATCGCACCAAGCATGGCGACGCCACCGCACTGCAGGACGAGCGCTGACGTCGCTCCGCCAAAGCGCGCCGCGGCAGCCGCGGCGACACCCGCCGACGCGGCAACGCCGGGCCGGCCAGTCATGAGGAGCTCCGCCAGTCCCGGTGGCTGCTCCAGACGCTGAGTCGAGCGTTCGAGCTGCACCTACGTGTTCGTCGCCCCGTGTTCCTTCACGTACGCGAGGAGCTGGCGGGCAAACGCGTAGTGCGCGCCGATCAATGCCGCGACGATCACACCCGCGATGATTCGCGTGAGCAAAGCATGTTCGACGTCCATGCCGCCACCAAGAGCCGGGCGCGAAATGCTGACGAAGAGGACAAACAGCGCAAAGCTACCGGCACACACACCAAGGGCCCCGAGGGCGGCGAGCCGGCCATGGGTCTTCATCGTCGGCATTTGCATGGAGACGGGAGACGGGAGATGGGAGATAATAACAGCTCGGAGATCGAGTGACGCCAGCGTTGCGTCTCCCGTCGCGTGGGCGGTGGCGGTATCATAGTGCGAACAGATCACCCGATGCTGCTGTCGATCGCTGCCCGTCTGCCCATCCGCCTTTCGCCCGTCCGTACTACTGCTCCCCAAACCCCCGATACACGGGATACTCCGCGGTACGCACCCAGGGCTCGGACTCGTACTGCGCCACCCCTTCCCTGGTGATGCGATGCGAGACGAGGGGGAGTGGGGGGTCGGCTTCGTCGGCTATCGTGATGGCCTCGCTCAGCGCCGCCATCCCTGCGGCAACCCCGGCATCGTCGCGCGCGAAAATCGAGGCGAGGGGTTCGCCGACCTGGACCACGTCCCCCGGGCGGGCGCGGATCACGAAACCGACGCTCGGATCGATGCGGTCGTCGATGCGGCGGCGACCGCCGCCTAACGCGGCGACGCCGCGGCCCACGGCGCGGGGTTCGACACGGGCGATCACACCGGGACGCGGTGACGAGTAGAACTCCACCACCCGCGCCTGCGGCAGACGGGACGGATCCTCGATCACCGCGGGGTCGCCTCCCTGCGCCTCGATGATCCGGCCAAAGCGTTCCAACGCCTTCCCCGACGAGATGCTCACTTCCATTCGACGCCGGGCGTCATCCACCGACTTCGCGACGCCGCCCAGCATCAGCATCTCCGCGCCTAACGTGTATGTGACCTCCATCACATCGGGGGGGCCCTCGCCATGGAGCGCGTGAATCGCCTCCTCCACCTCCAGCGCATTCCCGCAGGCGCGGCCGAGGGGGCGGTCCATGGCGGTCATCAGCCCGACCACCGGGCACCCGTGCGCCTCACCAAGCTCGATCATCAGCTGCGCCAATTCCACGCCACGCTCAAACTCGGGAAGGAAGGCTCCCGATCCCCGCTTGATGTCGAGCACAAGGCCGGTCAGCCCCTCCGCGAGCTTCTTGCTCATGATCGACGCAGCGATCAGCGGAATCGACTCCACCGTGCACGTCATGTCGCGCAGGGCGTACAGCTTACGATCGATCGGCGCGATCTCGACGCTCTGCCCGAGGAGCGCGCAGCCCAGCATTTCCACCTGACGTTTCGCCGCGGCGAGCGACAGGTCGGTTCGGAATCCGGGGATCGACTCCAGCTTGTCGAGCGTACCACCCGTGTGACCGAGCCCGCGGCCGGACATCATCGGCACCGCCACGCCGAGCGACGCAATGAGCGGGGCGAGCAACAGAGAGATCTTGTCACCGACCCCACCCGTCGAGTGCTTATCGATACATCCCATCCCGAGGCCGGAAAAATCGAGCCTGTCACCACTATTCAGCATGGCTTGCATCAGCGCCGCCGCCTCGTCGCGGTCCAGCCCGCGGAAGTAGACGGCCATCAGAAACGCCGCCATCTGGTACTCGGGAACCTCGCCGTCACCGTAGGCCTTGGCGAGGGCATCCCACTCGGCAGGCACGAGACGCCCACCATCCCGTTTTCGCTCGATGAGGCGACTAGCGAGCATCAGGGGATCCAACGGGGTATACTGAGGAACCCCCACGACATACGGTGGTGCGGCCGACTTGCTCCCGGCCAACCAATACCCATGGGGATTTGCGATGATCACAAAGCGTACGAGATCTCTTGTGTTGGTGATGGCCGCGATTTTCGCACCTGGCGCGGCGTTTGGCCAGAGCGCGGCGGAGCACATTGCGCTGGGCGACAGGGAACATGACGCTTTCCACCCGGCGGAGGCGTTGGCGCACTACGAGGCGGCGGTCGCGCTGGACAGCACGAACGCTGAGGCGCTGGGCAAGGCGTCGCGATCGATTGTCGATGTCGGTGAACAGGAAAAGGACGCGGCCAAACGCAAGGAACTGTTCAAGAAAGGCGAGGGTTACGCCCGGCGCGCCGTTGCGGTGAATCCGCGCGACGCAGAGAACCAGTTTCATCTGGCGCGCGCGCTCGGCCGCACAGCACTGAGCGTCGGCGTGCGGGAGCGCGTACGGTATGCCACCGAGATCCGAGCTGTGGCCCTCGAAGCACTGCAGCTGGACCCCGACCATCCTGGGGCCCTGCACGTGCTGGGTGTCTGGAATGCCGAAGTGATGCGGCTGAACGGCCTGGAGCGGTTTTTTGCGAAGAACGTGTTAGGCGGCCGTGTGTTCAGTCAGGCCAGTTGGAAGGACGCCGTGTCGAACATGGAGAAGGCCGTGGCCGTCGACCCGGACCGATTGACCCACCGTCTCGACCTGGCAAGGATCTACCTCGACGTGAAAGAAAAGGACAAGGCAAGGGAACAGCTGCAGCTGGTCATCGACAGCAGACAGATCGACTACAACGATCCGCTCTACAAGAAGGAAGCTGCAGAGCTCCTGAGGAAGATGAAGTGAGGGGGGATTGCGAGTGGTGGTGGGTGGTGGGTGGGGGGCAGGTCGTGTGCTACCGAAAGGAGGGCTGTGATGATCAGGTCCGATCAACGGATCGTACTCCTGGTTGAGGACAACGAAGACAACCGCATCGTCTATTCCACGATCCTGCGGCATCACGGCTATCGCACGGTCGAAGCGGTGGATGGCGAGGAGGGAATCGCGAAGGCAACGGAGCTACGGCCGGATCTCGTGATCCTCGACATCTCACTGCCCCGTATCGACGGCTGGGGAGTCGCGCAGCAATTGCGCGCCGCTCCCGAGACCGCGCACGTGCCAATGCTGGCCCTCACCGCCCACGCATCGCCGGGCGACAGGGACCGCGCACGACGAGAGGGTTTCGATGGGTACCTGGCCAAGCCATGTGATCCGGCGGCGGTGCTGGCAGAGGTGAGGCGCCTCCTCGGCGGGTAGCGCGGACTGAAAAGTCGGTAGTGGTACCGGGTAGTGGGCAGACACTACTACCCACTCGAGAGTGACCCCCCTCACACTCCCCCCGATTACCCTCCGGGCCTCAGTCGCGTCTATAGAGACTGTGACCACACCCAACCTCGCGTTCCGTCCGCTCGCCACCTCCAGCGCGGATGCCGACACCATCCACGACCTCCGCCGACGTGTCGATGACCTGACGCGGGAACGCGATCAGCTCCTCATCGTCGTCGATCTCCTGCAGGAGCTCTCGGCCGCGGGAAATGTCGCTGACGTGTTGCAGCGGATGGCGCGACGGTTAGGCGAGATCTTTGGACTCGATCGTTCGTCGGTGTACCTCGCGGGCGAGGGACATCACGAAGTCCGCCTCGTCGCGACGTTCGAGGACCCATCGCTCCGCAACCTGGTGGTCGACCTGACCCGCTATCCCGAGCTCGAGCGCGCTTTCGCCTCGGGTCAGACCGTATTGATTCCCGATGCGATGAATGAGCCGATGCTCGCTGCCGTTCGGCACACCCTCGAGGCGCGTCGCGTCAGCTCGATCGTGGTCGTACCGATTCAGTGGCGGCAGACGGTGATTGGGGCAATCTTCTTGCGCTCCGACCGCGGGAGTGTGCCTTTCGGCGAGCGGGACATCCGCTTCTGTGAAGTGATCGCCGGCCTCGCCGGCCGTGCCCTTCGCAATGCGCATCAAGCCGAGTCGCGCGAGCGGCCATCGGACGAAAAGGAAGCACGGCTCCGTCGCGCCGATCGCGAGCGGATTGCCTTCGTGGCGTTCATGCGACGCATGCTCGGCCGGTATGCGAACTCCGAGGACCAGCTGTGGGCGGAGACGCTGCTCCCGCGCGAGTCCGATGAGGAGCTGGACCGGCTGGTATCGGTCGCAATGCGGGTGTTGGCGGAAGAGGCCAAGGGCTAGGAGAGACGGGCGACCGGACACGGGAACGCGGCGAGTGCACTTCGCGAGGCGTAACGCCAGGACTCCTCTGGGAAAGGCAAGGCAGGCAGCGGTAGTTTTCCTCCCGTCTCCCGTCTCCCGTCTCCCGTCTTGACAGATCCCTCCACGCGCGCCGCAGCGCTGCGAGCAGAGCTCGACCGCGCCTCACACGAGTACTACATCCTCGACCGGCCGTCGATCGCCGACGCCGAGTATGACCGGTTGTTCCGGGAGCTCCAGGCGCTCGAACAGGAGCATCCCGAGCTCCGCGCGCCGGATTCTCCGACGCTGCGCGTGGGAACGGCGCCGGTATCGACACTGCCCAAGCACACACACCGCGCGCCGATGCTCTCGTTAGGTAATGCGTTCGACGACGACGAGCTGCGCGCCTGGGAGGAGCGGCTCGTCCGGCTCGCCGGGGATGACGTGCGCCGCGTCGGCTATTCGGCCGAGCTCAAGATCGATGGTGCCGCTGTTTCGCTGCTCTACGACAAAGGTGTCCTCACCGTCGGAGCAACGCGCGGGAACGGATTCATCGGGGAGGATGTGACGGCGAACATCCGCACCGTCCGCGACGTGCCGCTGCGACTGCGGGGCGACGACCTGCCGGCCCGTCTGGAGATCCGGGGCGAGATCTACTATCCGTTCGACCTGTTCGAACGCATGAACGAGGAGCGGATTCGCTCGGGGGAGCCCGTGTTCGCCAATCCACGCAACGCGGCCGCGGGGGCGCTGCGCCAGCTGGATCCCGGCATGACCGCGCAGCGCCCGCTGCGGTTCTTCGCCTACTCGATAGTCACCGCTGCCGGCGACCGGCTGCACCTCACGCGACAAACGGAGGTCCTCGACACGCTGGCCCGGTGGGGGGCGCCCGTCGCGCCCAATCGCCTCAAATGCGGCACCCTCGAGGAGGTGATCGCCTGGGCGTACCGTATCGAGCACGAGGTGCGAGGCACGCTGAACTTCGCGATCGACGGTGGTGTGGTGAAAGTAGACTCGCTCGCACTCCAGCAGGACCTGGGCGTTGTGGGCGGAAGGGAACCCCGGTGGGCGATCGCGCGAAAGTTCGCCCCGGACATTGCCGAGACGAAACTCCTCGACATTCGCGTCAACGTGGGACGCACCGGCGCGCTGAATCCGTATGCCGTGCTCGAACCGGTGGCAATCGGGGGCACGACCGTCACCTACGCCACGCTGCATAACGAGGACCTGATCCTCGCCAAGGACCTGCGCGTGGGCGATGTCGTTCAGGTCAAGCGGGCCGGCGAGGTAATCCCGCAGATCATCGGACCCATTCCGGAGCGGCGGACGGGTTCCGAATACGTGTGGCGGATGCCGGCGGTCTGTCCGGTCTGTCAGACGACGCGCGTACGCGACGAGGACGAAGTCGCCTATTACTGCCCGAACGTCAGCTGCCCGGGGCGCCGGCTGGAGGGCCTCGTCCATTTCGCCTCACGAGGGGCAATGGACATCCGTGGCCTCTCGTACGCGCGGATCGAACAGCTGGTGGACGCCGGCTTGGTCCGCGACGCAAGCGACCTCTATCGGCTGAGTGCCGACGCCTTGATTCAGCTGGAGCGGTTCGCCAACCGGAGCGCCGAGCAGCTCGTGGAGGCGATCGAGGCAAGCAAGTCGCAACCGCTCTCGCGACTGCTTTTTGGCCTGGGAATCCGACATGTTGGAGCGGGGGCGGCCGAGCTGCTCGCCCGGCACTTTGGCACGATGGACGCCCTCATCGCGGCCGGGGAATCAGAGATTGCCTCGGTCCATGGGATCGGCGAGATCATCGCCGTGTCCGTCGCTGGTTACTTCGCGGATGAGGCCGCTCGCTCACTGATCGAGCGGCTCCGTGTGAGCGGGCTCACACTCTCGGAGCCAAAGCCTGTTAGTGTGACCGGTGCCCTCAAAGGGCTCACAGTCGTCATCACTGGAACGCTTGCCTCTCTCAGCCGGCAGGAGGCTGAACACCTGCTGGAGTCGGCAGGTGCGCGCGTGAGTGACAGCGTATCCAAGAAGACCAGCTTTCTCGTGGCCGGTGAGGCCGCGGGGAGCAAACTCGAGAAGGCCAAAGCGCTTGGCGTCGAGGTGATCGACGAAGCCGAGTTGCTGCGGCGCACAGGACACTGAACGGACTCGTTATGCCACAGCCACTCGACCTTACGGGACACGGCATGCTTGCGCTCACCCGGGCGTCGCTCAGCACGCTCCGCAGCGCGCTGTTGCGCGACGGCGGGCCTGACGCCGCGATTTACCTGCAGGAAGCGGGATACGCCGGCGGGGACGCGATGTGGCAGGCATTCAAGCGATGGCTCGGCGAACGCAGCCCGATCGCCGCCGAGGATCTGGACGTACAGGCGTTCGAGACGGTGATCTCCGAGTTCCTGCGCGACGCCGGCTGGGGACACCTCATCATCGGCGCGTTAGGCGACGTTGTGGCCACGCTCGACTCCGAGGACTGGGGAGAAGCGGACCCCAACAGCGGAATGGACCATCCCTGTTGCCACCTGACCACCGGCATGTTCGCCGACTTGTTCGGCCGTATCGCCGGGCATCCGGTTGCCGTGCTCGAAGTCGAATGCCGTTCAGCCGGGGCGCCGCGGTGCCGCTTCCTGGTAGGCAGCCCTGAGATCGTGGAGCTGATCTATGATGAGATGGGGCGTGGCGTCGCGTACGAAGATGCGGTCGCTTCGTGCTGATGCGGTCACGGTAATCTGGTCATGTCGGGGCGGCGCAATGCGCCGCCCTTTGTTTGTGTACGCGTTATGCGTGGCACGCTGCGCACGTCGGATTCTTCTCCGGTGGTAACCCGCGGCTCACCACCCGAGTCCGCCTCGACGCCACCGGTCACACGATGCTTGCGTGGGACTTTGCCGCGCAGCACGTTGCTCCCGCGGGCTCGGCATCGGCAGCCTCACATCGTGACTCTCCCGCGTCGCCGTGTGCCATCAATCGCCCGCGACAACTTTCCGCGGAGGTACCATGGCGAAACATCTGTTGATGAGGCTGTTTGCGCTTTCTACCGGCTTGGCGACAATCGGCGGCACAATGGCGGCACAGTCGACGGGCATCATTCGGGGCACGGTGACCGATTCCGCCTCGCGACGTCCGATCGAGGGCGTGCAAGTGACGGTAGTGGGCACAATGCTCGGCGCAGTCACCGCGGCGAACGGTGAGTACGTGATCCGCAGTGTGAACGCCGCTTCGCACACGGTGCGGGCGACGCGACTCGGATTCGCGGCAGCTCAACGGCAAGTGTCGTTGACCGGGGGCGGTGAGACGACCGCCGACTTCGTGATGCGCGCTGCAGCGATCAACCTGTCGCAGGTCGTCGTCGTTGGGTACGGGACAGCGAGCCGTCGCGAAGTCAGCAACGCGGTAACCACGGTCCGAAGCAACGAGCTCGTCGGCAATCCCGTCGCCAGCGTCGACGCCGCGCTGCAGGGCAAGGCTCCCGGACTCCAGGTCGTGCAGAACGCAGGCAATCCGGGCAACGGTATGACGGTCCGCATCCGTGGTTCGTCGTCGCTGTCCGCCGGGAACCAGCCGCTGTATGTGATCGACGGCGTGCCGATGCTGCGCGAGAACTATTCGCAGATGTCGCTGGGCGGGCAGGACTTGTCGGCGGTGAGCAGCTTGAGCCCCGACGAGATCGCGTCGATCGACGTGCTGAAGGACGCGTCGGCCTCGGCGATCTACGGGTCGCGGGGCTCGAATGGCGTGGTGCTCATCACGACGAAGCGCGGGCAGACAAGCCGGCCGCAGATCACCTTCAGCGGCTACTACGGCTCTCAGAGGGTCTCGAAGAAGGTGAACCTGCTGAACGCGAAGGAGTACATCGCCTACTTCAACGAAGCGGCGAAGAACGACGGGTACGCCGATGACGAGCTCCCGTTCAGGCCGGGTGTGGATGACAGCGTCGACACCGACTGGCAGGACGAGGTGCTGCGCACGGCGCCGGTGATGGACCTGTCGCTCGGCGTGAATGGTGGCAGCGATCGCATCACCTATTTCCTGTCGGGCTCCTTCTTCGATCAGAAGGGCATCATCGTCGGGTCGAAGTACAACCGGATCAACTCGCGCGCGAACCTCGACTTCGCGCCAAACAGCCGGCTGAGCTTCCGCACGTCGATCGGCCTGCTGCGCGAGGACAACGACCGCAACGAGAACGACAACACGATCGACGGCGTGACGACGAACGCACTGGCCAACCAGCCGAACGTTCCGGCTCGCATTCCCAACGGATTCGCCTCCACCGACGATGGCCTGGAGTACACCAACCCGTTGGCCCTCGGCGTCCTGGATGCCGCCGAGTCGCGCACCATGCGCGCGTTAGGCAATACGGAGATGCAGCTGCGCATTCGTGACGGGCTGCGGCTGAATGCGCGCCTCGGCGCGGACGTGCTGAACCTGCGCGACCTGCGCTGGAACTCACCCAAGGTGATCGGCACCTATGCGGCGAGCGCCAAGGGCATCGCGCAGCAGGGCAATACGACGGTCTCGCGCTATGTCGCCGAGTCGTTCATCCAGTACGACGTGGCGCCCCGGAGCTTCGGACAGCTCTCGTTCGTGGGTGGCGCCAGCGGTGAGTACAACACGTCGGAGCTGGACTTCATTCAAGGCGAGGGCTTCGCCAGCGAGAAGTTCCGCTACGTGGGCAACGCCGGGAAAGTCACGAGCTACGACGGCGGCCGCACGGATAACAACCTCGTCGGCTTCTTCTCCCGGGGAAACTGGTCGCTCAACGACCGGTATTTCGCCAGCGGCAGCGTGCGCGCCGACGGGTCGTCTCGCTTCGGCGAGAACAACCGCTACGGCGTCTTCTTCGCCGGTTCGGCCGGCTGGGTGGCGAGCGAGGAGAGGTGGCTGTCGTTCCTGCAGAAGGTTGGCGAGGTCAAGTTCCGCGCCAGCTATGGCGAGACCGGCAACCAGGGCATTCCCGACGATTTCGCCCCGCTGCCGCGCTTTGGTCGCGCCAACTACTCCGACGAGCCGGGCATCTCCCCATCCGCCCTCGGCAATCCCGACCTCAAGTGGGAAACGACGCGCGAGCTGGATGTCGGCGTCGACATCTCGATGCTGAACGGCCGCGTTGGCCTGGTGGCCGACTACTACACCAAGAAGACCGACGATCTGCTCGTCACGCGCCCGATCACGTCGACCAGCGGCTTCACCAGCGTATGGGCCAACATCGGTAACATGGAGAACAAGGGCATCGAGCTGCAGGTGAACACCGAAGTGCTGCGCCCCAGCACCACGACCGACCTGTCGTGGGATGCGGACTTCAACATCGCGTGGAACAAGAACGAGATCACGGCCCTCTACAAGAACGAACCCTTCAACAGCGGCATCCGGAGCCTCAACCGCGTCGAAGTCGGACAGCCGTTAGGCGCGTTCCACACGCTGCGCTTCAAGAGCGTGGACCCGCAGACGGGCAACGCCATCTACGACGATATCAACAAGGACGGCAAGATCACGACCGAGGACCGGACGATCGTGGGGAGCCCGCATCCCGATTACTTCGGCGGGCTGACCAATCGGCTGACGTGGAAAGGTCTCGACGTACGCGCGTTCGTGCAGTTCAGTCAAGGCGCGCAGGTCTTCAACGCGATCCGGATCTTCGCCGACGACGGCGGCTACTACTTCGACAACAAGCTCAAGGACTCGTACGTCAAGCGCTGGCAAAAGCCGGGCGACGTCGCCGAGCAGCCTCGGTTGAGCTATGACGGCACGTCGGGCGCACGCGATGTCTCGAGCCGATTTGTCGAGGATGCGTCGTACGTCCGCCTGCAGGAAGTCACCGTTGGATACAAACTGCCGGCGTTGCTGCGACGTGGCTCCCGCATACAGGACGCACGGGTGTTCGTGTCCGGTCGCAACCTGCACACCTGGACCAGGTACACGGGCTACAACCCGGACGTGAACAGCAATGGCGCAGGGGCGATCATCTCGCTCGGCACCGACTTCTACGCCTATCCGCTGTCCCGCGCGATCACGTTCGGCATCAGCGGCAACTGGTGATCACATGACATCCGTTCAGAGGATACAGCAGATGCGCACACGCACCCGTCGCTCACTGGCTGCGTTGGCGGTTGTCGCCCTCGCCGCCTGCGATGAAACGCTCACCGTGGAACCGGTCAACGAAGTCGAAACAAAGGAAGCGATCATCGACGCTGGCAGCGCGCGCGCGGCCCTGGCCGGCGCCTATGACGCGTTGCAGAGCACCGCGTACTATGGCGGTTCGTTCAACTTCTTCACCGAGCTCCCAACCGACAATGCGGAGCACGTCGGGACGTTCACGACCTACGCCGACCTGGACAAGCACGTGACGACGGCGGACAACAGCACGATCGAAGGGATCTGGGACAGTATCTACGACGCGATCGGTCGCGCGAACACGATCATCGCGCTCGTCCCGGGCGTGGCGGCACTCTCGACCGAGGAGAAGAACGACATCATCGGCCAGGCGCACGCGATCCGTGCCCTGTCATATCACAACCTCGTCAAGATCTGGGGCCCCGTGCCGATTCGCACGGAGCCCGCCAGCGATCTCGCCGAGCTCTCGAACACGACGCGGGCGCCGGTCGATCAGGTCTACACGCAAGTCCTGGCCGACCTGACCAAGGCGTCATCGCTGCTGGACAGCGAAGAGCGCACGCGCAAGGTCTCTCGCGGATTCGTGGATGCGCTGCGCAGTCGGGTGCAGCTGTACCGCGGTGATTACGTCGCAGCCGAGGCAGCGGCCCAGGCGACGGTAAACCGCGGTTACGAGCTCGCCGAGGCGTTCGAGGATCTGTTCGACGCCGAGGGGAACGAGACGCCCGAAGACATCTTCCGCACATCGTTCACCGCCACCGAGTTCAATCTGCTCGGCTTCTACTACATGTCGAAGTCGTTCGGCGGTCGCTGGGAGCTCGCACCAACCGCGAATGCGGTCAGTGCCTTCGAGGCTGCCGATGCACGCCTGGCGTGGACGATTCTCACGGACAGCCGGCGACGAAGGTATGGGCACAAGTTCCCGACCACGGTGGGCGCGGAGGACATCCACGTCATCCGCTTTGCCGAGGTGCTGCTCAATCTCGCTGAAGCGCAGGCGCGGCAGAACAAGCTGTCGCAGGCCGTCGCTACCTACAACCAGCTGCGCGAGCGCGCCCTGCTCGCACCGCATGCGTTAGGCACGAACGTCAAGACGCAGGCGGAAGTGCTGGCGGCAGTCCTGGCCGAGCGCCGGCGCGAGCTCATGTTCGAAGGCGATCGGTGGCCGGACCTCGTGCGCACAGGGCGCGCGGTGTCTGTCCTCAACATTCTGGCATTCCGCACGTTGTTCCCGATCCCCACGAACGAGATCGACGTAGCGCCGAAGATGACGCAGAATCCGGGTTACTAGGGCAAGCGCGGAAGCGGGCAACGGGCAAGCAGATGCGCGCAGCGCCAAGCGGGTAAGCGGGCAAGCGGGAACACGACTGACACCACGCGGTTGAGGTCGTTCGCCGGTTACCGCTTACCCGCTGAGCGTACCCGGTTGCCCTGCCCTCTACTCATACCGCAACGCCTGCATCGGATCCACGCGCGACGCCCGCAACGCGGGGACAAAGCCCGCGCCGAACGCGACGAGCGTGAGGCCGAGCGCCGAGAGGCTGAAGACCACGGGATCGTGTCCCTGCAGGCCATACAGCAGCGAGCTCGCGGCGCGGCCCAGGCCGAACGCTCCCGCCATTCCGACTACTCCTCCGACCAGCGTGAGCAGGCCCACCTGTCGGAGCACCATCCCGCGCACGTTCGTCCCGCTCGCGCCTAACGCCATTCGAACACCGATCTCGCGCGTGCGTTGGGCCACCGTGTAGGCCAGCACGCCATACAGGCCGATCGCGGCCAGCAACGTCGCCAGCGCGGCAAATGCCGATGACAACGTGCCGATCATGCGATCCAGGAAGACGTTCTCGCGCACTTGCTGCGCCATGGTCCGGAGCTCCTCCACAGGCAGATCGGGATCGAGGCCCGCGATGACGCGGGGTATCGCCCGAAGCACCGAGGGCGAGGCGTCCGGTGCAGCCCGAACGTAGAAAACGAGGCCACCAGCCTCGATCTGGCGATACGGCATGTAGTACACCGGCGGGATCGCGTCCTTCACCTGGCTGTATGTCGCGTCCTGCACGAGGCCGACGATTTCGATGTCGAGCTTCGTCTGCATGCCACCGCCGTCGGACATGTGTTTGCCGACCGCGTCCCTCCCCAATCCGAACTTCCTGGCAAACGTCTCGTTCACGATCGCGACTCTGGGTGCACCTTTCGCGTCGGCCTCGGTAAACTCGCGGCCCGCGCGCAGCGGGACGCCGAATGTGCTGAAATACTTCGGAGCCACCAGATTGAAGCGTGAGCCGGTGTCGACGTCGGGGCCGGACGCGAAGCCCTCCACCGACACGCTGTTCCCCCAGTTGTCACCGGCGAGCAGTGGCACTCGTGACGCCGTCACCGACGTCACGCCGGGAATGGCCGCCAGCGCCTCTTCGATGCGACCGAACAGCACCATGCTCCGCGCGGGTTCGTACCCGTTGAGCACGGGCGACACCGCGAAGGTGACCACGTTGTCGATCGTCACGCCCAGGTCGACGCGGCTCACGTTGTCGAGGCTCTTGATGAAAAGCCCAGCCGACGTGAGCAGCGCCATGGCCAGGGCGATCTGTACCATCACGAGCGATGTCCTGAACCGCGCTGCGGTCCGGGCTCCCGACGGCTGTCCCGAGTTGGCCCTGATGGCCGTGATGAGATCGGGGCGCGTACTGTGCAATGCAGGGAACAGGCCGAAGAGCAGGCCCGTTCCTAACGAGAGCACGCCGGCAAACAGCACGACCGGCCAGCGGATCTGGAACTGCAGGACCTGACCTGCATCCGCGGGCAGCAGAGAGGCCATCAGCGCGAGGGTCCAGCGCGCCACCAGCAGACTCACCGCACCGGCCAGCAGCGCAAGCAGCGCCGACTCGAGGAGCAGTTGTGCGATCACCTGGCGTCGCTGTGCCCCGAGCGACAGGCGCACCGCCATCTCCGTGCTCCGGCTGGCACCCCGGGCCAGCAGGAGGTTGGCGATGTTGGCGCACGCGATCAGCAATACGATGCCCGTGACGGCAAAGAGCATGAAAATGGGCGTCTTCGCTTCGCGGTGCATGGATGACTGCCCCCGTCGCCCGTCTTCGAGCGTCAACGCCTTGGCCTTGAACCGAACCATCGTCTGTTCGCTCATCCCTTCCTGCAGCGGCGCTTCGACGTCGGTGATGATGCGTTTGTAGATGAGATTCAGCGCCGTCTTCGCCTGGTCCATCGTCACGCCAGGCTTGAGGCGGCCGAACAGATACGCCCAGTAGCTGCGCCGGTTCTCGAAGCCCTCGAACGAGGGGGTCACCACGGTGCGCATGCTGATCGGCACGAACACGTCGGGCGTGTTTCCGAGCGTCGTGCCATCAAAGCCGCGCGGGCCGACTCCCACGATGGTCATCGACTTTCCGTTCACCACGATCTGCTCGTTCAGGACCGCCGGATCGGAGCCCAGACGGCTTTCCCAGTACCGGTGGCTCAGCACGGTCACGTAGTGTCCGCCGATGGTCTCGTCGTCGGCGGGGCCGAGCAGCCTGCCTAACGTGGGCTGGACCCCGAGCACCGGAAAATAGGATCCCGATACCAGCATCCCTTCGCCGTTGAGGGTCTGCTTGCGGAACGACAGGTTCGTCGAGAACGACACGTGCGCCGCGAGCCCGGTGAACACCTGCTGACCCTGCTCCAGATCTCGGAACATCGGGTAGCTGAACACCACGTCGCATTCGCCCGCCTGATTGCAGGATTGCGCTCCCGGTTTGGGACCGGGACTCCCCAGGTTCACCAGCTGCGTCGGCTCGACCGCGGGCACCGCACGCAGCAGCATCTGGTCGAACAGCGAGAAGATCGCCGCATTCGCACCGATGCCAAGGGCCAGCGAGACAACTGCCACCGTGGTGACGAAGGGCGTGCGGGTCAGTGTGCGAAAGGCAAGATTGATCTGACGCATGGGGCAAGCGGGACCGGAGAGCGGGAAAGCGGGCACGACGTACAGGCCGTACGACGCGCGACCTCCGAAGGTTTTGACAACGGGTCGGACCGCAGGGATGCCTGCCAGCACACTCGAACGCGCGGGTAGCCGATGGTACAAGACCTCGCCCACCCGGCAAGATGAGCATGGCGCAGGATGCGTCTCGTATGGCTATCCGGCGTCTTCTGAAGGCGCTCCCTGCGCAAGCCAGTCGTGGAAGGCCGGCGACTCGCGCACGAGCCTCCACTCCGCCAGGACCGACGCCGCCATTGCCTGCACGGCGCCACTCGGGGCCTCCGATTCGAGGGCCTCGTTGCCGCCGCGGAGCCAGCGGACGTCGAGCGATCGTTCAAAGAGCCAGTGTTCGAACGCGGCCGATGCCGGGTCGTCCGCCACCGCTTGCTGCAGGAGTCGCCGCTTGATCGCCAGACCGATGGCGTCCGGCGTGGTATCTCGCTTGCGCCGCCTGCGCCGGCCGTCAGATGCGTCGATGGTCGCCAACAGTTGGCGACAGAAGGCCGCCGGCTGCATCAGGCGCTGACCTCGAGTGTGACGCCAATCGGGCGCGCCGGACCGTTTGGCCGGTGGAATTGCGCCTCCAGCGCGGCGAGGTCGAGTGGCAGGGTCTCGGCGTCCATGCGCAGGAGATCGGCGAACGACAACTCCAGGAGTGTGGGCACCGACTTCAGGTATCCACGGCACGTCGTGCAGGTATCCACCTTTCGATGGTTTGTCTCCCCACCACAGACCAGGTGCCCGAGATGCTGATGCTGTCGCTCTCCGCAGAAGATGCACTGCAGCCAAGGCACCGACCAGTCCGCGGCACAGCGGCCGCATCGTAAACGGCGGGCGCGCTCCAGCCCACGGATTTCGGCGATCACGGGCCACGCACCGCAGAGCGAGCACCAGCCCTCCGACCAGTGCTTGGGCATGTGGTGCTGCCAGGCGTGCAGGCATGCGTTGAGCAACGGCAGCGATGCCAGGTGCGCGACCGATCGCAGTGGCGCTGCTGAACTGCCAGGGCATGGTTCGGCGATGCGGCCGTCCTGACAGAGCGCCGCGCGTACGAGGTCGAGCATCACGTGCGACTCCGGCGGTCGCATGCCATGCCCGTCCGCATTGGCGACGTGCAGAAGCCGTTCGACCAGACGGTTCAAGCGCGCGCCGTCGATCGCGACGTGCGTCCCGTCCAGCAAGGGAGGAACGCGCGGGCCGGCAGGGCTGCGCGTGGATGTCGCCGCTGCTGCGGCCCACCACGGCTGCGGCACCTCGGACATGATCACGTCGATGAGGTGCGACCACAGGAGTGTTTCGGCCGACGGGGCAGCGTTCGGCGCCCCGTGCAGGGTTTCACGCGCACCAGCGCGTCCGAAGGACTGGGTCATCGCACCACGGGTGCGAAGACCGCCGGCGGCCCGCTGCACTTTACCGGTAGGGTGACGCACGGGGTCTCCCAGTACATCGTGGAGCCGGCGTGAAGCTCCAGGTTGCCGAGCTTCCCGATATCCGCTCCGGCTCCCCTGCCACCGCCCCGAGACCGCGCTGCTTCCGGACTCTGACAGCTCCCCATCAGGACGGCGACGCTCATCGAAAACACAAGGCGCGCCCTCACCATGCGCTCGCGACCTTGCCGGCGACCCCGGCCTGCTCCGAGGCGAAGATCACGACGACACGCAGCAGCAGTCCACCGAGCAGGACAAGCATCGGGGCACGCGTCAACACGCGTGTGCCGCCGGCCCGCCGGTGCTCGATGAACAGCGGCGCGACGATCCCCGCACCGGCCACGCCCGCGACCAGCAGGAAGCCCCACCAGTTCAACAGGACGCGAGCCATCGGACCGAGCGAGATGACGAATGTCAGCAGCACGGCCAGCTCGAGGAACATCACACGCTGGTCGAACTGGGTCAGCCAGCCGAGCGTCAGCGGGCTGACCTGACGCCGCGAGAGCAGCATCAGGCTGGCGATGGCCGTGGAGACCCCAGAGCACAGAAAGAGCACGCCTAACCAGTTGGAGTCGGCCCAGAGCGGTCGATTGGTGACGGCCAGCAGCACTCCCGTGTACCCGGCGAGAAACAGGCCCAGGACGGCCCCTGCCACGGCTACAGTGGATCGGATGAATCTCCCGGACAGAGCGGACGCGACGCCCCACCGCAGCCGCCCCTCTTCGTACAAACTGCCAAGTACTGCAAGCATCGCGACGCCGGAGAACAGGAGCAGGCCCCACGCACCAACGGACATCGGCGACCACGATTTGAACATCAGCGTCCCCGCGTTCGCATCGAACAACATGTGCCAGAAGCGGAGTGGCTTGTCGAGGTCGATCGTCAGAAGCACTCCACTCACCACCGCCCCAGCCAGAGCCAGGTAGTGTGCGAGGCGTGCCGTCGGCCGGTCCGTGGGGCGACCGAGAATGTGCAGCAACCCCGCCAGGAACAACGCGCCACCGGCGATTCCTCCACAGAAGAAGTACAGGGTGATCAGCCACCCCCAGTGCGGTGACGTGGAGAACCACGTGTCGGCTGTCACAAGTCGGACGCCTCCCGCGGCGCATCCGAGACTGCGGTGACCGCGTCCATCCGTCGTTGCCGGAGGCCGAGGGCACCGAGGATCGTGAGGCCGACCGCCCCAATCGCCGACAGCATGCTGCTCTTCTGCAGATTGCGGCTCGGGAGCGCCGCCTGACGAGGGAGCCCATATACCTCTGGCTCGTCCACCAGAAGATAGAACGAGTTGAGTCCCCCCAGGATCTCCTCGTCCGCGCCGTAGAGCCGCGCCTGTGTTTCACCCTGTGCCTGCAATTGGGCCAGGCGTTCCCGCGCTCGCGATTTGAGCTCGACAATCGGACCGAAGTGTATCGATTCGGTGGGGCACGCCTGCGCGCACGCCGGCACCAGGCCGTTCTGCATGCGGTCATGGCATAGCGTGCACTTCTGCGCGGTGTTCGACGCGGGATTGATCTCGATCACGCCGAATGGACACGCCGCGATGCACAGCCGGCACCCATTGCACGCATCAGACTGAATGACGACCGTGTCGAACTCCGTTCGCACAATGGCGTTCGTTGGGCACACCTCGAGGCACGGCGCCTGCACGCAGTGTTTGCACACGTCGCTCATCATCAGCCAGCGCCCGTCGCGCCGGTCTTCCGGGAACTGCTCGATGAACTTCACGTGGCGCCAGTGCGTGCCATCGAGTCGCTGCGTGTTGTCGTAGCTGTTCCCGCTCATCACCAGCGCGTCCCCCTCGTTGGCGGGCAGCTGGTTCCAGGACTTGCAGGCCACTTCGCATGCCTTGCACCCGATGCAGACCGTCGTGTCGGTGAAGAAGCCCATCGGCTCAGCCATCGGCGCGCTCCACGTTGCAGGTGAAGGCCTTGGCTTCATGAATGCTCACGTTAGGGTCGCCCACCAGGGCCGTGAGCGAGTTCACAACGTCGCCGACGACCAGACCCTCCCAACCCCAATGCCACGGCATGCCCACCTGGTGCACGGTCCTGCCCCCAA
This sequence comes from Gemmatimonadaceae bacterium, assembly GCA_052387735.1. Taxonomy (GTDB): domain Bacteria; phylum Gemmatimonadota; class Gemmatimonadetes; order Gemmatimonadales; family Gemmatimonadaceae; genus RBC101. Next base: position 19,129 of record JBQTIW010000263.1, read on the forward strand.
TGGTCAGCGGACGCAGCCGCCGTGTGACCAGCGCCCGGGCGCGGACCGCTGCGCGCGGGGTGCTCACCGTTACCCAGTCGCGTGACGCGATCCCCTTCTCCTGCGCGAGCTCCGGCGACATTTCCACGAACAGCTCCGGCATCAGTTCGGCGAGCCACGGATTCCATCGGCTCATCGCACCCGCGAGGTAGTGCTCGGTCAGTCGATACGTGGTGATGACGTGCGGGTAGCGGGCATCCCCCGTCGCCGCCAGCGGATTGTCGTCCCGGTTCCATCGCTTGAGCACGGGACTCGTCTGCTGACGGTAGAGCGGATTCTGCACCGGTGATTCGACCGGTTCGTAGTGCGTCGGCAGCGGTCCGTCCACGAGACCGGAGGGATCGAACAGCCATCCCACGCCATCAGGCTTCATGATGAAGGGACTGCGTCCCGAATGCGCGTCGAGACCGATGCCCTGCGGGTCACCTGCCGCGTCAGGCGGCTTGGTGAGCGGAAAGTCCGGCGTGTCGTACCCGGTCCAGCGCTGGCCGTCCCACCACACCCAGCGCTTCCGCTCACTCCACGGGCGCCCCTCCAGGTCCGCCGACGCCCGGTTGTACAGCACGCGACGATTGGCCGGCCAGGCCCACCCCCAGCCAAGGTGGGCGCCGGGTGTGCCGGGGGGATCGGGCTCACGCCGGTCGGCGAGGTTGCGATCAGCAGCGGGATACACGCCGCAGTAGATCCATGAGGCGCACGTCGTGCTGCCATCATCTTTCAGTTCGGCGAAACCGGCGAGCTGCTGCGACGGGTTGGTCGTGCGCCAGCCGTTCAGCTCCCGCAGCACCTTGTGCACGTCCGGCTCACCGGCGGGCGTGATGCTCCGATCGGCGCCGAAATCCCAGACGAGGTGCCGGAATCCCTCATCGCGAGGGAATGTGCTGTCGCGATAGAGTGCCTTGAGCCGCAGACCCAGCTGATAGGTAAACCATGGATCCGACCGGCACTGTCCCGGCGGTTCTGCCGCCTTATGGTGCCATTGCAGCATCCGCTGGGTGTTCGTGAAGCTTCCCTCGGCCTCTCCGACCTGCGCCGACGGGAAGAAGAAGACCTCCGTATGGATGTCTTGCGGTTTCACTTCGCCACTCGCGATCTCCGGCGCGGTGGACCAGAAGGTCGCGCTCTCGGTGAGGAAATTGTCCTTGACCACGAGCCACTCGAGCTGGCGCATCGCTTTGCGCTCGAGCGTCGCGTGCACGGACGTTGCCGGATTCTGACCGACACACAGCATGCCCTTCACCTTCCCCTCGGCCATGGCCACGAACATCGGCATATGCGAATGATCACCAGCGATCCTCGGATGCCAACCGTAGCCGAAATCACGCTCGGCGGTTGCGGCTTGGCCATACATCGACTTCAGGTACGACACCAGAAACGCCGGCATGTTGGCCCAGTATCCCGACGCCGTTCCCTCGGCGGACAGGTACGCGCGGAGCGAGCCGTGATTCGAGAGTGCCGACGGCGCGGGCATGTACCCGTGAATACTGTGATAGAGCGTGGGCACATCGGTGGACCCCTGGATCGACGCGTGTCCCCGGAGCGCCATGATGCCGCCACCGGGTCGTCCCATGTTCCCCAGCAGGAGCTGCAGCAGTGCGCAACACCCGATCATCTGCGGACCATACGTATGCTGCGTCCAGCCCACGGCATACACCCACGCGGTGGTCCGGTCCGCGCCGGAATTCGCGAGAACTGCCTCGGCGATCTGGAGGAACGTTTCGCGCGGACATCCGGTCACCTGCTCCACCATGTCTGGCGTGTAGCGGCTGAAGTGCCGCTTGACCACCTGCAGCACCGACCGCGGATGCGTGAGCGACGCGTCTCGTGCCGGTGGGCGGCGGCGCAAGGTTCGAATCGCCTCGCCTAACGGCAGATCCGCCCGCGACTCACCAGCCGCTTTCGCCTGTGCGGGTCCATCATACTGCCAGCTGTCGCGCTGATACCGTCCGACAAACCCGTTGAACGGCCACTCGGCCTTGGCGCCGGTGTATTCCATCAGCCCCGAGAACACTCCGTCCAGGTCTTCGGTGTCCCGGAAGGCCTCGTGGACGAGCGTGGCGGCATTGGTGTAGTGGCGGACGTACTCCTGGAAGAACGGGTCGGTGTTCCAGCGGTCGCTCTCCAGCACGTAGCGCACCAGCCCGCCGAGAAAGGCGATGTCGCTGCCGGCCCGCAGCGGGCCATGCAGGTTCGCCATCGCGCTCGTGCGCGTGAAACGCGGATCGACATGAATGATTGTCGCTCCCGCGAGTTTGGCCTTCATGACCCAGCGAAAGGCCACTGGGTGGCACTCGGCCATGTTCGAGCCCTCGATGACGATGCAGTCCGAGTGCTCCAGGTTTCGCGGGTACATCGTCGCTGCGCCGCGCCCGAGCCGTGTCCCCAGACCGGGGACGCTGGAGCTATGTCATATGCGCGCCTGGTTCTCGATGGCGACCACCCCCAGGCCGCGCATCAGCTTCTGCTGGAGGTGGTTCCACTCGTTGTCGAGGGTGGCGCCGCCTAACGCAAAGATTGCCGTGGTGTGGTTGACCCGCGTGCCATCCGACAACGACTCGATGAACGTCTCGTCGCGGGTCTTCTTCACGAGCGTGGCCACCCGGTCCATCGCCCAGTCGAGCTCGACTTCACGCCACGTCGTGGCGCCGGGAGCGCGGTGCAGAACCCTGGTCGCCCGATTCGGGTTCTTGTGCAGCTGATAGATGGCGGCGCCCTTGGGACAGAGGGTGCCCTCGCTGTGGGGACTGCGGGGATCGCCTTCGATGTTCACGATCTCGCCGCCGATCGTGTGGATGACGGTCGCGCAGCCGACCGAGCAGTACGGGCAGACGCTCGGTGTCGCCCTGGCGCCCTGGATTCGCAGCGAGGCCGCGCGCGTCTGGGCCGGCGCCAGGTCTGCGCCAAGGCCAATGAGCGTGCCGAGGGCGGTGCCGGCGCTCCCGGCCGTGGCTCTCGTGAGGAAATCGCGCCGGGACAGGGTCATGGCGACGCTCCGATCGAAAGGCTCCCGACGCCCAAGTTAACGCACTGCCGAACGAAACCCACGCTCGACGGCAAGAAAGCGAAAGACCCCAGGACCGAAGTTCCGGGGTCTTTCGGGCGGCTTCTTGACCTTGATTTTCATCTTGGTCTCGCCGCCGAATCAAAGGTAAGAAACACCCACCGTTCGATCCATACCTCCCAGGTTCAGTCTTTCTCTATGCCGCGGGTACACGCCGGCGCCTCAGGCACCGAGCTCGCGCAACGCTCGCGCCCTGGTCCTGCTCACCGCGAGCCGCGCTCCGTTCGCCAGCTCGGCGACCAGACGACCCTTACCCTGCCGCCGGAAGCTTGTCACGTACGCCAGGTTGACGATGTGCGTCCGGTGAATGCGCACGAACTGCCGAGGATCGAGTCGCGCTCCGAGCCGGTTCAGCGACAGATGCAGGACGTGCCGGGTGCGGCCGGCGTGCGCCGTGATGTAGTCACCCCATGCCTCGAAGTGTGAGACGCTCTCGACCGCGACCGGGATGATGGCGCCCCCGGAGCGAACGAACAGCCGGCTCATTGGCCCCTGGCTCATGGCCTCGGTGAGCCGGTCGAGCGGCGGGGCCGTGGGCCGTTCGCGTTGGGCCTCAGTGATGGACCGGACTGCGCACGAGCTGGAGGCGTGTATTCAGCAGCAGGCCGACTGGAGCTGCCTGGGCGATGGCCTCGCGGGCCCCGAGCCGGTCGAGTGCCTGGGTCAGGGTGTCGGGCGAGTGATCCGAAAACGCCTCGTCCGACACCTCGAATTCGAGCACAGCCGCATCAGCCGCCCGTGGCCGGATCCGGAAGACGGCCACGTCGCGTCGGACGTTCCAGGTGTCCTGCACCGCGGCGCCCGGGAACTGCGAGGACAGCCAGTTCCGGACCTGGAGTCGGGAGAGCGCGTGAGGGTTCATGTGGCCGAAGATCGGATCGGAGATCTGGGAGGAGCGAGGATCAGTCGCTCTCCGTTCCTGGTGTCCGCTCGTTACCTGATTTCCGCCCCCGCCCGGTAGTAGTCGCCGATCAAGTGCTCGGCGAAGTATTCCATGAGCATGCGCGTGAAATACGGCTGATAGTCAGCAAAGCCGTGTTGCTTTCCTGGCATGATCATGAAATCGAACCGTTTGTTCGCCTTGATCAGGGCATTCACCAGCCGGATCGTGTTCCCCGGATGCACGTTGTTGTCCATGTCGCCGTGCACCAGCAACAGATTGCCCTTGAGGTTGGGCGCCAGCTCGGCGTTCGTCGGAATCCGGATCTCGTATTTGATGCTGTCGTCAACGATCGTGGTATCGATCGTTGCCGGACTGGACCCGTTCGTTCCGGCGGTCGCTCGGCGATTGCGATTCGCGGCGTTGGCGGTGACGGCCTTCAACCCGTGATACTGTTCGCTCCAGTTCTGATTGTAGATGTTGTTGTCGTGGTTGCCCGCGCTCGACACACCGACCTTGAAGAAGTCGTTGAACGGGGGAAGCATGAGCGCGGCACCGGTGAGAAAACCGCCGCCGGAGTGTCCGTAGATTCCGACCTTGTCGAGATCGATCCACCTGTAACGCGCCGCCAACTGCTCGATGCCGGCCTTCTTGTCGGCCAGGGCGTAGTCCCGAAGGTTGTAGTACGAGAAGCTCTGATAGGCGTTGGACCGCAGCGGGTTGCCGCCGCGGTTGCCAATCTGGATTACGATGAAGCCCAGCTGCGCCAGCTGTTGCTGCACGCCGCCCGGATTGAAACCGACGTTCACCTGCTCCGTCTGGGGCCCCGGATAGACGCTGGCGATGATCGGATACTTGCGCGTGGAGTCGAAGTCGAACGGTTTCCACATGTTCCCGTAGATGTCCGTCACGCCGTCGGCGGCCTTGACCATGAACGGCATCGGCGGGCGCCATCCCATGCCCTTGAGCTGAGAAAGGTCCATCTCCTCCAGGGCCATCACCACCTTGCCTAACGCGTCGCGTACGACACTCCGTGGAGGGAGGTCGACCTTGGAGACGTTGTCGACCACGAACTTCTTGCTGGGTGAGATCGTGAACGTGTGCTCGCCATCCTCGCCGTCCATGCGCATGAACCCCGACCCGTCGGCGTTCATCCGGTAGAGGTGACGCTGGTACACGTTTTCTCCCGGTTCACGCCCGACGCCGCTCAGCCAGATGACGCCGGCCACGGAGTCGATCTGCGGAATCTGGTCGGCACGCCAAGCCCCTGTCGTCAGGGGCTTCTTGTAGACGCCGTTGTGGTCGTACAGATAGTAGTGTCCCCACCCTGAGCGCTCCGACCACCAGACGATGTCGCCACCCGCCTTCGTGTAGCGCGGTGCCTGCCATTCGAGATTCGAGCTTTCCACCGACTCGGTGATCATCACCCTGACGGCGTTCGAGGCGAGATCCACCTCGACGAGCTCGAGCGCGCGCTGCGGCCGGTCGCGCCTGACGACGCGCAGCCTCTCCGACCCGGTGGCAAAGTGGATGTTGAGCAGACGCTGGTCCTTCCACTTGCGCACGTTCACCGGCTTCACTCCCGGCTCTCCACGGCGATACACGTACAGCTCCGACTGGGCTACGTTTTCCTCCCCTGGCATCGCGTACGAATACGACGAGAGCGTGGGGCGTGGGTCGGCAAGCACGTTGACGAGGTAGAGCTCCTTCACCTTCCGCGCGTCCTGCCGCTGGACGGCGAAGCCGCGCGAATCCGGGGACCAGAACACGTTCGCCCGCACGCGCGGGTCGCGGTTGCGTCCCTGGCCACCCTGCGTCGAGTCCTCCTGCTGCTGCGTCTGTGTGGTGTCGCGAAAGCCGAAGCTGCGGTTCTTCTCGCCATCGGTCGTGATCTTCACCGTGTCGGTCTTCCCCTTCTCCACCAGGTACAGGTTGTGCTCCCGGGCAAAGACGAACACCGTGCTGTCCGGCGACCAGTTGCGGAAATCGCCCTGCTGGTTGCCGAACTGACCGCCACCGCCGCCGCCGCCAAACTGCCCCTGCGTCTGGACCTCACGCTCCTCGTCAGGCGGAATCGAGTCCGGCCGAGGCGGACGTCCCATCGCCCGGATGGCCTCGCCGGCAACGTTCCACTCGTACCGCGTCGAGTCGACGGTGAAGCGAATTGCCTTGTGATCCTTGGTGAACGTCAGCGTGGTGAACGGGAGCTTGTTCGGGTCGTAGGGTTTGCGATGCGCCGCTGCCAGTGCGGCCGCCAGTTTGACGTGGTCGAACAAGGGCTGCTTGGTGCGCGTCGGCGGAAAGACGAGGAGGAACGTGTTGCCATTCCGGTCCCGCCAGTTGTACCAGAGCGAGTCGCTCTTGCCAATGAACCGCGGTTGCACATTCGTGCTGTACGTAACGCGGCGCATCACGTCCGCATTGAATTTCTCGGCCAGTTCCCAATTGGCCCGGACGGCGGGAGGAGGGGCCAACGGATTGCCCTGAGCCGTGAGGGCGGCGGGTGCCAGCGACAGCGTGGCAAGGACAAGCAGTTGGCGTGGGACAGCGGAGACTCGCATGGCCGGATCCTCTGAACGCTCGGGAGAAAGAACGACCCTTAGACATCTCCTGAGAATGGTCGTTCGTCCAGAGGCAACGGCTGGCTGCCGCTGAATGCTGAGGTGCCCTGCCTGTGTGATTTATGGACTGGAGGCGGGGCCCGATATGCGTCAGCCAGAGCGTCCGTGGCGGGGAGCCAGGTGGCGAGAAACGTTCTTACGAAGACAGCTGCAACCGGGAGTGGAGAAAGAGCACTCCGCTGGCGTACGGTTTGGCCCGGACCAGACGCATCGGCGTCGGCGACACATTATTGATCCCCTCACGTGCGTTCGACGATGCGATCGATGAGGTAGCTGGATTGCTCCAGCGCCTCGGTCGTGAAGTCACCGAAGAACGCTCGGACCTCTTCGAACAGTGCGTTGAACGATGGCTGGTCGGCGCGCGCGATCACGTCCGCCAGTTCCGCCGCCGCGGCTCGCAGTGCAGTCGTGACCTCCCCGGTGCGCGGGTTGCGCATTTCGATCGGTCCGTAGAGCGCGGCAGATTGGGCGAAATGTCGCGCCGTGGTGAACAACTCCAGCAGATACACGGGAGAGGTAAAGCGCAGCGATTCCTCGAGCGGAACCCCGAGCCGGGCGAGGGTGAGCCCCATGACCTGGGTCTGGAAGTGCGTGAGCACCTGCACGACCGACATCACGCGGTCGTGCTGCTCGGGAGTGGCTTCGGTGATCAACATGCCGTGAGAGGTCATGGTGTGGGCGACCCAATCCGCCCAGGCCTCGCCTCGCGCCCGGCACAGGACGACGCGCTGTCCTTGCAAGGTGTGCACGTTGGGCCCGAACATGGGATGCGTCCCAACGACGCTCGCGCTCGTCGCGGCCAGCATCGCATCCACAGGAGCGTGTTTGACGCTGGTGACATCCATCAGCAACCCGTCTTTGCTCACATGGGGCCCGATCTCGCGAACGACCTGTTCGGTGACGTCGATCGGGACACTGATGACGACCACATCGGCCGCGGCCGCGGCCTCCACGGGCCTGAGCTCCGTATCGACGTCGGCGACCAGCACCCGATGACCAACATCCGCGAACAGGGCCGCGAGCAGGCGCCCCATCCTGCCCTTCCCTCCAATCACGGCCACGGTTTGCGCCGTTTCGTCCGGCGTGACTTCGACGCGCAACATCGCCTGGTAGTCCCGGCTGGCGCGCAACAGCAACCGAAACATCGACTCGACCTCTCCCCGTGGCAGGCCGAGCTCTTCGGCCGTCTTGACGCGATCCTCCAGCACTTCGCGTTCGCGCTGCGTGTCGCGGATGCGGAGTCCGAGCGAGCGCTTGACCCCACCGATCTCGCTGACGAGCGCCATACGCCGCGCGATCACCTGGAGGAGGTCGCGGTCGGCGGCATCGACCATGGCGCGCAGAAGCGCGAGCGAGCGTGTGGTATCGGACATGTGTGTGTTGTTTTGCCTCAATCGGGAACCATGGCGCACATCGTTAGGCGCCACTCAGTCGCCGTCGATGAGATCGTTGAGCAGGCGTGCCTGCAGCCACGCGACGCGGCTGAACGGCAGTGGGTGGTAGGCGGTAGGCGGTAGGCAGTGGGCGGTAGCGGGTCGTAAGCTTACTACTACCCTCTTTGACGCGCGCGCGCCACCGCCCACCGCCTACTCAACCCCAGACGCTGATCCTGCTGGCGCGGCAGACGGTTCGGGAACCTGTCACCTGCGTATCCCGCCTTCGACGTGCGGACGCTGGAGTCGCGCGTGGCAGTGGCGAGCTCGCAGGGCACGGCTGAGCGCCGGATTGCTCGGGCTGTTCGCGGCAACGGCGCTCGCACTGTCGATCATCGGCGCGTATGGCGTGATGTCCTTTGCCGTGGTGCAGCGCACGCGCGAGATCGGCATTCGCATGGCGCTCGGTGCGGACCGGGGGGCGGCAGGGGTGCAGCCAACACAGGCGCTGACGGGAACGTAGGCTGTCTGCGTTGATCTCGCAGAACGTGGAGAGCGGAGTGATCGTCGAGGACGTCGCGGAACGCAGAGACAACGAGCCGGCCAGGCGTTAGGTCTGAGCTTCGCGCGCTGGGTGCGAAGGCGTGAGGATGCCCGCGAAGCTGCCCGAGCGGCGCGGCTCGCACCAGCGCAAGCCAGACCACCGCGCCTCCGTTGCTACGTCTTGCGGCGCCTTCCCGCGACGACCAGGGCGATGCCGCCGATGATCGCCATGCCAGCGACCCGCGGTTGGTCAGTACGGCGTCATGTCGTACAACGTCGCGGTGAGCCAGAGACACCGGTATCCGCATGGCACTCGGCGCCACGCGCGCGCGAGTGCTGCGGAAGGTCCTTCGGGACGCATCGGAGACCAGCTCCCATTGGGGCCAAGTCCTGGCCGCCTCGTAGCCGTCGAGGCCGTTGGGCGCATCAGCATGTGAGGCCGCCGCCTGTCGTGCGCATCGCCGGACGGACGCTGCGATCACATGCTCAACCCGTGGAGTGCAGCAGGTCGCTCCGTGGCGGTAGCCATGGGGGTACGTGACGCGGACAGCGCGCCGGGCGCGGAGGCGTGAGGATGCTCGCGAAGCTGCCCCGCCCTTCCCCGTAGCGGAGGTCCGAGAGCTCGACGTCTCCATTGCTCATGCGACGCCAGACCGGGATGCGCATGAAGCGAAGGGCAGCCGCCACCTCGCAGTTGGTGGCCGCGAAGTCGCGCAGCTCGGCAACCGGAGCGCTCCACGTGGATCCCCAACGAATCTCGCGGCGATCGGTGTGCGCCGTCGTCGCGCCGGCACTCGCCCATCGCGACGCCCTCGAGCAGTCCTCCGCGTCGCGCACCCGTGGGAACGGGGCGATGGTCGCGCCCGTAACGTGATATGCTCCGCGATCATCCGCTGCCACCAGGGCGTCAAGGCAGAACGGGTTCCCTGGCGCTGGCGAGATCACGACGTCCCGCAGGGTCGGTCCGACCTCGTGAGCAACCACGCTCCGGGCCACGCTCGCCGTCGCGAAGAACATCGCCTCGACGCCGATGAATGCGGCGAATCCCAGCAGCACGCGTCGCGAGAGCGGCGCGGCTCGCACCAGCGCAAGCCAGACCACGGCGCCGCTGGTGAGCGCGACCGCGACCCCACGGTCCACGCTGTCGACCCGCCACGCGGCGCCAAGGATCACGACGAGCAGAAGCCCAAACAGCGCCTTGCCAGCTGGCCCGCGCGCGGTCAGCAACAGGGGCGGCAACGCGGCGATCCACAGCCAGGGCTCGATGATGAACACCGCGTCGCCGTAGTACCAACGGTTGTCGAGCGGCCAGAAGGGGTGCACGCCGTAGCTGTTCGTGAAATCGAGCAGCACGTGCGAGAGTGTCCCGGCGAGCGCGAGGCCGAGGATCGCCCGACGCATTGGCGGCGGGCGCAGGTCACGCCGCAGCGCCAGGGCGATGCCCCACACGAGGCAGGCCGCGACGACCGCGAATGCCACGGTGTGCGTGTGGCCGCGATGGTGGAGCAGGTATGCGAGCTTCCCCATCTCCATCGAGGGACCAGCGTAGAACAGGTCGGCGTCCGGAAGCTCCGCGCAGATCACGCCGATGACGACCGCGACGCGACCGATCTGGGCCGAGCCTTCCCCGGCTCGTCGCTCCAGCAGTCCGGCGATGGGGGCGGCCAACAGACAGCCCGCGATCGCGTGCGTGACGTTATCCATTTATAGGGTGCTCGGGACGGACGAGCCATTGCGGCAGTGGCCATGGGTCGCGACGTCGTGTGGCTCGCGACCCGCAACACGTAGCGGCCCAAGAGCGCCCTACGCGTTGCCGAGCGGTTCGCAGTGACCCTCTACTGCAATTGTGCTTCTCAGTGTCTGGCGTGCGTGATAAGAAGGTAGCCGGGTGCTCTGTTGCTGGGGCTAACGACGTATGCCGCGGGTAGTTGCCTGGTGCCGGTCGGGTTGCGCGCTCAGGACTTTCTCATGCGGAAACGCGCAAGATAAAACCGCCGAGCGGCTTTATCGCGTTATCAAGGCCAGGTAAATCAAGTGGCAGCAACCATGGTGACCAAGAAGCCATCCTCTCAGAGATCCATCGCCTGGCGCCGGAGCGCAACGGCCGCGTGGGCCGAAAGGCGTTCCTGAAAGCCACTGGCATCCCGAGAAGCAGTTCCTCGGCAAGTCCTGGGCGACCTGAAACGAGGCTGTCGCGGACGCAGGTATAGAGACTGCCAGTTTCGCGCGACCCAGGACTCCAGAGGATTCGGTTCTCGAAGCTCTCGCTCACCGTGTCGCTCGCCTCAAGAAGTGGCCGTCAGAGAATGAACTATCTCTCGCCCGGCGCCGCGACTCGTCCTATCCAAGCCTCAGGGTCATCCGTCGGCTCCGGGCGGCCGGCAACCGACCGGCCAAACTGCTTGCCCACTGCGAAGGTCGCCCGGACCCAGCGGGCGTCAAAGAGATCGCAGCAGAGCAACCTTCGCCAGCGCCACTGGAGAGTGCCTCGTACGAGCGCGCGCCCATCCAAGGCTTCGTCTACATGATGCGAACCAGGCGTCGGTGCAAGATCGGCCGTTCGAACTCTCCGGCGCGACGCCATCGCGAGGTTCGCCTTGACCTCCCCGATCCGTCGAAGCTGGTCCACTGTATCGAAACCGATGACCCCA
>JBQTIW010000264.1:0-10648 GCA_052387735.1 Gemmatimonadaceae bacterium
CGGTGCAGGACAATAGAGATGATGATCGCCAGACCGACCGCCGCTTCAGCTGCAGCCACTGTCATGACGAACACCACGAACACCTGGCCGGTCGCGCCATACAGCCTGGAGAACGCGACGAACGACAGGTTGACGGCGTTGAGCATCAGCTCCACGCACATGAAGATCACGATCGCATTGCGCCGCGTGAGCACACCGACGACACCGATCGTGAACAGGACCGCGGAGAGCGCGAGCGCTTCGCCGACCATCATGCGGAGGCCCTCCGCTTGCCCAGCACCACCGCTCCCACGATCGCCACCAGCAGGAGGATCGATGTGAGCTCGAAGGCCAGCAGATTCTCGTTGAACAGCGGCTTCGCCACAACGCCGATCGCATTCAGGTCGCGAAGCTCGGCCGACGCGGCACCGGCCGGCCGCACGAGCGACTGTGGAACCGAGGCGCGGGACAACGCCAGCAGCTGTGCGACGATGGCCAGCCCGACGAATCCCGCCCCGATTCTCCCCCACTTGCCCCGGATGTCCGAGAGCTCGTCCGGATGCCCGAGGTTGAGCAGCATCAGGACGAAGAGGAACACGACCATGATGGCACCAGCGTACACCAGCACCTGGATCACTCCGACGAAGTGGGCGTCGAGCATGACGTAGAGTGCCGCCAGGGAGAACATCGTGTTCACCAGCCACAGCAGCGCGGCAACAGGACTCTTCCGCGTCACGAACGTCAGGGCTGACGCAATGGCGATCAGCCCGAAAAGATAGAAGTGAACCCGATAGAAGAATTCGGACATCACTCACCCTTCGGGTCAGCGGGATCCCACAACTCTGTCACGGGATGCGTTTGCGCCATCAATCGCTCGAGATCGTAGACGAAGCCCTCTCGGCTGAACTCCGAGTTCTCGTAATGCCGGCCGAGATGGATCGCCTCTTCGGGGCAGACTTCCTGGCAATAGCCGCAGAAGATGCAGCGGAACTCGTCGATCTCGAAGACGAGTGGATACCGGTTCCCCTGCTCGTCCTCGCCGGGCACCAGCTTGATGCAATTGGCCGGGCAGACGGTCGGACAGAGGCCGCACGCCACGCACTTGGCCTTGCCATCTTCGGTCGTGAGCATCCGGTGCGTGCCACGCCACCGGCGCGAGATCGCCTCCCGCTCCTCCGGATACTGCGTGGTGACGCGATGCGGATCGATGAGATGCTTGAACGTGTTGGCCATCCCCTTGAGGGTGGCCCGCACGTAGCTGGTGTCTTCGATCGGTCGCTCGAGGACCGTGACGTTGATGGCCATCTAGTCTCCGACGATGGTCGAGAGGTGGGCGCGTGCTCTCGTGATCTCACGCAGCCGCTGCAGTTCGCCGACCGACGCCCGGCCGTAGGCCGGACTCACGATCCTGCCCTTGTCGAGCACGAAGAGGAACACGCCCAGCAGCACGGCGTTGACGCCGAGGAAGATCAGACCGTACGTGAGGCCGCGCTCGATTCCGACGGCGTCCAGCACGAGCATCAGCGTGGCCACGACGACGATGTACCCCAGCGCCGTGGGCAGGAGGATCTTCCAGCCTAACGACATCAGCTGATCGTACCGGAACCGCGGCAGCGTCCAGCGGACCCAGATGTAGAAGAAGAGGAAGAACGCGGTCTTGGCCCCCATGACCAGGAACGAGAGCAGCACGAGGGGCAGCGACACAGCGCCGAGATTGTCCGCTTGCATGAAGGGAATATCCCAGCCCCCGAAGAACAGCGTCGCGATCATCGCCGACTGCGTGGCCATGTTGGCGTACTCGGCGATGAAGAAGAGCGAGAACTTCATCGCACTGTACTCCGTGTGATAGCCCGTGATCAGCTCCGACTCGGCTTCGGGCAGGTCGAACGGCAGGCGGTTCGTCTCGGCGAAGGCGGAGATGAGGTAGATCAGGAATGCGACCGACAGCGTGAGGACGTTCCAGAGGTGGAGCTCCGCCTGCTGGTTCACAACGGTCGACAGCGTCACGTTGCCCGCGAACAGCAGCACCGGGATCAGCGACATCCCCATCGAGATCTCGTACGACACCATCTGGGCGCTCGAGCGCAGCCCGCCTAACAAGGCATACTTGTTGTTGGAGGCCCAGCCGGCGAGAACGATCCCGTAGACGCCGAGCGAGGCGATCGCGATGGTGAACAGGAGCCCGACCGGCAGGTCGGCCAGCACCATGTCGACGCGCCCCCATGGCGACGCCCAGGATGCGCCCCACGGAATCACCGCCCAGACGCTCAGCGCCGGGACGAACGCGAGCATGGGCGCCAGAATGAACAGCGCCTTGTTCACGTACGGCGGGAGGGTCTCTTCCTTCATGAAGTTCTTGAGGCCGTCGGCGAGCGGCTGAAAGAACCCGTTCGGTCCCACCCGATTCGGTCCGTGCCGGTGCTGGATCCACGCCGAGATCTTGCGCTCGGCGAGCGTGAGATACGCCACGCCCAGCATGTAGATCGTGAAGAAGACGATCAGCTTCACCGTGGTCACCGCCAGCCAGGGCCAGAAGTGCATCTCGCCTTGCGGCTGGGCTGCCTGGAGGAGCGCTCCGAGCGAAAGCGCGTTCATGGTCGCGCACCCGCCATGGAATCGATGATCGGCAGTCCGCGCAATCCGAGTCGGTCGTAGCTGAGCCCTGCGAACTCGTTCTGCGCCTGGGCCATGGCAGCGAAGACGTCACTCGCCGTGAGGTACGGCGCGTTGTCGCCCACGGCACCCAACAGGTCGGCGAGCACGAACCAGGTCGGACGGGCCAGCCCGGGGGCGGCCTTGGCCTGCAGGTAGCGCTGCACCCTGCCCCGCAGGTTCGTCAGCGTCCCTTCTTCTTCCACATAGGTGGCGACCGGAAGAACGACGTCGGCCCGGGGCAGGCCCTCCGGCATCGCCGTGGACATCACGATCACGGCGGACGCCCTGCTGGCCGACGCCAGGTCGGTCTCGGACAGGTCGTGATCGGCGATGAGCAGCGCGTCGCCCGCCGTGAGGCCGGCCAGTGGCGTGTGGCTGCGCGTGAACCCCACGGCTTCGGCGCCGCGCGCATTCGACGCGCGATCGGCGCGAAGGGCGAGATCCGCGGCGCCGGGGAGCGGCGCTTCGGGACCCTGCTCCACCCGGAATGTACCCACGCCCCCGAACTTCTTCACCAGCCGCGACAGGAGATGCAGCGCTTCGTTGGAGAGGTTGGGTGAGGCCAGGACATACGCCCGCTTGCCGCGCAGCACTCGAGCCGCGGCGTCGAGTGCGACGTCCCAGTCCACCGCGTCATGGCCCTTGGAACCCAGGATTGACGGCACTTCGAGGCGATCACGGCGATTCAACCCGCGGTAGCTGAGGCGGCCGTAGTCACACATGAAGAACTGGTTCACGCTCTCGTTCGACCGGGGGCGGAACCGCATCACCACGTTGTCGCGCGTCTCGACGATGATGTTGCAGCCCTGTGAGCAGCCCGTGCACACCGAAGCGGTGCGGTCCATCTCCCAGGCCCTTGCCTTGTTGAGAAAGTCCTTGGACAGCAGCGCACCAACCGGGCACAGGTCGACGACGTTCGCGGCCCACGCGTGGGTCAGGTCCTTCCCGTCGAACTTGCCAATGTACGCGCGATCGCCGCGCTCGCTGACGTTGAGCACCGCATCATGCGCCACGTCGTCCATGAAGCGCACACACCGGGTACAGAGGATGCACCGGTTCGGGACGTACACGACGTCGCCGCCGAAGTCCTCCACCGGATTGAAGCGCTTTGGTTCGCGGTAGCGGGAGTCGGCCCGCCCTTCCTGATACGTGTAGTCCTGCAGCTCACACTCGCCGGACTGGTCGCAGATCGGACAGTCCAGCGGGTGGTTGATGAGCAGCATCTCCAGGACCCCCGTGCGCGCGTCGCGGGCCGTTGCCGAGTGCACGTGCACCACCTGGCCGTCGGCGGCCGCGGTGGCACATGCAGGTGCCAGTTTGGGCGATCTCTCCACTTCCACCAGGCACATGCGGCAGACGCCTGCCACCGGAAGTCCCGGGTGGTAGCAGTAGTGCGGGATGAGCACCCCCGCCTGCTTGGCTGCCTCGACGAGATTCGTCCCGGCTGGTACCGAGACGGAGCGTCCTTCGATCGTGAGAGTGACGCGAGGAGTATCAGCCATCAGGCGACCACCGCCGGCACGGTGTGCACGGTCTTGCGAGTGATCAGCGCTTCGAATTCGTGCCGCCACCGCTCCAATCCGCTCACCACGGGCGCGGCGCAGGAGTCGGACAGCACGCAGATGGTCTTGCCCGTCATGTTGTCAGCGATGGAAAGCAGGGTGTCGAGATCTTCGGCCGTTCCGTCACCGGCCACGATGCGTTCCAGGATTTTCGTGGACCACGCCGTTCCCTCGCGGCATTGGGTGCACTGTGCACACGACTCGTGCGCGTAGAAACGGGCCAGGCGGGCAATCTGCTTCGGCATCGACTGTGCGTCGTCGAGGACGATGCAGCCCGCCGATCCGAGCATGGTCTTGGCCGCGACCATGCCCTCGTAGTCCATCACCGCCGCCTCGGCTTCGTCCCATGTGATGATCGGGACCGACGATCCGCCGGGGATCACGGCCTTGATCTTCCGCCCGTTAGGGGCGCCACCACACAGCTCTTGCAGGAACTCGCCGAACGGGAATCCCATCTCCACTTCATAGTTGCCCGGGCGCGCGATGTTGCCGCAGACGCTCCAGAGCTTGGTGCCGGTCGACTTGGGGTTGTCCGGGTGAGACATCTTCCGGTACCACTCGGCTCCGTTGTTCAGGATGTGCGGCACGGCGGTCAGTGTTTCGACGTTGTTGATCGTCGTGGGCATTCCGAAAACCCCGGACACCGCGGGGAACGGCGGCTTGATGCGTGGATTGCCGCGCTTGCCTTCGATCGAGTTCATCATCGCGGTCTCTTCTCCGCAGATGTACGCGCCGGCGCCCTTGTGGACCCACACGTTCACCGTCTTGCCGGACCCCATCGCGTTCCCGCCGATGACGCCCGCCGCGCGCGCGTCGGCGCAGGCCCGCTCCATGATGTCGAGTGGTTCCGTGAACTCGCCGCGGATGTAGATGTAGCAGGTCTCGGCGCCGATGGCGTACGACGCGATGGCGCAGCCTTCGATCAGGCTGTGCGGCGTCCAGCGCATGATCTCGCGGTCCTTGAACGTGCCTGGCTCCGATTCGTCGGCGTTGCAGCAGAGGTAGTGCGGCTTGCCGTCGCCGAGCTTCATGAAGGACCACTTGAGACCGGTGGGAAAGCCCGCGCCGCCGCGACCGCGGAGCCCCGATTCCTTGACCACCTTGGTGATCGCCGCCGGCTCCATGCCTAACGCCGTCTGCAGTGCCTGGTAGCCACCGCGTCTCTTCCACCCCTCGAGCGACCGCGCGTCCGCCTCACCGAAGTGGGGGGAGAGGACGAGCGTTTCTCGGGGGTGGGGCTTGTGGGGGTAACCCATGATTCTAGACGGGAGACGGGAGGCGGAAGGCGGAAGACGAGCTACGCATAGCGTTTGAGGACCTCCGGAACCGTCTCGGATGTGACAGACTCGAGGAAATCGGCGTTGACCATGACCGGCGTGGCGAAACCGCAGGCGCCGAGACATTCGACCTCGATGACCGTGAACTTCCCGTCGGCCGATGTCACGCCCAATTCGCCGCAGCCAGTGTGCTCGAGGAAGGCTCTCACCACGTCTTCGGCGCCGCAGACGTTGCAGGGGGACGTCGTGCACACCTGGACGAAGTATTTCCCCACCGGGTGCTGGTGGTACATCGTGTAAAACGTCACCACGCCCTTCACGTACGCTGGTGTGAGGTCGAGCACCGTGGCGACTTCGGCCATGCCCTCCTCGCTCACCCAGCCGCGCGCTTCCTGCAGCATCCAGAGCGCGGGCAACAGCACGGCCTGCTTCGTGGGGTATCGCGTGATGAGCTCATCCAGCCTTGCCTTCGTTTCGCCAACGAAGACTGGAACGTGCGGCTCGTGTGTGCCGTGCCCTGCCCTGATCGCGGCTCCACCGGATGCCGAGGGACCGTGGCTCATGCGCACCTCTCCCGGTGTCCGTCTCCCGTCTCCCGTCTCATCTATCGATGTCCCCCATCACGATGTCGATGCTCGCGTTGATGGCGATGACATCCGAGAGGAGATGGCCCTCGACCATCTTCGAAATCGCCGAGAGGTTCACATAGGAGGGAGGCCGAATGCGCCAGCGTACGGGCTTGGCCGTGCCATCGGACACCATGTAGTAGCCCTTCTCACCCTTGGGACTTTCCACGGCGACATACGACTCGCCGACCGCCGGCCGCGGCCCTTCCATCACCTGCTTGAAGTGATGGATCATCGATTCCATTTCACTGGTCGCCTTGGACTTGGGCGGAAGGATCACGCGCGCGTCGTCGATGTTGACCGGTCCGTCAGGCAAACGCTTCGCTGCCTGCTCGAGGATCCGCACCGACTGGCGCAACTCCTCCATGCGCACGAGGAAGCGGTCGTAGACATCACCGGTCGTGCCGACCGGGACGTCGAAGTCGTACGTCTCGTAGTCGAGGTACGGGAAGTCCTTGCGGACGTCGTACGCCACGCCGGCGGCGCGCACCATCGGGCCCGAGAGCCCGTAGTTCACTGATTCTTCGGCCGAGAGAATTCCGATGCCGACGGTACGCCCCACCCAGATCCCGTTTCGGGTGACCATCTTGTCCACTTCGTGGATGGTCTTGGGGAATGTGCGGATGAAGTCGTTCAATCCGTCCATCCACCCCTCGGGGATGTCCGCAGCCATGCCACCCACGCGAGTGAGCGACGTCGTCAGGCGCGCGCCGATCCACTGCTCCAGCAGATTGTAGACGCGCTCGCGTTCCTGAAACGCCCACAGGAACGGCGTGAAGGCACCGATGTCGATGCAGGTGGTGCCGAGCCAGACCAGGTGCGAAATGATCCGCGAGAGCTCCATCGCGATCACGCGCAGCACCGTGCACCGCTCCGTGCACTCGATGCCGAAGAGCCGTTCCGCACCTAACGCAAAGGCGACGTTGTTCCCTGGTGAATTGAGGTAGTCCTCGCGGTCGGTCCAGGGAATGATCTGGTTGTACTGCCGGTACTCGCCGATCTTCTCGAAGCCGCAATGCAGGTAGCCGACATGCGGGATGCAACGCACGACCGTTTCGCCGTCGAGTTCCAGCACGAGGCGCAGCACACCGTGCGTCGCCGGATGCTGAGGCCCGAGGTTGATGAGCATGTGCTCGCCTTCGAGCTCGGGCTCCAGAGCCGGCGGCGCTTCCAACGTGGTGACGGCCCCGCTCTGGTCGACGACCAGCGGCACGCGCTGCGGACGGCCCGCGGCGTCCAGACCCGAGGTGGAAAGCGAGACTTCCAGCGTGCGTTTCGTCGCCATCGCTATTCTCCCGTCTTCTCGCCGCCCGAGAGGCGCTGCCGCATGTCCTGCGGCAGATCCTCGAAGGCGTCGGCGATGGTGAGCTCTTCCGCGGAGTATCGCGCCTCTGGGTTGGCGGCGAGTGCCTGGCGCAACTGCTCGGCGCGCGAAAACCGTCCCCGCAAGGGGAAGTCCTTGCGCAGGGGATACCCCTCCTTGAACTGCTCCCACATGAGGATCCGGCGCAGATCGGGATGTCCCTCGAACACGATGCCGAACATGTCGTAGCATTCCCGCTCGAGCCAATCGGCGCCTTTGTAGACCGGCCACACGCTCGCGACGCGCAGGGGGGCGCCCTTGGGGAGCTGGGTCTTGAGCCGGAGGAACTGACGATACGGCAGCGATCGGAGGTGCCACACCACCTCGACCGGAAGCTCGAGATCTCGGTACTCCACGGCGGTCACGTCCGAGAGGTAGTCGTACTGCTCCTCCGCGTCATCGTGCAGGTACCGCACGACCTCCAACACGTGTGCGGATTGCAGGTAGACGATGCTTTCGCCCCAGATCACTTCGGCCCGTACGAAGGCGTGCGGGAAGCGCGCACGGAGGCGCGCCACGGTGGGACTGGGCGTTCCCCCCTGATGGGGAACGTTCTTCGGCGTGCGTGGCGCGTCCGCGTTAGGCACCGCTCGTCCGGCCAGGATGGGCTGGAAGGGTGCGCTCACACGCCCGACCGCGTCTGGTGGACCGAGTTGCCGAACGGTTCGGACAGCTCGTCGATCATCGATGGCGGGATGTACAGATTGCTGGCGGGGTCGGGGTCGAGCTCGGTGCGCAGTGAGCGATCGCTCATGCGTTCGCGCATGATCTTTTCCTGCAGCATCATGATCCCGTAGATCAGGCCTTCAGGCCGCGGGGGGCATCCGGGCACGTATACATCGACGGGAATAATCGTGTCGATGCCCTGCACCACGGCGTAGTTATCGAACATTCCGCCGGTCGAGGCACAGGCCCCCATCGAGATGACCCACTTGGGCTGTGCCATCTGCTGATAGATGCGACGAATGACGGGGGCCAGCTTGAATGGCACCCGCCCGGCGCAGATCAGCACGTCGGACTGCCGCGGCGAGAAGGACATGCGCTCCATGCCGAAGCGCGCGAGGTCGAAGCGGCTGGCGGCGGTGGCCATGAACTCGATGGCACAACAGGCCGTTCCGAAGGGCATCGGCCACAACGAGTTGGCGCGCCCCCAGTTCACGAGGAAGTCGAGCCGCGTGGTCACCCACCCTTCCTGCGACTGCGGATCAACGGTGACGGTCGTACGGTCAGGACGAGACGTTAGTCCCACTGCAGTGCCCCCTTCTTCCAGACGTAGACGAAACCGACGAGGAGAATGATGATGAACACAAGCATCTCACCGAGTCCGAAAAACGACGTCATCCCCGGGGGACAGGAACCGTTGACGAGACCGACCGTGCAGGAGAGCTGCCGGTAGTAGACCCCCCAGGGGATCATGAACACGGTTTCGATGTCGAAGATGATGAACAACATCGCGACCATATAGAACTTCACGGAAAAACGCTCGCGCGCGTCGCCCAGCGGCGGGATGCCGGATTCGTAGGGCTGGTCTTTGACCGGACTCGGACGCCGACGCAGGGTCAGCGTCGAGATGGCGATCATGGCGATCGCATTCACCGCGACGAACCCGAACAGAAGGAGAACTGGAAGGTAGTTCCGATCCATCACACTCCCGACTTCGTGAAATATTTCACTTGGAAAGCCCGTCGAAATTACCCGCGGGCGTCAGGCGGTGTCAACGGACGTAACCTGAGAAAAACGATCGGGTTATCTCGCGCAATTTCCTCGCGTCGACGTGTCGTGCGCGATTACCTTTCGCGCCGCTTTCACATCCAACGGACCTACCCCGCAATGAGCATTCAGAACGATCGCTGGATCATCGACATGGCCACCAACCACGGCATGATCGAGCCGTTCGAGAGCTCTCAGGTGAGGACCGGCGTCATTTCGTATGGGGTAAGCTCGTTCGGCTACGACATGCGCGTGGCGCGGGAGTTCAGGATTTTTACGAACGTCCTCAACTCCATCGTTGATCCCAAGGCGTTCGATCCCAAGTCCTTCGTGGAGTTCGACGGCGACATCTGCATTGTGCCGCCGAATTCGTTCGCCCTGGCGCGATCGGTGGAGTATTTCCGAATTCCTCGGGACGTGGTGACGATCACCGTGGGAAAATCCACCTATGCGCGCTGCGGGATCATCACGAACGTGACGCCGTTCGAGCCCGAGTGGGAAGGTCACGTCACCCTGGAGATCTCCAACACCACGCCGCTGCCAGCGCGGATCTACGCGAATGAAGGGATCGCGCAGGTGCTGTTTTTCAAAGGAGAAGCGCCGCTGGTCTCGTACAAGGACAAGAAAGGCAAATACCAGGCGCAGAGGGGCGTCACGCTGCCGAGGCTGTGAGGGCAAGGGGGTCGAGCAGCGATCGGCGGTATTCCACGTCCAGACCGGAGAGGAGCGTGTCCGGCGAGCCCACACCCGTGCGGACGTAGCGGTCGAGCCGGTTCGACTCGGGCCAGGTGGCTTCGATGGCGAAGGCCGTAAACCCCATCCGATGCCGGCGTCGAGCCGCGCGCGCGGTCTCGCCGGCGTTGCGCTACGCCGTGCTGGTCGCCGTGCTGCCGGTGTCTCGCTCGAACAGCGAGGCGTACACAAAGTCGCGGTTCATCCCCGCGATCGTATCGAGCGAAATGTCCTTGGGGCAGACCTCCTGGCACTCCCCAAACAGCGTGCAGCCACCAAAGTGCTCGAGGTCCATCTGGGCGACCATTCTGAGCGCGCGTCGATATCGCTCCGGCTGACCCTGCGGCAAGTGTCCGAGGTGCGAGACCTTGGCCGCCGTGAAAAGCGAAGCGGATCCGTTGGGGCACGCCGCGACGCACGCCCCACACCCGATACAGGCCGCGGCGTCCATCGCCGAATCGGCAGCGGGCTTCGGCACGGGGATCGCGTTGCCGTCGGGTGCATTCCCTGTTTGGACAGAGACGAAGCCGCCCGCCTGGATGATGCGATCGAAGGCTGTCCGGTCCACGCAGAGGTCCCGCAGCACGGGGAACGCCGAGGCCCGCCAGGGCTCGATCGTGAGCGTGTCGCCGTCTGTGAACGAGCGCATGTGCAGCTGACAGGTCGTCGTCGCCCTGAGCGGTCCATGGGCGATGCCGTTGATCATCATGCCGCAGGCCCCGCAGATGCCCTCGCGGCAGTCGT
>JBQTIW010000265.1:0-14253 GCA_052387735.1 Gemmatimonadaceae bacterium
CTGGCCAGCGCCGGCACGACGCAGCGCGGGTCCGGCGTGCTCGTCTCTACCGACTGGGTCGCGGAGCACGCGACGGATCCCGGAGTGCGCATCGTCGAAGTGGACGTGGACACCACCGCGTACGAACAGGGACACGTGGAGGGAGCCGTTGGCTGGAACTGGACGACGCAGCTCTGCGACCGTGTCATTCGCGACATCATCCCCGCACACGACCTGCAACCCCTCATGGCTCGTTCTGGGATCGAGCGGAGTACGAGCGTTGTCCTCTATGGGGACAACAACAACTGGTTCGCCGCCTGGGCGTTCTGGCAGCTCGAGCTCTATGGCCACCCTGACCTTCGCATCATGAACGGCGGCCGGAAGAAATGGCTCGAGGAAGGCAGGCCGATGACGAACGAGGTGGCCGTGGTAAGACTGAAGGACTACGCGGCTGGCGCGCCGGACTCAGGTTTGCGCGCGATGCGGCGCGAAGTGGAGGCCGCCCTGGGCCACGAGAACGTGTCACTCGTGGACGTCCGCAGCCCACAGGAGTTCTCGGGGGAGATTCTCGCCCCTCCCGGTTTGCCGGAAACGTGCCAGCGGGGTGGGCACATCCCGGGCGCTGTGAACATCCCGTGGTCGCGCGCGTGCAACGACGATGGCACTTTCAAGACGTCGGAGGAGCTGCGCGCCCTCTATTTAGGGGCGGGGGTGACGCCGGACAAGAAGGTGATCACCTACTGCCGAATCGGCGAACGGTCGGCGCACAGCTGGTTCGTACTGCGACACCTGCTCGGATTTCCAACAGTTCGCAACTACGACGGGTCGTGGACCGAGTGGGGCAACATGGTCGCGGCACCGGTCGCGCGGTAGCGCGCCAGCTGAGCCCGATGGAACGACGTCGTCCCTGCCTCAAATCGCAGGTCACGTCCGCCCATGTGATGGCGTGCCTTCCCGTCGTGCTCGTCTCCCGTCTCTACGGCTTCTTCACCCTGTCGAACGTATCCGTCCCCTTCGAGTTCATCTGTAGCGCGTCCTCGTTCACCCAGTAGTCGGTCTCCGGCCCGCTGCGATCGCACGCGCGTGTGCGGCACGAGGGCGCGCCAGGGGAACCACTTCCTTTGCTTGGCGTCCTTCCAGACGTCCGATTCCTGGAGCCAGTACTCGATGCTCCAGGCTCCGGGACCGGCCACGACGAGCGTTGGCGAATATGTGCCGCCCGCCTTGCCGAAGAACTTCGCGCCGTCCGAATACATCGGCACGTCGCTGAAGGCGTGCTCCCACCCGGTCTGGCCGTCCATGATGAAGCCGACGTTCTCGAGGAAGAACCCACCTTCGGACGTCTCGTTCAGGCCCACGGTCCGTGCCGCCTCGGCCATCCACTGGCGCTGGTCGCGACGCGGCTGCGCGTACTGTTGATCGACGTGGCGCCCCAGTCGGCCATTTTGCGAACGGCCGCGAGCGCATCGCGCGGGCTGTACATCTCATTCGCGCGCGCCGCGTCTCCGGCGGTGATGTTGTCGCCGGTGCTGAACCCTCGTGGACCAATGATCTCGCCCGCTTCGATCAGCTCGGCCGTGGGGAACATGTTCTGGCTATACATCGACACGTCCATCGTCGTCGTCACGCCGTACGCCAGGTAGATCGCCTGCTCGAAATCGTGGCGCGGGCCGCATGCCGCGCCACTCGCGATAGTGGTGCGCGTGCATGTCCACGAAGCCTGGGATGATCGTCTTGCTCGCGACGTTCACCACGCGATCCACTCCGGCCGTGGTCGCCGCGCTCGCTGTGACGCGCATTACGGCTCGATCGTTTTTGGTCAGGGCGCTAGCTGCTCTGAGAGGCGCCGGCTCAGCCGGAGATGCTCGATGTGGGGACTGACATGAGTGCCTGGAAACGGCTTAGCATCGCCCGGAAGCTCCCCCTGAGCGTGGGGGCGCTGGTGGTCGTCGTGACGACAATCATGGCCACTCTGGCATATCTCGAGGTGCGCCGCGGGCTGATAGACACGGCGTCGGAACGCCTCGATCGCGTCACTCGACAGCTGCAAGTCATGCTCGAGCACAGCGCGCGGCAGTCCTACGCCACGATGACAGAGATCGCCGGCAGCGACGCGGTATCGGGCTACCTGACGTCACCCTCGGACACGACGGAGCGCGCCGCCCTCGATCTGCTCGCGACACAGGCACGCACGAGCACCACACTTCGTGCCGTTGAGCTGTGGGATTCGCAGGGCGCCCCGCGCCTCACGTCAGCTCCGACCGCACCTCCCCTCGACGCGTCCACGCGAGCGAGGCTCATCGGCAAGCTGGGGACGAGCCCGAGCGGTTTCACCGA
This sequence comes from Gemmatimonadaceae bacterium, assembly GCA_052387735.1. Lineage (GTDB taxonomy): Bacteria > Gemmatimonadota > Gemmatimonadetes > Gemmatimonadales > Gemmatimonadaceae > RBC101. Next base: position 2,317 of record JBQTIW010000265.1, read on the forward strand.
TGCGTATCGTCCTGTCGGCGATACTCTCGAATCGGGCGCCATCGTTGCGATCCGTCGCGATTCGACCGTCACCGGGTACTTTGTCCTGCGACGCAGAGTGAACGCCACACCGCAATCCATCAGGAACCTCTCCGCGCTGATCGGGAGCAACGCGCGACTGATGATCGGCAGCCGGGACGGAGACGTGTGGACCGACCTCGTCGGCGTTGTGCCGGGACTGCCTCGTGAGACGCTGGCGGACAACAGCACTGTTCATTTAGCACGTTCCACCGGCGAACGCGTGCTTGCGCGCGTCGTTCCCCTGCGCACGACGGACTGGCTGGTCGCCGTGGAGTTTCTGGAAGCGCCAATCCTCGCGCCGGCGACTCGCTTCCTCGAGCGCGCGCTTGCGCTCGCTCTCCTGTTGGCCGTCAGCGGAGGGCTCGTCGGAATGGTTGTCAGCCGCAGCATCACGAAGCCGTTGCAGGAGGTGATGCGCGCCGCGACTGGACTGGCCGCGGGGACAGACTCCACGCGCGTCGCGATCAGGCGTAGCGACGAGCTCGGTCAGCTGGCGACGTCATTCAATGCAATGGCCGAACAGCTCGAGGCCAGTCACAAGGGTCTGGCCGGCGCGCTCGAACGATATCGTCTCCTGTTCGACCGGAATCCCGTCCCGATGTGGCTGTTCGACCGCGAGACGCATGCCTTTCTCGACGTCAACGAAGCGGCCGTTAGGCACTACGGCTATAGCCGTGACGAATTCCTGGCGATGACGCTTTGGGACATCCGGCCGGTCGAGGATATTCCTCATCTGGTCGCGGCGCTCTCCGAGCCGATCGACGGGCCAAACCGCAACAGGTACTGGAAGCACCGACGAAAGGATGGCTCTTTCATCGATGTGGAGGTCGCCCGAACGGACATTGAGCTGCAGGGGAAAGCGGCTTCCTTCGCGCTGGCGACTGATGTCACGGATCGTCTGGCGGCCGAACGGGCGCTCGCAACATCGAAGGAACAGGTTGATCTGCAGCTCGGTCGCCTGAAGGCGCTGCGTTCCATCGACCTTGCCATCCTCGGAACCACGGACCTCCGGTGGCTGCTCAAGAGCGTTCTGCAGGAGATCATGGCGCAGCTGCGGGCGGACGCCGCCGTGATCTTCCTGTTCAATCCCCATACGATGACCGTCGACACGTCGGCGAGCATTGGCTATCGGACTCGCGCGGCGGAGCGTGAGCGGGTACCGCTCGGTGACGGTGTGGCGGGGAAGGCGGCGCGCGAACGCCGCACCATCGCCGTACCGGATCTCGCCGCGGTGGAGATGAGCAGGGCTGTACGCCAGGTCGCCGACGAAGAAGGCATACGCTCCGTGTACGCCGTCCCTCTCATCGCCAAGGGGCAGGTCATCGGTGTCCTCGACGTCCTCTTTCGCGAGCCGTTTACGGCGAGTGAGGATTGGCTCGAGTTCTGCGAAGCCCTGGCTGGTCAGGCATCGATGGCACTCGACAGCTGCAAGTCGTTCGAGGACCTGCAGCGCTCGAACATGGAGCTATCGCTGGCGTACGACCGAACCATCGAGGGTTGGTCGAGAGCGCTCGATCTGCGCGACAAGGAAACCGAGGGTCACACGCAGCGTGTCACGGAGATGACCCTGATCCTCGCGAGACTCGCGGGAATACGCGATGCAGAGCTCGTGCACGTGCGGCGCGGGGCCCTGTTGCACGATATCGGGAAGATGGGCATACCCGACGACATCCTGCTCAAGCCGGACCGTCTGACCGACGACGAATGGGCCGTCATGCGCAAGCATCCGGAGTATGCCGTCGCTCTCCTTTCACCGATTGACTACCTGCGTCCGGCGCTCGACATCCCGTACTGCCACCACGAAAAGTGGGACGGAAGCGGCTATCCTCGAGGCCTCAAGGGTGAGCAGATCCCGCTGTCCGCACGCCTTTTCAGCGTGGTCGATGTGTGGGACGCCCTTCGATCGGATCGACCCTATCGTGCAGGTTGGCCTGAGGAGCACGTTCTGGACCACATCCGCGCGGGCAGCGGGACGCACTTCGATCCCCAGGCCGTGGACCTCTTCTTCCGCCTGGTGAGCGAGGAGTCGAACGACACACCGGTCCCAACGGACCAGACAACTCTGGCGTTCTAGGGCCCAGCGCCCAATCGGCGGCTCGCAGAATCAAACGACAGAATGCGTCGAGCCCCCGTCGGCGATCAGCAGTCGTGCGTCATTGGTCCAGAGCACGGAGCGCACACGTTTCAGCTCAACGGTTGCCGAATCGTCACCCAGCGTGAAGAGTGGTTGCAGCGTCCAGGCCGCGACCTGCCCGGCGCCTGTCCCGTGAGCCGCCATGGCACGTAGAAGCGAACGCGACGAGCAGGGTGACAACGCTGCGCGAATGTGGCATGGTAGGCGGAAGGGCAGGAGATGGTGAACTGACGAGTCGATCGAGCATAGGCAGCGGGGGCAAATGACTTCTTACGCATGTGAATGTCCATGCCTGCGGTGCTCCACCACCGGGGGGCCACAGCACACCATTTCGTCGACCCCCGAGGTGGAGCAAGTGGGCGTGGAGCTGGCCAACCACCTTCGCCCGTTGTGCACGTCCAAGGGACGCATGTTGGGGGTCTTCCTCGCGGACGGGGAGTGGATCGTCACGCTCTCCAGCGTCGCTGCCGTCTCGCAGGAGTTTGTCAACGCGGTGCTGGACTTCGACCCGGCCATGAGTCCGATTGCCCACGACTGGTCCACGGTGCCCAGGCGATCGCTCGGCGGCCACGATCTGACCTCCTGGCTGCACCCTCCGACAAAGGGCGCTCCGATCAATGTGTTCTTCAAGGTCAGTGAGCCGCAGCCACCACCAGCACAGGGCCGAAAGTTCCGCCACACACTCCCGCTGGCAGGTGGCGAGGGCTGCTACTGCGCTGCCCCGAAGCTGATCTCGTACCTCACGCAGGACGCCGGGGCCGCACTCCTCCCGCCCGCGAGTGTCGCGATGATCGAGCTCTGGTGTGGAAAGGCTCAGGGAAACTGGAGTCACGGCCACCTCGCCAGGTCGTGTGAGGAGTGCAAGCGGATCCTTCCAACGCTCGCCTGCCGGGCTCGGACGTGAGCGAATGCAGGCCATCCGCGTTTGCGGCCGGGCTAGCAGTTGCCAGCGAGTGCCCGGTGTTTCCGCTCTCCCCTTCACCTCGCCATTTCCGCCCCGCCATGCGCTTCCGCCACCTGGCACCGATGCTTCTCCTCGCGGCCCACGCCGCGCACGCACAGACGGCTGGACCGCCAGCTATCCGGCTCACACCCGCCGCCCTTCGTGAGGACATCGCCGCCTTTCGCAGCATCGTGAGCGGCGACCGGTCCTACGCGCCCGCGGCTCGTGCAGAGATGGAGCGCCGCGTGGCCATCCTCGAACGCGCCCTCGACACGATCGGCATGGCGGCATTCGAAATCGAGCTGACCCGCCTCGTGGCCCTGGCCGACAACGGGCACACGAACGCCCAGGCGGCGAGCCGGTCCACGCGGTTCAACCGCATTCCCGTTCGTCTGACGCCGTTAGGCGACGGCTTCTACGTTCTGCGGGCGCGGGGCACCCATGCCGACCTGCTCGGCGCCCGACTCGTGGCTATCGACGGGCGACCAGTGGCTACCGTGCGCACCACGGTTCACACGCTGACCGGAGGGGCCACGGGCTGGCGCGACCGGTTCGCGCCGTACGCATTCGAGAGCCCGCAGCAGCTGCATACCCTGGGGGCCGCCGATCAGGCCGACGCAGCGACGTACCGCTTCCAGTTGGCGGACGGCCGCAGCATGGAGCGGCGCATCGCGGCCGATCCGCCGGATGCAACCCGGCCACGCAACGGGACCGCTCGCTGGATGTTTCCCGACGTGGCGCTGCCTAACGAAGGCGCGGGATGGCGCTCGCTGCTGCCCGCGGATCGTGCGCCGTGGGCGCTGCAGGAGATCGCCACGCCGTTCCGCTGGCGCGAGGCGCCGGAACTGCGCGCGATGGTCATTGAACTGCGCCAGACCGCGAACGCGCCCGGCCAACGCATCGCCGACTTCCTCGCCCAGGTCGAGGCCGAGCTGCGGCGGCGGCAGCCGATGAACGTGGTCCTCGACATGCGCATCAACGGAGGCGGCGACCTGAACACCACACGCGACTTCATGAAGGCGCTCCCGACCCTGATCCCCGGTCGGGTGTTCGTCCTCACCAGCCCGTACACCTTCTCCGCGGCGATTTCCAGCATCGGCTACCTCGAGCAGGCCGCGCCAGACCGCGTAACGATCGTGGGCGAGCCGGTGGGCGACCGGCTCGAATTCTGGGCCGAGGGCGGCCCCGGCACGCTGCCTAACAGCGGGATCGTGATCGGCCGGGCCACCGAGCGGCACGACTACGCCAACGGCTGCAGGCGCTACACGGATTGCCACGGCCCCGTCGTGCGGAATCCGATCAGCGTGCGTACCCTCGCCCCCGATATTGCCGCGCCCTGGACCATCGAGGCGTATCGAGTGGGTCGCGATCCGGGAATGGAGGCGGTGGCTGGCGCGTTGCGGTAGCCCCCGCGTGGCGGGGATCAGGCGCGCTGGCGGATGTCGCTCCCGAATCGTACGCTTTGCGCGCTGCCCGATTGAACGTCCCCGCTTTTCCATGCTCATGCACACCGCCGCGCTCGTCCTCTCGCTTACATGCTGCGTGCTGCCTTGGCCACTCCAGGCCCAGGCCGACACCGCCCGCGCCGCCCCTCGTAAACCCGACCTGGGGCCGCTTAAAACGATCGAGTTCGATACCGACGAAGGCACCTACCTCTCCCTGGACGTCAGCCCCGACGGCCGCAGCATCGTTTTCGACATGCTCGGCGACATATGGGTTCTTCCTATCGCGGGCGGTCAAGCCACGGCGATTACCACCGGCCTCGCGTGGGACCAGCAGCCCCGCTGGTCACCGGACGGCAAACGCATCGCCTTCGTCAGCGACCGCGACGGCGGCTGGAACCTGTGGATCATGAACGCGGACGGCATGCAGCCCAGGCAGCTGTCGCGTGGCCGCAAGGACACCTACATCTCCCCTGCATGGCTCCCCGATGGCCCGGCCATCATGGTGCGCATGAATGCGTGGGCTGCCCCGGCCACGCCTGGCGGGCCGAGTGCGAGTGACCTGTACGCGTACTTCCCCGAGGGCGGCTCGATGCGCGTGGCGGAGGGGAAGCTCACGGGCGCGACGAACGCCGTCGCGTCACCCGATGGCCGATACCTCTACTACCCGGGGGCCGGCACCTTCGCGTTCGGGAGCGCGGGTCCGCTCAACCAATACGACCGCCTGACGGGAACCACCGTCCCGCTCACCTGGTCGGGACGCAGCCTGCGCCCCGCGGCGTCGCCCGACGGCAAGTTGCTCGCCTACATCAGGAAGGTAGACGCGCGTCTCGACCTGCGCATTCGCGACCTCGCCAGCGGCAGCGAGCGCGTGCTCGTGCCGGGGCTGTGGACGGAGGAGATCGGCTCCAGCCGTAACCAGGGTGACTACCCGAGCTATGGCTTCACCCCCGACAGCCGTTCGATCATCATCTGGACCCGGGGAAAGATTCACCGATACGACGTGGCGACGGGCGCCGACGCCATCATCCCGATGCGGGCGCACGTGTCGCTACAGGTTGCCGAGCGTGTGCGGAATCCGCGCCGCCTGACGAGTGACTCGGTACGTTCGCGAGTCATCCGCTGGCCACGGCTGTCACCCGACGGGCGCCGGCTGGTGTTCAGCTCCCTGGCAAGGCTCTGGGTGATGGATCTGCCGAACGGCACACCGCGCCGCCTGACGAGTGCTGCCGAAGGCGAGTACGCACCCGCGTTCTCCCCCGACGGACGGTCGATCGCGTACACCACCTGGACCGACAGTCTCGTCGGCGGGCACATTCGGGTGATCCCACTCGCCGGAGGGACGCCGCGGCAGGTAACGTCGCAGCCGGGACAGTACCTCAATCCCGTGTGGTCCCCCGATGGCGGCAAGATCGCCTACGTGGTGGGCAATCCCATCGCCGAACAGATCGCCTGGCAGCCTGACGAGACGATGCCATATGCGATCCGGTGGATCGAGGCAGGCGGCGGCGAGTCGCACCTGCTCACGCACGTGCCGGTGCCTAACTGGCCGGAGCGCCCGCATCCGACGCTGTCCTGGTCTCCCGACGGGTCGCGCGTCTATCTCACCGAGATGATGACCGCGGCGCGGTCACGACGGTCGCTCATCTCGCTCCGGCTCGATGGCTCCGACAAGCTGGTACACCTGCGATTCAATCCGGGCGACGAAGCGGTGATCTCACCGGACGGAAGTCGCGTCGCGATCACGCGCGGCGACAACGTCTACGTCACGCAACTCCCGAAGTTCGCTCCGACGCCGATTGACTACACGTTCGAAGGTGGGCCGTTTCCGACGCTGCGTCTCACGCGCGATGGCGGAGACTTTCCACAGTGGCTCGATGGCCAGACGCTGAGCTGGACGAACGCCACACAGGTCTATCGCCGGCGCTTCGCCGGCACCGACATCGCTCCCGGTGACACCAGCACCCGGCCCGAGCTCGTCGCCGACGTGAAGCTCATCGTCCCGCGCGAGGTACCACGCGGCACGATCGCCTTCACCAACGCGCGCATCGTCACGATGAAAGGGGGCACGCAGGAAGTGATCGGGAACGGCACGATCGTCGCCGCCGGCGACCGCATCGTGGGCATCGGCCCCAGCGGTTCGGTGCGTATCCCCAGCGGCGCGACGGTCGTGAACGCGTCGGGGAAGACCATCATCCCCGGCCTGCACGACGCCCACGCGCACATGCAGTTCAACCCGTACGGATCGTATCCCGAACAGAAGTGGCCTCAGATCATCAACCTCGCGTACGGCGTCACCTCGGCGATGGATCCGTGGAATCCCAGCCACGAGATCTTCGAGCAGAGTGACATGGTGTCGGCGGGGATGATGCTGGGTCCGCGGCTCTTCTCCACCGGCTCCTGGATCGACGGTCGGCGCGAGGAGCTCCCCCAGTTCATCGACATCCGCTCGGCCGACGACGCGCGATCCATCGTCCGGCGGCTCAAGGTGTTAGGCGCCGACATGCTCAAGGAGTACGTCCAGCCGCGGCGCGACGCGCGGCAGTTCCTCGCGCAGGCGGCGCGTGAGGAGGGCGTGCCCATCACCGCCGAAGGGGCAGGGGACTGGGTGCACGATCTGTCCATGGTGATGGACGGCTACACCGCGTTCGAGCACACGCTTCCCATCGCGCCGCTCTACAAGGATGTCGTCGAGGTGCTCGTGCGCACGCAGGTGCATTACACGCCGACGCTGATGGTGACCTACGGCGGGGAAGCGCTCAACAGCTACTACTACCGGCTCACCAACCCGCACGACGATCCCAAGGTCCGCCGCTTCACCCCGGAAGAGCGCATGGATGAGGGCCGGCGGACGACGAATGTGCCCGAGGACGAGCTCTTCTTTCGCCAGATCGCTCGCGACGCGCTCAAAGTGAGCCGGGCCGGCGGTCTCATCTCGTTAGGTGCGCACGGCAACCGACAGGGCATCGGCGTGCACTGGGAGCTGTGGGGCAAGGTCGAAGGCGGCGCGACGCCCTGGGAGGCGCTGCGAGACGCGACCATGCGACCCGCCGAGAAGCTGGGAGTGGAGCGCGACTTGGGTTCCCTGGAGGCAGGGAAGCTGGCGGACTTCGTGGTGCTCGACCGGAACCCGATGGAGAACATCCGCCACAGCGACGCGATCCGGTGGGTCGTGAAGGGCGGGGTGGTGTACGACGCGAGTTCCATGGCCACGGTGTGGCCGGAGCGGAAGTCGCTCCACCGATTCTTCTGGATGAGCGAGGAGGACTTCCGGAAGTTCAGGGCGCCCGAGGCCGCCGCGTTAGGTGGAGCCGGGCGCCGATAGGCTTCCCCGCGGTCGTGTTGACACGCCCCTGACCTCCACCGTCCCATGAGCAACGCGCTCGCGACCATTCAAACGGTGTACGCGGCCCTCGCTCAGGACGGGAGGTCAGCACGGCAATCAGGGCGTCATGGCCGCGACGGCCTCCCGAACGCTGGCCGACCTCTGTGTTGCTAACGCGACGATGCGCGGGAACCGGGCGTGCGCTCGGATCGGCTCGAGGAATCGGCAGTGCAGCTGCACGAACTCGTCGGGGCAGAATCCCATCTCAACTGCCGTCTCGAGCACGCCGAGCGCATGCTCCGTGGCTCCCGCCATCGCGAACGATTCGGCGAAATGAAACCGCATGTGGGGGTCGAACGGCCCGAGATCGACGGCCGAGACAATCGCGAGCCCGGCTGCGACGTCGCCCTCGAGCGAACGCACCAGTGATTGTAACTGGATCGTGTACGGGGCCTTCGGACCATGCGCGACGAGCCACGACACCTCGTCGGCTGCCGCCACAAGGTCTCCCAGCATCGCGTGCGTGTACCCGATGGTCCAGTGGGCAATGAAATTCTGAGGGTCGAGCTCGAGCGCGCGGCGGAAGGACGCGATCGAACCCGCGAACTCCCCTTTGAACCATGGCGCGACGCCGGTCGCGATCCACGAGAGCGACGACAGCGGATCGTCGGCGACCAGCCTCGCGGCGGTCTCTACGGCTGGTTCGACGAGCCCGGTGCAGACGTACGAGACCCCGAGAAAGAATCGCGAGTCCGTGTCGTTAGGATCGCGCGCGAGCGCCTGTCGGAAGTGCCCGATCGCCTGCAGATAACGGCCGCGCTCATGCAGGGTATAGCCATGGACCCCGTGCCCATAGGGCGAGTCGGGAGCCGTGGCCAACAGCGCGTCGGCCTGCCGCTGGACCTCATCGAGAACACCGGCGCCACCGATCCCCGCCTTGACCTGCGCCACCTTGGCCCACGCCTGCAGCCCCAGGAGCGGGGCGCTCTCCCCTTCGAGAGCGATCGCTCGTTCGAGCAGGGCCAGTCCGCGTTCGGTCCCGATGGCGATACCGATGCCCCGACGCAGCTCCTGCCGCGCTTCGAGGTACAGCTCGAACGCGCGCACGTTGGTGATCGAGCGGTGCGCCAGTCGCTGGGCCTCATCTGTCGTCAGCGTGAGCCCAAGGGCACGCACGATCTCGCGAGACACGCGTTCCTGCAGCTCGAAGACATCATCCATCGTCCCGCCGTACTTGTCCGCCCAGAGTTGCGCGTCGTTCTCGGCATCCACCAATCGGGCGGTGATGCGGAGTGAGGTGCCGGCCTTGCGTACGCTCCCTTCGAGCACGTAGCGGACACCGAGCTCACGACCGATCGCGCGGACATCCTTTCCCGTCCCTTTGAATCGCATCGCCGAGGTGCGTGAGATGACGCGAAGGGACTTGATGCCCGCAAGGTCCGTACTGATTTCTTCAGTTAGTCCATCGCTGAAGTACTCGTTGTCGGCGTCCGGGCTGCTGTTGGCAAACGGCAACACAACGATCGCTCGCCCGTCGCGCCCCGGGGGTGCTGCCATCGGCGCCGCGAGCGCGCCGGAGAACGCTCGACAGGAGCTGAACCGCGCCGACGGGTCGGTGGCCATTGCCGTCCGTATGACCTGATCGAGCTGCGGCGGGACATCGTTGCGCCTGCTCCAGGCCGACGGCGGTGGCGCCACCATGCGCTGGGTGAGCATGGCCACGCCCGAGCCGGAAAACGGAAGCTCCCCCGTCAGGCATTCGTATAGCACGCAGCCGAGGCTGTAGAGATCACTTCTGCCGTCGAGCGGCTCGCCCGTCACCTGTTCGGGGCTCAGGTAGGCCGGCGTTCCGATCACCTGTCCGGCTTGTGTCAGATTGCTCGGCTCCGATTGCGACACCGCGCGCGCGATGCCGAAATCGGCAACGATGGCGTGTCCTTCGCTGAGCAGGATGTTCTCCGGCTTGATATCGCGGTGCACGATGCCGGCACGATGTGCGTAGTCGAGGGCGTCGGCGACCTCGCGCACGATCGACACGGCGTCGTCGATGGGCAGACGCTGCTCGCGGAACACGCGATCACGCAGGGACTCCCCGGTCACGAATGGCATCACGTAGAACAGGAAGCCGTCGGCCTCACCGGAGTCGTGGAGTGGCAGGATGTGCGGATGCTGCAGATTCGCGGTAGTGCGGATCTCGGCAAGGAAGCGCTCGGCGCCCACTGACGCGGCGAGATCGGGGTGCAGCACCTTCACCGCGACGTTGCGGCGGTGCTTCAGATCCTGCGCGAGGAACACCGTCGCCATGCCACCGGCCCCAATCTGGCGCTCGAGGCGGTAGCGGTCGGACACGGCGCTCTGCAGCGCATCGACGTCGTCGCGGTTCACTCGCTGACTACGCCGCCGGAGGGACGGTGGATCGGCACCGGAGAATGTCAGGCACGTGGTGACAAGGGGCCGGGGAGGTAGGGCCGTTCACTGCACCGGGGAGAAGGCCCACCAACCTACGGGAGCGCCGCCGGGGAGACAAACGTGGGAGCCGGAGCAGTGAGCGGAGCGCGGGGATCCGCGCAGCGTCTGCTTGCGAGGTCTCCGCTCCCCGCTCTCAGCTCCCCGCTTCCCTCATGGCGTTCCACATCGCTGATTTCCAACGTCCCCAGTCCCGTCCTCCGGAGCCTCCATGCGCCTCGTCCGTCATTCCGTCGTGATCGCCTGCCTCGTTCTCGCTTCCGCCATTCAAGCGCAGCGGCCCGGCGGCAGCCAGGGCACGCAGATCAAGGACGGGGAGCAGTGCCCGCCGGGGATGACCGAGGTCCGTCCGCGGAACTGTCAGGCGCCAACGATGCCCGCACCGAGCATCGTCGACTATCGGCCGCGCTCGACGCTGATCGCGCCGGTGCACTCCGTGCCCAAGGCCAAGTATCCCGTCATCGACTTCCACGGGCACCCTGGCGGCAGCATGCTTTCGAGCGCGGAGGGGCTCGAACAACTCGGCGCGGCGCTGGACGGACTGAACATCCGCATGATCATCAGCGCCAACAACAGCTCCGGCGACGACCTCAAACGAAGCGTCGCCTCGGTGAACGGCTCGGCAAAGATGAAGGATCGCGTCCGCATTCTCACCGGGATCAACCTTCGCGACGTCGGGCCGGGATGGGCAGAGAAGGCCATCGCACAACTCGAGGACGATGTCGCCGCGGGAGCGGTTGGCATCGGTGAGATCGGAAAGGGCTTTGGCCTCAGCACCAGGAAGGCCGACGGCACGCGCCTCCGTCTCGACGATCCTGCGCTCGATCCCGTCTGGGCCGCTGCGGCTCGGCTCAAGCTGCCGGTCTTCATCCATACGGCGGATCCACAGGAGTTCTGGCAGCCGATCACCAACACCAACGAGCGGTGGCTCGAGCTGGCGCTGTTCCCGGGTCGCCGCTATCCAAGCGAGCAGTTCCCCAGCTTCGAGCAGCTGATGGAGGAGCGCGACAATCTCCTCAAGCGGAATCCGAAGACGACCTTCGTGATCGCCCACATGGGCTGGCACGCCAACGACCTGGGGCGGCTGGCCAGGATGATGGAGGCCATGCCTAACGTGTACACGGAGGTCGGCGCCGTGCTCTACGACATCGGCCGTCAGCCGCGCGCCGCGCGCGACTTCTTCGAGCGCTTCCAGGACCGGATCCTGTTCGGGAAGGACTCGTTCCAGCCGGAGGAGTATCCGTACTACTGGCGCGTGTTCGAGACGCGCGACGACTACTTCGACTATTACCGGGACTACCACGCCTTCTGGAAGCTCTACGGTATCGATCTGCCTGACGAGGTGCTGAAGAAGGTCTATTACAAGAACGCCCTGCGGATCACGAGTCGGTTGCCGCAGGAAGGCTGGCCGCGCTAGGACACGTGTGACCCGCCGCGCACCGGCCCCGTCGCCGCGTCACCGCTTCCGCCGATTCCCGATTCACGCCCGCCGGTAGGCCTCAGGCGATTGATACGCCCATCCCTTTGAGTCGGATCTTCAAAGAGGCCACCCCATGAGGACCGAGCA
>JBQTIW010000266.1:0-4558 GCA_052387735.1 Gemmatimonadaceae bacterium
CCAGCGACCCGTGGCAAGTGTCGACGGAACGACGAGGAGCGGTTCAGGCGTCATCGAGTCGAAAACGAAAGTCGCCCTGTAGCTCGCGGGTGCAGAGGGCCGCGCGCTGGCCCGTCCGCCGTTCGTAGCGGGTCACGAAGTCGGCCAGCCGCTCGGCGGTGAATTGCCCGCGGGGGAGCCCGAGGATGGCGATGGCACGTTCGATGGCCTCCGGTTCGCCTTCCACCTCGAGGAGCAGATCCATGCGTGGATATCGCTCGAACCTGATGATCGCCCCTTGCACCTCGAACACATCGATATCGCGTTCGATCTCCCGCGTCACCTGAAGGCCCAGAGCGGCAAGGATCCGCTCGACCGCCGCAGCGTCGGCGACGTCCGACCCCAATTCTTCGCGCACTTTGAAGCCGTTGGGATACGAGGCGGGACCCTTGAAGTCGACCCTCGCGTTCGCCGACCCGCCGTCGCACGTTATGCGTACACGCAGTACTTCGTCGCGCATGCGCAGTCGAAAATCGGGCGTATCGTAGCGCCGGTCGATCAGCGAGCCGCGAAACACGCGGCGCGCGCCGGCCCCCTCGAGCGCCGACCGCGCCGCGGTCTCGTCCTGGACCACGCCCTTGAGCTCCGTCTCACGCATCGTCGATCGCCCGCATGATCGCGTCCGTGTTGGAGAGGTCCGGAAACACGGCGGCCGGCGCGTGCTGTGCCAATTCCTCGACCGTGTAGTGCCCGGTCGCCACGGCGATCGCGCGGGCGCCGATCCCACGCCCGCAGTGGATGTCGGCGGGCGTATCACCAATGATGATCACCCGATCGCCATCAACGGCGATACCTAACGATTGCTGGGCGCGCCGTACGGCGATTGCCGGGAGCTCGTGCCGGTGTTCGTGATCCGATCCGTAGGCCCCTAGCCGGAAGCGAGCCGGCGCCACACCCACGGCCTCCAGTTTCCGCGCGGCGCCGTCGACCAGGTTGCCGGTGAGCAGCCCCAACACACGGTCGCCGCGTTCCTCCAGCGCGTCGAGCAGCTCGAGAACGCCGTCGAATCGCCTGACCGTGGTGGGCGACGCATCGAGCTCGCTCGCGAGGCGAACGAGGTAGTCCTCCAGCACGCCGGGGATGCGTGCGTCGATCGCCGCGTCATCGAACCCGGCCTCGCGCATCGACTCGCGCACGATCTGTATGTCGGTCTTGCCGTCGTAGCGGTAGGAGGGGCTGCCGGTGGTGCCGAAATGTGCCTGGAGCGCCCCTTCCATCGCCCGGCGCCCGGCACCAGACGTCCAGAGGATGGTGCCGTCGATATCGAAGAGAACGAGCTTCATGAGTGAGAGTTCGGAGCGAGCACGCAGTCAGGCCTCGGCCGGTTCACTGGCGTATCGCGTGGTGAGCAGGCCCCCCACGATCAGCCCGGCCCCGACGATCTGCGTCGCAGACGGCCGTTCGTGCAGCAGCCCCCACGCTACGAGCAGGGCTATGATGGGCTGCAGATTCGAGTACATCGATGTCCGAGTGGGTCCCAACACCTTGAGGCCCCGATAGTAGAACAGATACGCGACGACCATGGCGATGAGACAGGAATAGAAGAGCGACAGCCAGACGCGACCGGGCAGCGCCGCCCAGTCGACGCGCGCGACCGATGGCACGCCCACGAGCAGCACAACGACCGCTCCCCCGATCATCGTATAGCCACCGAGGTACCAGGGCTCCACGTGATCGGAGTACTTCTTCACGTTGACGGCGTAGAAGGACCAACTGAACGCAGCCGACAACAGCAGCACGACGCCGACCACGGTGTCGTCCCCTCGGGCCGCCCCCACCGCTCCAACCGCGACGGTCGAACACCCGGCGAGCTGCATGGCTACGCCTGCCCATTGTCGCAGGGCGAGTCGCTCCGTTCCCATCATACGCCCGACGATCGCCACGAACGCCGGGGTCGCGGCAATCAGCAGCGCAGCGGTTGCTACGCGCGCGCGTACGAGCCCGAGGATGAACAGCACCTGGTAGACGCCATTTCCCAGCATGCCGAGCAGGATCAGCATGCGCACCTCGCTCGGCGTCGGCGGCTGCATCCGACGCCCACGGGCAATCAGCAGCTGCGCAACACCCGCGCCCGGGATTCTGAGTGCGTTGATGGCCAGAGGACCGATGAACCCCGCCGTGTACTTCAGGACGCTGAAGTTGATCCCCCAGATGGCGGCCATGAGCAGGAGCAGCACGTCCGTATGCCACGGAGCGTCTGGAGGGATGCGTGGCCGCAGGGGCACATCGGGCGATTTGGCTTCTGTTCGTGCGGGATCGGCCATGTCGGAAAGTAGACGGTCGACATCTTCCGTTGCAGCGCGCTGCGGCTTCATCGGCGTCATTGGCCGCCTATGTTTCAGCATGATCGTTTCGTTCGCGATGTTCGCCGACGCGGCCAACATCTCTCAGGAAGGGAAGCTCAACATCCTCGGCGTGTTTGATGCGGTGCAGGTGGGCTCGATGCCCGCGGTGCATCCGCGGGCACACCTCATCGTGCGATTCAAAGGCACGCCCCAGGACACTGGCATGCATCAGGTCTCGTTGCGCTGGGTCAATCCCGGGGGCGTCGAGCTCTGGTCGTCCGAGGGACAGGTAGAGCTCGCGGCGCCACCGACGGGAGTCACGGAAGTGGACATTCCGCTGATCGCGTCGATCGACCTCCCGCTCGATCTTCCCGGCGCGTATGCGATGCGCGTGTTCGTCAACGACCAGCAACGCGGCGAGGTGCCGCTCTACGTGCGATCAGCACCGCCATTTGTGGCACCGGCAGGTGGGCTTGTTTCGTAGGAGCGGAGGGCGGGAGCGGAGAGCGGGGGGACACGAGGAACGGGCATGCAGCATTCGATCGTATCCGCTCCCCGCTTTCCGCTCCGTTTGATCTTACCCGCTCAGACCCGGCACTCCATTCCTCCCCTTTGCCAGGCGCACGCTCCGTTCGATCGCCATCTCCATCGCCTGCACAGCCAGCGCTTCGACCGCGACGGCGGATGCGGTGAGGCCCTGCTGGGGGCCGACCGCAAAGATGGTGTCGCCGTCGTATGACGTGGCACAGGGTGTGATGCGACGAAAGAATGCTGCGGTCGACGCGCTGGCCAGCTGCTGCAGTTCCACGCGCGACATTTGGGCGTTTGTCGCCACGAGCCCGAGGGTCGTGTGTTCGATGGTGCCCTGGTCGTCGCGGCGCGGGGCACCGCCGATGAGCAGCTTCGTCGCGTCGAGGAACGTCCCGCCCTCACCGCGCGCCCCGGCGATGATCTTGCCCTGAGCGTCGCGGATGTCGCCGAACGCGTTGGTGACGGCGACGGCGCCGACCACGAGGTCGCCCGACCGCACGACCCAGGCACCAAAGCCTCCTTTCATTGCGCGACTGCCCCCCGCCGCCTTGCCCACCGTGGCACCCGTTCCCGCGCCCACCGAGCCTTCGGCCGGAGTCGGCGTTGCGCTGTCACAGGCACGGTACGCCATGTCGGCTGTCGGCCGGATCGTGAAACTGGCGAGCAATCCGAGGTCGAAGATCGCCGCCGCCGGCACGAGCGGGACCACCCCGCCGGCAATCGCGAAGCCGCGGCCGCGCTCTTCCATCCAGCGCATCACACCGGCTGCTGCATCCAGCCCATAGGCGGAACCGCCCGTCAGGAAGACCGCGTCGATCCGACTGGACGAGTGCGAAGGGCTCGCCAGGGCGAACTCGCGGGATGCCGTGGCGCGTCCCAGGTGAACACCACCGCAGAGCAGCGCGCCCGTGACGGGGCGGATCACCGTGCAGCCGCGGGCCCCCTCCGCGTCCGCGGCATGACCGATCACGATGCCTAACGGTGAAAAATCCACGGTGTCGGTCATGGAATCGAGGTCGGCTCGGACGTCGCCCTGGCGGCGCAGGTCCTGCACTTCGTCACACCCTTCATGTTGCAGATCACGCAGATGAACGTGCCGCAGTCCGCGCACGGATACCCCTCGGACGCGCGCTCCTCGTTGCCGCACGCCCGGCAGCGCATGGCGTCGTGTTCCTTGAGCTCAGTCACGCCTCCTCCTGCCTCTGGCCCGATACGCTGGACGCCGCGCCGAGGCCGTAGTCCTTGATCTTCTTGATCAGTGTCGCCCGCGAGATGCCGAGCGCCTTGGCCGTGCGCGAACGATTGCCCTTGAACACGCGCAGGCTGCGATCGATGTGCTCGCGCTCGACGTCGTCGAGCGCCCGGGCTTCGAATCGCTCACCGTCTCCCATTCGCGCTCGTACGTCGGCCGGCAGCGTGTCCGCATCCAGGACCTCGCGCCCACGCCCCACGATCATCCCCCGCTCGAGCACGTTTCTCAACTCGCGAATGTTGCCTGGCCACGGATGGCGAAGCAAGCGTTCCAGGGCCGTGTCGTCGACCGTGCGGGGGGCAAACGGCAGGTGCGGCGCCAGGTCATCCATGAGCCGTACGATGAGTTCCGCCAGGTCTTCCCGCGAACGATCGCGCAACGGAGGCAGTCGGAGTGGCATGACCGCCAGGCTATTGTACAGATCCTCGCGAAAGCGACCGGCGTTCACTTC
>JBQTIW010000267.1:0-4911 GCA_052387735.1 Gemmatimonadaceae bacterium
TCAACGCCGCCTTCGCGCGGTCCTCCGCCGTGAGCGACGCGGTGGACTCGAACCAGGCGGGGACCTGGGCATATTGGTGCAGCCCTAACTCGCCGAGGTATTCGGGGTCCTCGGGGGCGACCCGTGCGAGGGCTTCGGATTGTTCCACGGCGCGCCGCAAGCCTTCATCTGTGCGGCTGTTGGTGACGACACTCGCCTTGCGCTTGCCGAAGACACTCTGCACGCGAATGCTGGTCGTCGACGACGACCCGGCGGTGCTCATCTGGTTCGCGGCGAACCGCACGTTGGATTCGCGTGTGCCCTGCAGATTCACGCGAATCGCCTCGGCCCTGGAGAACCTGACCGTGCGCGCAATGAGGGCCTCCGCCTCCTCGCGCGTCAGGACGCTGCCGGGAGCGACGGCGTCAGGCGCAATGAGTCGCTTCGGGAACGACATTACCCTGCCCTCCCTGTGTTGATCACGTTCACGTTCCTGAAGCGCGACGGCGGACAGCCGTGGCTCACGGCGTTGGACCGCCCGGGCTGTCCCTTGCCGTCGTTGAACGTGCCGCCATGCATGTAGCTGGGCCTGCCGCCTAACATGTCGAGGGAGTTCCAGAACTCAGGGGAACGCATCTGGTACGCCACGTCGCGCAGCTGGCCGACCACCTTGCCGTTCCGGATCTCGTAGCAGATCTGTGCCCCGAACTGCCCGTTGTAGCGCTGTTGATCGATCGAGTACGACGCGCGACCGATCATCGCGATCCCCTTGTCGGTCGCAGCAATGAGGTCGTTCCACGACAGGTCCTTGTCGCCGGGCTGGAGCGAGACGTTAGGCATGCGCTGGAACTGTACATCGGCCCACGACTGAGCGTACGAGCAACCGTGAGACTGCGTCGGCTTGCCTTGGCTTTTGTACCACCACTCGAGCCACGGCGCCTGCTCGCGTGTCGTCTGGTAGTCAACGAAGATCCCGTCCTTCACGATGGGGAAGTCCTGCGGCTGCACGCCGTCGTAGTCGTAGCCGATCGTGGACAGGGCGCCGCGCTCCGAGCGATTCCCGATCACCTGCATGTACTCCGGCCCGAGCTTGAGTGAGCCGAGGACCTTCTCCGGCGGCGAGATGAACGACGTCCCGGCGAGATTGGCCTCGTAGCCCATCGCTCGGTCCAGCTCCGTCGCATGACCGATCGTCTCATGGATCGTGAGGAAGAGTTGCGACGGATGCAGGATGAGATCCCACCGTCCGATTTCCACAGACTTCGCGCGCAGCTTCTCCGAGGCCTCCTCGCCCCACGTCCGGGCGTTCGTGACGATGTCGGCCTCGAGGACATACTCCCACCCGCGGCCGGCCGGTTGCACGACTTCCGGCCCCCGCGTGGCGAAGTCGCCGGTCCCCACTGCCGTGCACGCGAGCGTGACCCAGCTGCGCACGTAGTCCTGGGTGATCACCGACCCGTCGGTGTTCGCGTAGTTGCGCTCTTCCTTCACGAACGACAGCCCCGAATTCACGAACCGCACGTTAGGCGCCTTGAGCGCCTCGGCGTTCGCTCGCAGCAGAAGATCGGCCTTGTCCTCGACAGGAACGGTGAACGGGTCGATCGTGTACGCGCTCTTCCAGGTCACGTCCTTGTGCGCCGGCGCCGGCGCGAGCACCACGCGCCGATCCTGGGCCACGCGGTTCGCCCGTGCGACCGCAACCGCTTCCTGAGCCGCTGAACCTACGCCGGTCTTGGTCAGCTCCTCCGTCGCGGCGAATCCCCAGCAGCCATCGACCAGCACACGTACACCGCACCCCGTGGTGTCGGCGTCGACCACGTCGGTGACCTGGCGCTCGCGCGTCTGGATGGAGTTGGAGCGGTTGCGCGAGATGCGGACGTCGGCCCATGACGCGCCCGCGCGCTTGGCCGCGTCGAGAGCCTCCATCATCAGCTCGCGAGTGGCCGGATCGGTGTAGAGTGCCGGGCGCTGCTGCTGAACGGGCGCCGCGTCGACAACGCGCGGGCCGAGGGCGGCGACGCCGAGCGCGGCGGTTCCTGTCTTCAAGAATGTGCGACGGGTCGTCATGAGGGCTGGGTCGGGTGCGCTGCACAAACTGGAGAGCCGCACAGGGTGGCGCTATGCCACCCCTCCCGGGCTTTGCCTCAGCGTACATTCAGCCGTTGAGCGTCCGCGCGCCGTGCGCGGTCCCGTCAGGCGTTGTCCGCGCGCATCGCCTCGACAGGGTTGATGCGCGCAGCGCGCCGAGCCGGGATCCAGCTCGCCCCGCCCGCAACGAGCACCAGAATCGTCGTCACGCCGAGGAGCGTGACCGGATCCATCGGAGCCACGCCGAAGAGGAAGACGCGGAGCGTGCCGGCGAGCAGGGCAAAGGCCAGGAGACCGACACCCGCTCCGGCCAGCGCCAGCAGCACTCCCTGCCGGGCGACGCCGCGACCGACGGATCGGGGCTGCGCGCCTAACGCGATGCGCACGCCGATCTCCTTCGTGCGCAGAGTCACCACGTACGCCACGACGCCGTACAGGCCCACCGCGCCGAGCACCAATGCCGCCCCCGCGGCGACGGCGAGCACGAGGAGGGTGAAGGTCAGACGCGCGTACGACACGGCAACGACTTCGTCCATCGCGCGCAGGTTGAACACCGGCAACGATCGGTCGAGCTCCTCGACGGTGCGGCGCACGACCGGGGCCCGCGCGAGCGGATCGCCCGGTGCCCGCACGACGAACGTGAGCGAGGAGAACCCGTGCAGGTCGCGATCGGCGTCGGTGTCGGCCTGTGGGGTGATCGGGAAGTACACCTGCGAGTTCGGCGGCGACGCGAGAGACGTATCGAGGACCGTCTCCACCACGCCGATGATGGTGTAGCGCGATCCATTCAGCGCCCTGAGTCGCTGCCCCAACGCCGCGGTGCCGGTCGAATCGCCCCACAGGTCCGTCGCCACCTTGCGGCTCACGATGACCTCGAACGGTGTCTGGGCATCGCTCATCCCGTTGAACGTGCGTCCCACCACGAGCGGAATCCCCATCGCGCGGAAATACGTGTCCGAGACCCGCACCAACGTAGCCAGTGGCGGCAAGGCGTCCGGGCTCGGGGGACGATCGTCGCGCACGATCGGATTGAGATTCGCCCCTTCGATCAAGAGCGGGAGTTTGGACGTCGCTCCCACGGCGCTGACACCGGGCAGGGCGCCAAGACGCGCGAGCAGCTCGGTGTCGAACCGCACCATCGCCGCATTGTCCTTGTAGGTCGCGCGCGGGAGCTCGAGCCGGAAGCTCAGCACCTGGCTGTAGTCGAAGCCCGGACGCACGGCCCTGAGGCGCATCACGCTGCGCGCGAGCAGCCCGGAACCGGAGAGCAGCACCATGGCCAGCGCGACCTGCGCCGCCACCAGGACGCCGCGAGTCTGCTGTCGCTGGCGGCCGGCCGTGCCGGACCGCCCGCCTTCACGGAGCATCGCGCCGAGGTTCACCGCGCCCTGCCGCCACGCGGGGATGAGGGTCGCGGCGAGCGACGCCAGCGTCGCGGCCAGCAGGGCGAACACGAGTGCGGTCCCGTCCACCGACACTTCGGCGAGACGGGGCAGCTCCGTCGGTCCGTGCCTGACGAGTAACGCGACGCCGGTCACGGCGAGCACCACGCCCAGCGCGCCCCCGATGGCCGCCAGCACCATGCTCTCGGCGAAGAAATACGCAAGCACTCTCCCCCGGCCGGCACCAAGCGCGGCGCGCACGGTGAGCTCCTTCTGCCGGCCTTCCGCGCGCACGAGCAGGAGGTTCGCCACGTTCGCGCACGCGAGTAACAACACGAGCCCTGCAGTCGCGGAAACTACCCACAGCACCTGCGCGAATGGGCCGATGACGTCGTCGCGCAGCGGGCGCACGCTGGGGGTGAGCCTGGCGCTCTTCATCACCCCCTCCATGGGAAGGCCCGGGGCGAGGAATGGATAGAACTCCGGCACCCGCGCGAACCCTCGCTCCGCATCAGCCTGCGCGCTGGCGACCGTGGTGCCGCGCCGCAGCCGGCCGATGCCCTGCCAATTGAAGCCGCCGCCCATGTTCGTCGTCGGATCCAGCACGAGTGGCGTCCATGCTTGCGTTCGGGCGTCCGGAAAGCGGAAGGTCGCCGGCATGATGCCCACGACCTCGACGCTGCGCCCATCCAGCTGAACCGGGCGCCCCAGGAGCGACGGGTCGGCGCCGAATCGGCGACGCCAGAAGTCCTCCGCCAGGATCACGACGGCAGCACCGTTCGGGCGTCCTTCGTCCTCCGTGAACACGCGACCCCGGAGCGGCGCCGCCCGCAGGAGTGGCAACACGGTCGGCGTGATCGTCGCCACGCGCAATCGTTCGGGAGACGCGGCGCCCACCGGATCCGAGAGGCTCAGCGACTCGATGGAGTATGCTCCCGACTCCTCGAACGCCGTGCCGATGCGTCGGTACGTGAAGTACGTGCCTAACGACTGACCGACCTCGCCCATGTTGATGCCGGGGGCGGCGTGTCCCATGCCGACGAGACGTTCGGACTCGGGATAGGGCAATGGGCGGATCAACACCGCGTTCACAACGCTGAAGATCGCGGTGACTGCTCCGACGCCGAGCGCAAGCGTGAGGGATGCCGCGACGGTGAACACAGGGGCCCGACGCAGCGAGCGCCAGGCATACGCAAGCGGCAGAGACGAGAAACCTGAACTGGCCACGGGGACTTGGGCGCGGGAGGCAAGGGCTCGTACGAGGTCAGAAGTGCGCCCGTTTCAACCAGGCCCGCGCGCGTGAGGGTTATCAAATCCCTGCACGATCCATCGAAGCCCCGCAGGCTCGTCTCACGAAACCGGCCCCCGAGCGGGTGCCGTAGGGAGGACGACCTCGCCCGGGGCGTTGCATCCTCGTCGTCGCAGCCTCGATCGCCCTACAGGTGTCGGTGGGATTGCCTGA
>JBQTIW010000268.1:0-8770 GCA_052387735.1 Gemmatimonadaceae bacterium
TCGAGCTCCTGGGCCGAGCCGACCACGCCTGCGTTGTCGCCGCGGGCGAAGGTCAGGATCTCACCGGTGGCCGCATCGCGCACGAGGACACCCTGGATACCAGGATCGGTCCATCGTACACGCATCCCGCGTGCGCCTTCGCGCAGCGCCATCGGTGCCTCGCGCGGCGTCGATCCGCTGCTGCGCCGTTCGACGCTGCGCCCGAGGGCGGAGAAGCGCAGTCGCGTCACGTCGCGCCCGCCCATCATGTCCATCGGTACGACGAACGCGAAGTGCTGCATCGTGGGATCGGTCGCATCCGCGACGTGCTCACCGTCGAAGTCGAAATCGAACAGCGTCTCACCCAGGGGTCCCTGCGCCTGCAGCCGGTTGGGGCCGCCGGGGGCTGGCAACGATGGCCTGGCCACGACCTCGAACGCGGGCTCGAGCGTCAGCCTGCCCTTGTCAATACGTCCCCAGATCAGCAGTCCGCGCCGGGGCGTCGAGGTCTTGATGGCGTGCGCGCCCGCAATGAAGGGATTGGCCAGCCGGTAGTTGAGGACAGCGGTATACGTGTAGTCCGAGATCCAGTTACTGCTGCAATACCCCATCAGGTCCGTGACCGTCGGCGCCTTGAGCGCGGACGACGCGAGGTCGTAGCCATAGACGCCGATCGTGCCGCCCGTGTACGGATAGCCCGGGTCAGGGCCGCCGGCACCACCGCACGGGGCGTGCATCCGGCCGAAGTTGTGGCCGAGCTCGTGAGACAACACGTCGGAAGCCGACGGCAGATAGTCCCACGACAGCGAGGCTCGGCCGGGTACGTAGCCGAGTCCGGCGATGCCTGACGAGTACGTCACCCTGGCGATCCCCGCGTAGTAGCGGGTGGAGCCATCCGCCGTCCGCAGCGCATTGAGCTCGCTCAGGATCTGGGACCAGGCACCGTTGCTGTCGTTGCTCTGCAGGACCGGAGCGCTCGTGGTGAATGGGGCCCGCACGTCCATGTTCACCGGGCCTAACGGGAAAAGCTTTCGCGCCGCCGCCAGGTACGACGCGGCGTTTCCGCTGGTCACGCCACCGGTGGACCCGTTCGCGCTCTGGGTCACCGGCACCATCCGGATGTCGAACGACGGCAGCGTGCGCACGTCCATGGTCTGTGCGTTGCCTGACGTGGGGAAGCTGTTGTCGGTGTCCGACGCTTCCGTCACCGCGTTGGTCGGGTCCACGTCGGCAAGGATCTTGAGACCGGGAACCATCAGCGACGCCGGAATGAGGTAGTTCCACGAGGAGTTGAGCGTCGCCTGCGACACAGTCGTCGGGACCGACGCACCTGGCGCGACGATCGAGATGGTCGAGGTCAGCGTCGAGCCGTTGTAGAAACGCACGCGCACCGTGGGCGCTGCGGTATTCGACGTGTTGGCTTTCACGAAGACGCGAAGCAGCCCGTCCTGTCCCGACAGCAGTGGCACTCCGTTCGTGTACGACTGGACCACCTGCTGCACGTGCAGCCCGTCGATCGTGAGGTTGAGCGGGCCACCGGGTGGCGGAGACCCACTCCCCGGCGCGTAGACGACGTTGACGCTCGAGGTGACGCCGCCCCCGACGGTCGCCGGCTGCGACGCCGGTGTCACCGAGTACGTCGTGCCGCCGCTGGACACCGGATAGCCCGTCACGGTGTATCCGCCCTCCAGCAGGCCGTTGAGCGTCTGTGTCGCGGTGACGGTCTGGGCAAAGCCGCTCGGTCCAGTCAGACGCACGTCGGCCGCCGTTCCTGCCGGCAGGCCGGAGACGTTCACGGTCAGGTTGCCGTTGGCCGTGACATAACTGACTGTCGCAAACATCGCGGAGTTGGAAGCGGGAATGGTGATCGTCTGACTCGCCGGATGCGCCGACCAGTAGGCCGTCCCGTTCTGCGCGACGCCCGCGTCGATCGTGTACAAGCCCGGCGCCAGGCCGGTGACCAGGGCCGACCCCGTGACGGACTTCGTGTACCCGCCCGGCCCCGTGACGGTGATGTTGGCGTTCACGTTAGGCGGCAGTCCGCCCACCGTGAGCTGCAAGATCCCGGAGGCCAGGGCATACGTCACCATCGCCTGCACTGGTGTGGCGGACGCGGAGATGGTCACCAGGTTCGATGCCGGCGTGCCCGCGTAGACGTTCACGCCCGCGTTCGCCGGCCCAGCAGCAACGGTGTAGGTACCGGGCTTGAGGCCGTACAGCGTGGCGGTCGTCGCCACCGTCGCCGTGTAGTTGCCGGGACCGGTGACGGTGATCCTGGCGGGAAGGCTCTGCGGTAACCCGTTGATCACGACGGTCAGGCTCCCGCGGGTGATCGCATACATCGCGCTGACGGTCGCGGGTGTCGTGGACGCCGTGATGACGACCTGCTGCGCCCCGGCCGGGACCCCGTACGTCAGATTCGATGCGGTCACCTCGTCTGGTGTCACCGTGTACGCGCCGGGAGCGAGCCCGGTCAGCGTCTCCGATGCGGTCACCGTGCGACCGTAGTTCGCCGGTCCCGTCACCGACACGCTGGCGCCCGTCGTCCCGGGAAGCCCCGACACATTGATCGAGAGGCGCCCCGTTGCCAGGGCGTACTGCAGAGCGGCCATCTGTGGCGTTGCCGACGCTGCGACCTGGAGCTGGACGGATCCCGCCGTGCGATACTGGTCGGGGCCGACAACAACAGGGCTGCCGGTGATCGTGTATGTACCGGGAGAGAGGTTGGTCAGCGTTTCACCCGCCGCGAGCGCGCTCGAAAAGCCTGCCGGTCCCGTCACCTGCGCACTGGCCGGCTGACCCGACGGCAGCCCACTCGCTGTCGCCGTTATTGCCCCTGTGGCGATACCGTACGACACCGACACGGAGGTCGGCGTGGTGCTGGCCTCGACCTGCACCTGCGTCGGGGCGTTGACCGAGGCATACGAGTGCCCTCCGGACTGCGCCGCTGCGGCCGCAACGGTATAAGCCCCCGGCGTCAGCCCGCCGAGTGTGGAGGCCGATGTAACGCTCGAGGAGTAGCCGCCGGGACCGGTGACGGTGACCGCTGCCGGCGCACCCGTGGGGAGCCCGGCGATCGAGATCGTGATCGAACCGCTGGCAATGGAATACGCGACGACCGCGTTGGCGGTCGCCCCGCGTGACACCGTGACCGTCGCTGTTGCCATGCTGGGGCTATACCGGTCGCTGCCTGCGGTCGCCTCTGTGGCCGACACGGCATACGCCCCCTCAGGAAGTCCGGAGATGCTCTCAGAGGCAGTGACGCTGCGGGAGTAACCATTTGGCCCGCTCACGGTCACGGACGCCGCCGCACCGGTTGGGAGGCCGCTGATACTGATGCTGAGGCTTCCCGTCTTGCCACCAGATCCGGAAGCGGTCGGAGCACCGCCCTCGCTGCCGCCGCAGGCCGCGAAGAGAAGGAGAATGCTCGTGCCGAGGGCTGTGGCGCTGAGCGACCGAACGGATGAATGAAGGCGAGCCGAGGTCAGCATACGTGGACGGGGAAGTCGTCCACGGATGACGCTGCCGCGGCTGCCGAAGGAACCTCAGCCGTAACGATCTGGCCCGCGCGCGTGATAGGCGCTCGGCGCTGACGCAACAGGTAGAGCGCGGTGTGGGGGGATGGGGGATGAAAAGCCGCGCGGCTTAATCACCGGTCTCCTCCAGCAAATGTGATGCCGGACACATCAGCCGGCCCCCGGCTTTGCTGTTGTAGAGTCCGCCGCAAGGCGCGGCGGTTGAGCCCGCTCCTAGTAGACGAGCATGAGCGGATTCTCGATCAGACGTCGCAACGTCTGGAGGAACTTCGCGCCAGTCGCACCGTCGATCACGCGATGATCGCAGCTCATCGTGACCCGTAAGCGACGGCGCACGACGACCTGGCCTCCAACGGCAATGGGCCGGGCCTCGATGCCACCGATCGCCAGAATGCCGGCCTCCGGTGGATTGATGATCGCGGTGAAGTGGTCGATGCCGAACATTCCGAGGTTCGAGACGGAGAACGTCGAGCCGGTATACTCCTCCGGCTTGAGCTTTCGTTCGCGTGCGCGTGCGGCGAGGTCACGAGACTCGGCCGCGATCTCGCTCAGACGTTTGGCGTCGGCGTCGAAGATGACCGGGGTGATCAGGCCGTCCTCGATGGCGACGGCCATGCCGATGTGCACCGGATTCCAGTACCTGATGTGGTCGCCTAACCAGTGTGCGTTGCACTCGGGGTGCTGAGCCAGTGCCGTGGCCACTGCCTTGAGGATGATGTCGTTGAACGAGACCTTGAACTCATCGCCCAGCTCGGCCATCGCGCTCCGCATTTCGGCGACGCGCTCCATGTCGTATTCGGCCGTGAGATAGAAGGTCGGGATCGGGCCGAGCGACTCGGAAAGACGGCGCGCGATCGTCTTGCGGATCTGGGTGAGCGGGACGTCGCGGAAGGTCTCACCAGGGGGCACGAGGCGTGGTGCAGGGGCGCGAGCAGGGGTCGCAACGCGCGCCGGAGCTGGTGCGCTCGCCGGTGCGGTGGCCGCAGCCTCGACGTCGCGCTTGACGATGCGACCCGCTGGCCCGGATCCCTGCATGGTGCTGAGATCAAGCCCACGCTCGGACGCCATTCGGCGTGCGAGAGGTGAGGACCGTGCGCGGCCTTGCGGGGAAACGGTTGGCGCGGGGACAGATTGGTTAGGCGCTATCGGTCCGGCGATGGTAGCTTGACCAGCGGGGGGGGCCCCCCGCGCCGATTCAGGTGCCGGCGCCGATGACGGCGCAGGACTGGCGGCAGCCGCGGGGGGCGTCGGAGCCTCCTGTGTTGCCGGCGCCGCAGCTGGAGTGCCGGCGGGAGCCGGCGCGCCTAACAAGCTGTCGATGTTCTCGTCGGGTTTGGCGATGACGCCGATCAGCGTTCCCACCGGCGACGTTGCCCCCTCGTCGAGCAGACGCTTGCGCAGCACCCCTTCCCCGCGCGCCACCAGCTCCATGATCGCCTTGTCGGTCTCCACCTCGGCGATCACGTCGCCGTTCTTCACGGCATCGCCCTCATTCTTGAGCCACTTGACGAGCCGGCCCTCCTCCATCGTCGGAGAGAGCGCTTCCATGAAGACTTTGGTGGACATGAGCGGAGAGCGGAGAAAAGCGAGCGGAGAGCGGAGAGCGGAGAGCCAGCGCGCGCAGAAGCGGCATCTCCGCTCCCCGCTCCGAGCTCCCCGCTGCTACTAGAGGTACATCACCTTCTTCACGGCAGCGACTGTCTTCGCGAGATCGGGCTTGGCAGCTCGCTCGAGATTCCTGGCGTAGGGCATCGGAACATCAGCCTGATGCACGCGAACAACGGGTGCGTCGAGGTCGTCGAAACAGTCGCGCTGGATGTAATCCACCACCTGCGCACCGACGCCGCAGAATCCCCATCCTTCCTCGAGCACTACCGCGCGATTCGTCTTCTTTACCGAGGCGGCGATCGCGTCGGTATCGATCGGGCGCACGGTTCGAAGATCAACGATTTCTAGTCGCACGCCTTCCTTGGCCATGGCGTCGGCCACCTGCAGCGCAAGGACCACCGATTTTCCGTGCGTGACGATCGTGCAGTGGTCGCCTTCGCGCTTGATGTCGGCCTTCCCAATGGGCACGATGTATTCCTCGTCGGGCACTTCTCCCTTCGCGTTGGACAGCATCTCGCCCGCGAGCACGATGACCGGGTTGTCGTCACGAATGGCGCTCTTGAGGAGGCCCTTGGCGTCGTACGGTGTGCCGGGGGCGACCACCTTCAGGCCGGGAATGTGCGCCAGCCATGACTCCCAGGCTTGCGAGTGCTGCGCACCGAGTTGCAACGCGGCGCCGTTCGGACCGCGGACGACGATCGGGATGTTGTACTGGCCGCCCGACATGTAGAGCATCTTGGCCGCCGCGTTCACCACCTGGTCGAGCGCAAGGAGCGCGAAGTTCCAGGTCATGAAATCGATGACGGGCCGAAGTCCGACCATGGCGGCCCCTACGCCCACGCCGGCAAATCCCAGCTCGGTGATCGGCGTGTCCACCACGCGCATTTCACCAAACTCCTGCAGCAGGCCCTTGGAGACCTTGTACGCGCCCTGGTACACCGCGACTTCCTCACCCATGAGGAAGACCCGGTCGTCGCGCTGCATTTCTTCGCGCAGCGCGTGATTCAACGCGTCTCGGTATGTGATGACTGGCATGATGTGAGAAGGCGATAGGCGATTGGCGATAGGCGATCGAGGGCAGCGGGCAGTTGGCGGTGGTACGTTCACACCATCGCCGATTGCCTACCGTCCATCGCCCTGCGCGGCCGTCTCCACCAGCACGTCCTCGTACAGGCTCTCCACCGGCGGCTCGGGACTCGCTTCCGCGAAGTCCCAGGCATCCTGCACGTCGGCTTTCACCTCATCGTCGAGCGCGGCCATGCGCGTGTCATCCATCTCGCCTAACGATTCCATCTGGGACCGCAACACGTTGATCGGGTCGCGCTTCATGTACTCTTCGAGCTCCTGTTTCGTGCGGTAGGTGCCGCTCACCGCGTCGGACATCGAGTGTCCCATGAAGCGGTAGGTGCGGATCTCCAGCAGCGTCGGGAGCGACTCGCTCCGCGCGCGCTGAATGGCTTCGGCCATCACTGTCCGCACGGCGAGGACGTCCTGTCCGTCGACGACGCCGCGCGGCATGTCGTAGGCCGCACCCCGCTGATAGATGTCGTGGATGGCCGATGCGCGCTCGAGGGACGTTCCCATCCCGTAGCGATTGTTCTCGATGATGTAGACCACCGGCAACTTCCATAAGCCCGCCATGTTCAATGCTTCGTGAAAGGCGCCGGTGTTCACGACAGACTCCCCCATGAAGCAGGCACACACCTGGTCGCCTCCCCGGTACCTGATGGCGAACCCCACGCCCGTTCCCAACGGGACGTGGCCACCAACGATGCCATGTCCGCCGAGGAAGTTGACGTTCCGGTCGAAGAGGTGCATCGACCCGCCCTTCCCCCGCGAGCAGCCATCACTCTTGCCGAAGAGCTCGGCCATCACGGCACGGGGCGAGATGCCGCGGGCCAGGGCCTGTCCGTGATCCCGATACGTCGTGATCACGTAGTCGTCCGGCCGGAGCATGGAGATCACCCCCGTCCCGCAGGCCTCCTGTCCGATGTACAGGTGACAGAAGCCGCCGATCCTGCCTAACGCGTAGGCCTCGGCGCACCGCTCCTCGAAGCGGCGCTGCAGGAGCATCGACCGCAGGATCGACCGACGGGTATCGGCGTCAGTCTCGCCGAGGGAAAGCTCGGTCCTGGTCTCTGGTTTCTTCTTTGCCATGTGAGTGGTGCATTGAGTAGCGCCAAACGACAGCGGGCTCCGGCTGTCGCAGGAGCGCGATCATGTGCAGCCTGGCGGCCTATTGCCGCGTCAGCGTCGCTGTCGTGACAGCGCGAGCAAACCTGTCGACCAGCCAGAAGCGGTACGCTTCGTCAGGTGGCCATGCCAGCAGCCTGGACCTGTTCCCAGGCGTGATAACTCGAGCGAACAAGCGGTCCCGATTCCACGTGCCGGAACCCCATCTCCAGTCCGGCCTCACGAAGGGCGCGGAACTCATCGGGGGTGTAATACCGGTCGAGCGCAATGTGATCGGCGGAGGGGCGCAGATACTGCCCTAACGTGAGAATGTCGACATCGACCTCCCGGAGATCGCGCATCACCTGCAGCACCTCTTCGATCACTTCGCCCATGCCGAGGATCATTCCCGTCTTGGTGGGGATCTGAGGAGCAAGCTGTTTGGCCAGACGGAAGATGTTCATCACGCGTTCGTAGCGTCCGCCGGGTCGGGCGCGCTTGTAGAGACGCGGGACGGTCTCGGTGTTGTGGTTGTAGATCTCCGGGCCGGCGTCGAGCACGGTCCGGATCGAGTCCTCGTTGCCCTGGAAGTCGGGAACGAGGACCTCCACGGAACACGCCGGCACCCGGTCGTGGATTTGGCGGATTGTCTCCGCAAAGATCCAGGCTCCGAAATCCGGAAGGTCGTCGCGGTCCACCGACGTGATGACGGCATGCCGGAGGTTCATCTCGGCGATTGCGGCTGCCACTCGGCTGGGTTCCTCGAGATCGTAGACCGGAGGGCGACCATGAGCGACGGCACAGTAGGCGCAGTTTCGGGTGCAGACGTCCCCGAGCACCATGAAGGTCGCGGTCCCGTGCTCCCAGCATTCACCCACATTGGGGCAATGGGCCTCTTCACAAACAGTGTGGAGGTTGAGCTCGCGGATCAACCCTTTGAGGCGTCTATAGTTAGCTCCTCCAGGGGCCCGAACCTTCAACCAGGGGGGCTTGCGCTCGGGCAGGGGCTCCGACTTGCGGCGACCTATGATCTGGTACAGCGCTTCAGTCATGTCCTGGGCGAAATGACGAGGTCCTGCGGCCGGCGTGAGGCCGGACACGGTTCGAACGCGGCAATCTAGCAGCGGGTAAGATTAGTACCAGAATGAGGCAACCGCTCGGCCAGGTAATAGGCGGTTATGAGAGGCGGGCGCACGGGCGCACGGGCGCGTGGGCGCGCAGGCGCACAGGCGGAACCCTCTGGCAACAGCTCGAGTGTGTCGCCTCGTCCCCGAGGCTGTGGCCTCCCGATTCCGAGGTCAACCCCACGACGTCACGAGCGGCCTGCCTGTCCGCCCGTGCGCCAGTGCGCCAGTGCGCCAGTGCGCCTGTCCCTGTCCGCCCGTCCGCCCGTCCGCCCGTCCGCCCGTCCGCCTGTGCGCCCGTGCGCCCGTGCGCCCGTGCGCCAGTGCGCCAGTGCGCCTGTCCCTGTCCGC
>JBQTIW010000269.1:0-5557 GCA_052387735.1 Gemmatimonadaceae bacterium
AAGGCGCTGGTGTGGAAGGCATTCCAGCGCGTCAAAGCAAATGGGGGTAGCGCGGGAGTAGACGACGAATCGATTGCGAAGTTCGAGGAAGATCTCGGCGGCAACCTGTATAAGATCTGGAATCGAATGGCATCGGGCAGCTATTTCCCGCCGCCAGTCAAGGCAGTCCCGATTCCAAAGAAGAGTGGGGGCGTCAGAATCTTGGGCGTTCCCACGGTCGCTGATCGAGTGGCACAAACGGTGGTCAAGACGGTCCTCGAGCCGGTGCTCGAGTCAGTGTTTGACCGCGACTCATTCGGCTATCGGCCTGGGCGCTCTGCCCTGGACGCGATCGAGTTGGTGCGGCGGCGAAGCTGGCAGTACGCCTGGGTTGTCGAGTTCGACATCAAAGGCTTGTTCGACAACATCGACCACGAGTTGTTGCTCCGAGCAGTCCGGAAGCACTGCGCGACTCCATGGATTCTTCTGTACATCGAGCGATGGCTGAAGGCGCCACTGGAGGCTGAGGATGGAAAGCGAACGGCGCGTGAGCGAGGCACTCCGCAAGGAGGTGTCGTGAGCCCGTTGCTCGCCAACCTCTTCCTGCACTACGCGTTGGACGCGTGGATGCGACGAGAGATGCGGAGCGTCAGATTCTGCCGCTACGCGGACGACGGCGTCGTTCATGGCAAGAGCGAAGCGCAGGCTCAGGTGGTGTTGAGGAAACTCGGAACGCGACGACGAGAGTGTGGACTCGAACTGCACCCAGAGAAGACGCGGATCGTGTACTGCCGAGACGTCAATCGGCAAGGGCAAGTACCCAACGATCCAGTTCACGTTTCTCGGTTACACGTTTCGGCCGCGCAAGGCGGTCGACAAGTATGGTCGGGTGTATGTGAACTTTTCTCCGGGCGTCAGCCGTGAGGCATTAACAACAATGCGGCAGACGGTGCGAGGATGGCATCTCCAGCTCATGTGCGACAAAGAGCTGAGCGATCTCTCGAACATGTTTGGACCAGTGCTGCGTGGCTGGTCGAACTACTACGGTCGATTCTATCCGACGGCGCTGTACCCGCTGTGGAGACACGTGAACGACTATCTGGTGCGCTGGATGCAGCGGAAGTACAAGCGGCTTGCTCGCGGGGTGATTCGCGCGGCTCGTGCGCTTGGCCGAGTTGCTGAACGCAATCCGAAATCGTTCGTGCACTGGGAAAAGGGCGTCTTCCCTGCGGCTCGATGATGGGAGCCGGATGAGCCGAGAGGTTCACGTCCGGTTCTGCGAGGGGCTGGGGCTGCAATGCCCCGGCCTACTCACCCGACGCTCAAGGGGCCGGCGAAGTGGACGTCCTACCACCTCTACGTGCTGCTCGACGTGTTCAGCCGCTACGTCGTCGGCTGGATGGTGGCGCTGCGCGAATCCGCGATGCTCGCGGATCGCCTGATCCGCACGAGTTGTCAGCGCGAAGGCATTCTCCCGGGACAACTCACGGTGCACGCCGACCGCGGGTCGTCGATGACGTCGAAGCCGGTCGCACTGCTGCTGGCCGACCTGGGCATCACCAAAACGCACTCCCGGCCCTCGGTCTCGAACGACAACCCGTACTCCGAAGCGCAGTTCAAGACCCTCAAGTACCGCCCCAATTTTCCGGAACGTTTCGGCTCGCTCGAGCATGCGCGCGCGCATAACGATGATTTCTTTCGCTGGTACAACACCGAGCACCGGCACTCCGGACTGGCTCTGCATACGCCGCACGACGTTCACTTCGGTCTCGCCGAAGCGCGTCGAGCGCACCGCGCGGACGTCTTGCTGGCCGCGTACGCCACGCATCCCGATCGCTTCGTCCACCACCCCCCCGTTCCCGCCCCACTGCCGACCGCGGCGTGGATCAATCCTCCCAAACTCCTCGTCACCTCAGAGGACGTGCGTCAGTAAACTCAGTCCACCCGGTGTCTCAAATTCGTTGACAGGTTCCGCAGGCGGAGTCTCGAGACATCGGTGGCCTCCGGTATTGAAGGGGTGGATTACCGACACTGATCGTTGCGGGAACCACGATGCCAAATCAGGCTGCCTAACGACCGTGGCTCAGTTGCGGACCGGCCGACCCCTCCGGCCCGTCAACCTGCAGCCACTTGTTAGGCATCAAGCCCGCCGCCGCCACCGCCGCGGATGTCGCCTGCCATGAATGACCGCGAGCACTTCGACCCGGCCCGCGCGTTCGGCGAAATACACCTTGTAGGGGAATCGCCGCACCAAAGCGCGTCGGAGATCCCGGTAGACCAGCGGGTACCGTTCCGGCCCTCGTTGGATCGCCGCAAACGCCACATCCACCGCCCGCAGGAATTCGTGCCCCAGTCCCGGGAGCTGGTCCTCGTACCACAGAAATGCTTCGCCCAGGTCCTCCTCGGCGAGCGCGCGGACCACCAGGTCGATCACCGACTCATCCGATCAATGATCCTCGCGCGAACGACGTCCCACGTCTCGCCCAGCCCAGGATTGGCGTCCATCTCGGCGCGCCGACGCTCCAGTTCAGCCAGCTCCGCCTCGCTCAGCGGGAGCGTCGCGGCATCCGCGTCCTCCGCGATACTATCCCAGATGTCCTCCACCAGCTGGAGGCGTTCCGCAATCGTGAGACGGCGGTAGTCAAAAGCGGCGTCGGCGCTCATACACAGGAAGCTGGCCAGGATCGCCTGTCTCCGGCAAGCCCCGAGCCGCCCGAGGCCGGGCGCCCCCTCCAGGCGGCGTGCAATCCCTTGCTAACGCCCTGACGCTGGGGGACCGCTCACGCCAACCCAAGGGTCACGCCACACCTGCGTCGCTCCCAGGCTCCATCACGGCCCGCGAAGGCCGCCCGCTAGGCCCAATCGGAGGACGCCACGGTCGTCTCAGCTCCGAGTGCGCGTTGCTTGATGCCTAACGTCTTGGCCATAAGTTGCGAGCGCCCTCTCGCAAGGCGCCCGGAAGCTGGGGAGACCTCAATCCCTCCAGGCGCTCAATCATTCCGCCACCCACCGCGCTCGTCAACTTCATGGCCTGGTTAAACGGCACACGATCCTAATCGTCCGCCTGCTCTTCATACTCGTCGAGCACAGTATCTGAGAGATGCGACAGATGAGGCTGCGCCGCGAGCTCGAGCACCGCATCATACGAGAGGTAGGTGCAGCTCTCCGAAAGCGGACCGCGATCCAGCAGGGAGAAGACAGGGCGCCGTAGTTCTTGAAAAACCTTCTCGCGACGTTCAACAGGCGCGACAATATGCAACCGAATATCCATGCTCGGCTGAAGGGCAAGGAGGTCAGCCATCCTGAGAATTCCGGAGTAGATCGAGGTTGTATGCTCGACGTCAAACGCTTGCTTGATGGCTCGGCCCTTGAGCCACAGAACGTCGATCTGCTCGATCGTGCGAAGGGTAGTGTCGTCGTAGTTGAGCGGCAGCCGCTCAAGGACGGGGGGATGGTCGCCACGACACTCGCCCACGACGGCCGCCCGGTCTGTACGCGGGAGCCAGATTTGCATTCCCATCCGGGAGCCGATCTCGGCGAGGAGCGCCTGAATCCTCACCGATTCCCGCACGTCAGCTGGAGGCGAAGCTTCGGTGTCCGCGTCGGTGTCCTCCGGAACAATGACCGTTACATCCTTGTCAGCTCGACGCACGCGGTGCGCAAGGTGGCGCCGGTATTCCGACTCCTCGACCGGGTAGGTTGCACCTCCGTCAAGCTGCGCCCGAACTGCAGTTTCCAAGAGGCGACCGTCGCTATCTGAGAGCTGGACAAGGCTTGCGCGAATCTTCCCGGTCCAACTAGAAGTGCGCTTGTCCTGACCAGAGGTGAAGGAGAGGCGATCCCAAATATGGTCCTCGTGAATCGGAATCGCCTAGCTAGTGTCCGTCCTGAAACTCAGGATCAGGTGCTGAGCAGGTAGAAAAGCGAGTGACGCATCCGGGGATGGTGCGCTTCGAGCACTGATGTACGTTGGGGTTGTCGAGACACCAACACTATCAGGAGGAGGCACCGCCGGATGCGTCACTTGTCGCCGCAGCTGCCCCTCGCCACACCGTGGATCGATCATCCGCACGCCGAGGAGTTGGCGGCGATGAGTGCGCTGCTGGACGAGCAACCTGAGCTCGCGCGCCTCGTTCAGCAAGACCTCGAGGCGGGCTGTGCGAAGAATTCGCAGACGGGCCGCCCGGGACTGACCGGGGAGCAGACGCTGCGCGCGCTGCTCCTGCGCCAGCTCACCGGGTGGACGTATGAGGAGTTGGCCTTTCACGTGGCCGATTCCGCGACGTATCGCGCGTTCTGTCGGGTAGGTGCGCTGCTCGCGCCGCCGTCGAAATCGGCGCTCGCCGACAATCTCCGTCGGGTCCGCCCGGAGACGCTCGCCACGCTGAATGCGCGCCTGGTGACGAGTCCGACCGCCCGCACCGTCGAGCCGGCGCGCACGGTGCGCATGGATGCGACCGTCGTCCCGGTGGCGATCCATCACCCCACGGATTCGAATCTCCTGTGGGATGCGGTGCGCGTGCTCGATCGGCTGCTGCGGCAGACGGAGACCCACGCCGGCTTCACCGCGTATCATCGCCACCGGCGGCGGGCGAAGCGGCGCGCCCTGGAGATCACCCATCTCGCGCCACAGGCGACGCGGCGTCGGATCGCGTGCTATCGCGAGTTGGTGCAGCTCACGGAGGCGACGGCCAGTTACGCCACCTGTGCGCTGGCCCACCTCGAGGGGCTGCCCAGCACCCCGCCCCGCGATCGCATCCGAGCGCGCCTCATCACGTTCCTCCCGCGGGTCGCCCAAGTGATCGACCAGACGCGGCGGCGCGTGTTCCAGGGGGAGACGGTGCCCGCCGACGAGAAGCTCGTCTCGCTCTTCGAGGCCCATACCGACGTGCTCGTGAAAGATCGCCGCGACACGTATTTCGGCCACAAGATCTTCCTCACGACGGGGCGCTCCGGGCTCATCCTCGATTGTGCGATCCCCAAGGGGAATCCGGCCGATGCCACGTGGACGCTGCCGTTGGTGCGACGGCAACAGCGACTCTTCGGTCAGGCGCCACGCCAGGTGAGCTGCGATGGCGCGTTCGCGTCGCAGGACAACCTCGCCGCCACCAAAGCGCTGGGGGTCGAGGACGTGTGCTTCGCGAAGAAGCGCGGGCTCGCGGTCGCCGATATGGTGCGGAGCCAATGGGTCTACGACAAACTCCGCCGCTTCCGCGCAGGGATCGAGAGCGGGATCTCCCTCTTGAAGCGCGTCTTTGGGCTGGCCCGCTGTGTGTGGAAAGGCGCGATCGGGTTCCACGCCTACGTGCGGACCGCCGTGCTCGCGGCCAACCTACTCGTCCTCGCCCGCCACCGCCTCGCCTAACGACGGCGGTTGCTGCCCTCGCGCACGGCACCGAGGAGGGGTCGCGCGATCCTTGTCGTCCCTCCAACCCTACCACTCGCGCGATCTGGGCGGGAGCGGGGCCATCTGTCGCGGTGGCTCGCGACTTCTCACCCCTTCAACCAGTTTCGAGGGCACAGATCGTTTTCCACATCGCCGCGAATACGCGGTTTCAGGACGGACACTAGCTAACAG
>JBQTIW010000270.1:0-7185 GCA_052387735.1 Gemmatimonadaceae bacterium
GGCGAAGACCCCGGTCTTCGCCTCTTGTGTCTCGGGCCCGCGCTCCCGTCGTGCACTCGTGCCGTTAGATTGCGCGGTCCCGCGCGGTCGGACCACCGACCCGGATTGTGGAGCGCAGGTCATCTACCTCACATGTCAATTCTCATGGTCTCGACGACGCAGTCGCGGACAAACGACACTGGGCCCCTGCGTTCGCAAGCGCCCGACCGCCGGAATGCCGTGGGTTCGTCGAGCACGATCGCGTGGCATGATGCGAAATCGCCTCGCCACGCGGTCCGAGTGAGCGAGGCGGCCCAGTGAGCAAGCGCGTCCTCATCTCTGGAGGCGCGGGGTTCATCGGTTCGCATGTGGCCGACCGCTTCCTCGTCGCGGGCTACGCGGTGGAAATCCTGGACAATCTCTCGTCAGGCAGGCGCGAGAACGTCCCCAACGGCACGCAGCTCCATGTGCTCGACATCACGTCTCCCGATGCGGCTCGCCTGATTCGCGAGGGAAAGTTCGACGTGCTATGCCACCTGGCGGCGCAGATCGACGTGCGCAAGAGCGTGGCGGACCCGGCGTACGATGCGCAGGTGAACATCGGCGGCTCCCTGAATCTGCTCGAAGCTGTGCGCGCGTCGGGATACCAGACCCGCTTCGTGTTCTCCTCGACCGGCGGGGCCATCTACGGCGACTTCGTGAATCTGCCGACGGTCGAAGACATGCCCAAGGATCCGGAATCGCCCTACGGGATCGCGAAGCTGTCCGTCGAATACTACATGGGGTACTTCGCGCGCGTCCACGGACTCGACACCGTCGCGCTCAGATACTCCAACGTTTACGGCCCTCGACAGGATCCGCACGGCGAGGCAGGAGTGGTCGCCATCTTCTGCAAGCGGATTCTGGCCGGCGACACGCTTACCGTGTTTGGAGAAGGCAAGCAGACGCGGGACTACGTGTACGCTGGCGACGTCGCCCGCGCCAACCTCGCCGCGGCAGAGGCGAGGCTTCCCAAGATGGCGCAGCTCGACGTCCGGAGCTTCAACATCGGGACTGGGGTGGAAACCACGGTGCTCGAGCTCGCGTCGACGCTCTGTGAGGTGGCGGGAGCAGCGGTGGCCGTGCATAACGCGCCTGCCCGGCCGGGAGAACAGCAGCGCTCCACGGTGAGCATCGCCAAGGCAACGCGCGAGCTCGGATGGAGGCCGGAGATGCCGCTGGTCGACGGCCTGCGGGCCACCTACGCGTACTTCACAGACCGGCGGTAGCGTGGCTGGCGCGTTTCGTATCCTCGCGCAGTCGGAGGCGGTGCTGCCCACCAACGCGTGGGAGCTGATCACCACCGCCGACCTCGTCACGCAAGTCGTGCTGGGCTTGCTCCTCGTCTTGTCCGTGATGAGCTGGACCATCATGGCCTCGAAATGGCGCGAGTTCCAGCGGTTTGCCAGGACGAGCCGGGAGTTCCTGCACGCGTTCGAGCGCGCGCACTCGCTCGAGGACGTCGCGGCATCCACCCGTAAGGCACGCGGAAGTCCGTTCGTCCGCATCTTCGAGCGCGCCGAGACGTTCCTCACCGAGACGCAGCCGGCGATGGCGGCGACGCCCGATCGGTCCGCACGCTTCAGCGCGTCGCAGGTCGAGGCCTTGCGTCTGGTGCTCGACGCCCAGACGGACACCGAACGCGACGGTCTCGCGCGGCTCATTCCCTCGTTGGCGATGATCGCGTCGGCGAGTCCGCTCATCGGCCTTCTCGGGACGGTGCTCGGCATCATCCAGTCGTTCATCGGCCTCTCGACGACGGGATCGGGGAGTGTGGCCGCTGTGGCTCCAGGCGTTGCGGCCGCGCTCACGGCGACCGCGATGGCACTAGCGGTTGCGATCCCCGCGGTGTTCGGCTACAACATCTTCGCCAATCGCGTGAATCGGATCGAAGGCGAGCTCGAAGGGTTCGGCTCGGAGCTCATTGCGTTGCTCGTGCGCGAAGGTCGCATCTGACATGTCCCGCCGTCGCCATCGCGCACGCACGCCGCTCAACGCCGAAATCAACGTCGTGAGTCTCATCGATGTGATGATGCTGCTGCTCGTGATCTTCATGATCACTGCACCGATGATGCAGGGGGGCATCGAGGTGAGGCTGCCCCGGGGCGAGGCTCGCCCGCTGGAGACCAGGGGGGATCTCGTCGTAACGGTGATGCCCGGCAATCAGATCGCGGTCGACGACACGCGAATGTCCCTCAGCCAGTTTCGCGCGGGATTCAAGGCGCTGGCGGAACAGCGGGCAAAGCGCGGGGTCTATCTCCGCGGGGACGCCTCCGTGACGTACGGTGAGGTCGTTCGCGTGCTCGGGATCATGATGCAAGCGGGGGCTGCCAACGTCGGGATCGTGGTGGAGCCAGAAAATCGCCGATGACACGGGTGAACAAGCCAACGGGCAACGGGTGAACGGGTGAACGACGAACCGTCGCTGGCGGACGGAGGTTTTCCACACACTGTGCATCTCGTTTCCGCTGCTTTGTTTGAGGCATGGCCTCGACCGTGAGTCGCACGCATACACCCAAGGTGGGAACCCCGCTGGCCGTGTCACTTGCGCTGCACGGTGCACTGGTGCTGTCGGCGATTTGGGTCATGCGCGGCGATCAGATCGCACTACCGCCCGTCTACAAAGTGGATCTCGTCGCAGCGCCGGCGGGTCCGCGCAGCGTGGGGCAGGTGCAAACCCCAACGGCGCCGCAACCAAAGGCCGACGCTCCGGTGCCGAAGAGTGCCGAGACCAGGCCCGCCGAGTCGGTGCCCGTGAAGGCGCCGCCGCCACGGCGCCCACCACCGGCCCCCACGACGCAGGTACCTAACGCGGCGAGCGCGAAACCGAACGCCCCCGCTCCCAAGGCAGGTGGAGGGCCCACCGGCGGGAAGGGCACGGACGTGGCCAATCTGACCACGGGCGGTATCGACTTCCCGTTCCCGACCTACCTGCAGAACATCGCGAACCAGATCATCCTCAACTTCGACCCGAGCGACAGGCGGCCGCTCACCGCCGAGGTCTATTTCCAGATCCAACGAAACGGCTCCGTGACCGGGTTCGAGCTTCGCCGCAAGTCGGGCTCGTACCTGTTCGACAATGAGGCCCGCGGCGCAGTGGAGGCCGCGGGGAGGTCCCGGGCGTTCGGACCGCTCCCGGACGGATTCAAGGATGACGTGCTGCCGGTTATTTTCACGTTCTCCCCACAGATGGTCCGCTGATGACCTGGTTGCGCTGCGGCGCGCTCACCGCCCTGCTGTTCGGCGCCGTAGTGGCGTTGCCTAACGCTGCGACCGCGCAGGATACGACGTGGAAGGAAGGGGTGCGCATCACCGGCATCTACATGCCCGGCACCAAGCCCGGGGTCCTCGTGATGCCCGTGACCGGCGCCGACGGCGATTCGCTGCGGGCGATCTTCGAGCGGGACTTCGACTACGGCGACCGGCTGAACGTCGTCGCGCTCCCCCCGGCTGCGGTACCGCCGGCCAACGAGAACGGCACCTTCAACTACCCGCTGTACTCCAAGCTCGGCGCGAATGTCGTGTTGCAGGTGACGCCCACGTCGTTTGGCATCACCGTGGTCATCCACGACGCGGCACGCGGCCAGGTGGCCCGCACCAAGGCATTCTCTCTTCCGGCACCGACCCAGACGCCGGAATGGCGACTCGCCGTGCACAGCATTGCCGATGACGTCGAGCAACAGATCACCGGCGTGCGCGGCATATCCGCCACGCGGATTCTGTACGTCAGTCAGGGCCGCGTCTGGCAGATCGATAGCGACGGGGCGAGTGCGACCGCGCTCACCGCGGATGTGCGCGCCATGTCGCCGGCGTGGAACCCCAAGGGCTCGCATGTCGCGTTCACGTCCCTCACGAATGCGGGTGCACAGATCGTCATCCGTGAAGCGGGCGGAGCGACGCGCACGCTGGGCTCCACTCCCGGGGGCATGAACTCGAGTCCGGCGTTTTCACCCGACGGCAACTTGATGGTGTACGCCCACGCCAAGGAGAACGGGACGGACCTCTGGGCCGTGAACGCGTTCGGCTCCGAGCCCGCGCGGCGCATCACGGTAGGGCGGGGGAGTGACAACACCTCGCCAACGTTCAGCCCGGATGGGCGTCGCATCGCCTTCACGTCGAGCAAGGGCGGGCCGATCCAGGTGTACGTGTCCGACGCAGACGGAACCAACGCCGAACCGCTGATGAACTTCAGCTACGGCGATCAGTCGTACCGGTCCGATCCGGACTGGTCGCCTGACGGTCGCCTGATCGCCTTTCAATCGCAGATCGGTGGTAACTTCCAGATCATGACGGTCAACGTCCGTGACCTAACAGTGAGAGGTCACACGAGCTCCGGCGTGAACGAGAACGCGTCATTCTCTCCTGACAGCCGGCACGTCGTGTTCACATCCAACCGTTCGGGTACGCGGCAACTCTGGGTTGTTGACGTGGAATCGGGCCGCTTCCGACAGCTGACCAAGGCTGCCGGTGGCGCCCGGCACGGCAGTTGGTCACCGGCACTCAAACGTTAGGCAGCCCCCCGTCTGCCACCTTCGCTCTCCCTCCCCCCCCACACCTCGCTGCTGATGTCCCAGTCCATTCGCCTCATCGCGCTCTCTGTCGCTGGCCTCCTGCTGGTGTCCGCCTGCAAGAAAAAGCCGGAGACAGCACCCGCGCCCGTCAACTCGGGGCCGGCGCCCACGGAAACGTGCGACGCCGCGTGCCGCGCGGCGCGTGCCGCCGCCGAGAAGGCGGCGCGGGATTCGGCCGACGCCGCGCGTGCGCGCGCCGAGCGGGAGGCCCTCGAACGCGCCACCGGTGCACTACGGACCACGCTCGCCCAGAAGGTCTACTTCGACTACGACCAGGCTGAGCTGTCTGGCGAAGCCACAAGCGTCCTCGACGCCAAGCTGGCGATCATCCTCGCGAACGCAGGCCTGCGGCTGCGGATCAGCGGACACGCCGACGAGCGGGGGTCGGACGAGTACAACCTCGCCCTCGGGCAGCGGCGGGCGGCCGCCGTGAAGCGATTCTTCACTGACCGAGGCGTAGATGCGTCCCGGATCGAAGTGGTGAGCTTCGGTGAGGAACGTCCCGAGGCCACAGATGGTACCGAGGATGCGTACCGGCTCAACCGCCGTGCCGAGTTCGAGATCACGGCTGGCGGCGACAACCTGGCACCTCCCAAATGAGCGCTCCCCCGCTAGCTCGTCTGCTGCTGCCCGTCGTTCTCCTCGCGGCGAGCGGGTGCTTCGCCACGCGCAGCGACATGCGCATCCTGCAGGGAGACATTCTGACGATGCGGCACGAGGCAGCGCGGGCCGACTCTGCACGCGCCCGTCAGTTCGCCTTGCTCGCAGGCCAGCTGGTTGTCGTGGCCGATTCCATCCGCGAGACGGGTAACCGGCTGACCCGCTATCAGGGGGAAAACCGAGGGGAATTTCGGGCGATGGGACAACAGTTGCTGCAGCTTGGCGAACTGGTCGGCCAGAGCTCCGCGGTGGTCCAGCGGATGCGCGCCGAGAACGAAGCCCGCATGCAGCAACAGCTGCAGCATACTCCGCCGCCGGCGGGGGCCGTCACCGATACAACGCAAGCGGCGGCTCCCACGACGCAGCCGGTGGCTCCCGGACCGAATCAGCTGTTTCAAGACGGCCTGGCTCAGGCACGCCGGGGCAGCTACGGCGCGGCCCAGGCCGCGTTCGAAGAAATGCTGCGGCTCTATCCGACGTCCGACCTGGCGCCCGACGCCCAGTACTACCTGGCGGAGTCCTACGAGTCCGACGGAAAGCTGCCCCAGGCCGACAGCGCGTATGCGGCGTTGGTCGCGAAGTTCCCCCGGTCGCCCAAGGCGTCGACCGCCTTGTACAAGCGGGCGTTGTCGCTGGTGAAGCAGGGACGACGGGGCGAGGCGCGGACGGCCATGGAGCAGCTGACGCGGCAGTATCCCAACACGGATGCAGCGGAACTGGCAGCCGAGTGGCTGCGCACGAACCGTTAGGCAGGGCACGACACACTGATGGCCAAGGTGGGTAGCCAGGCGGAAATGCCGTTCCTCGAGCATCTCGAGGAACTCCGGTGGCGCATCATGTGGTCGCTGCTCGCCGTCATCATCGGCGTGGGCGTGTCGTTCGCGCTGCTCTACAACGTGGACATCATCGTCTTTCTGGCCCGCCCGATCGAGCCGTTTCTCGAGGGTCGGAAACTCATC
Organism: Gemmatimonadaceae bacterium; assembly: GCA_052387735.1. GTDB lineage: Bacteria > Gemmatimonadota > Gemmatimonadetes > Gemmatimonadales > Gemmatimonadaceae > RBC101. The sequence goes on from JBQTIW010000270.1 coordinate 6,209, forward strand.
GTCACCCACCCGCTCGGACAGTTCCGGATCCTGATGAGCATGGCGTTCATCTCGGGGGGGATACTCGCCTCGCCCGTCGTGTTCTACCAGCTCTGGGCGTTTCTGTCCCCCGCGCTCTACAAGCACGAAAAGCGGCTGGTCATTCCTGTTCTCGTTTTCGGGCTGGCGCTGTTCATCGCCGGCGTGGCACTGGCGTTCTTCGTCCTGATCCCGCTGACGCTACGGTTCGTGCTGACCATGCAGTCGAGTGTGCTCGAGCCGATGATCTCCATTTCGGATTACTTCAACTTCGCGGCGGGATTCTGCCTGGTCATGGGCGCGGTCTTCGAGCTGCCGATCGTGGTGCTCGCGCTGACCGCGTTAGGCATCGTGACCCCGCAGTTCCTGAAGCGGTATCGGCGACATGCGCTGGTCGTGTGCATCGTAGCCTCGGCGTTCATCACGCCCGGACAGGATCCGTTTTCCCTGCTGGCGGTCGCCGTGCCGCTGGTCGGGTTGTATGAGCTCAGCGTGATCTGCTCGTTCTTCGTGTGGAAGCGGCGTCAGCGACGGGAGGCCATGCGTGCCGCCGAAGACGCCGCAGGGGCCACGGCGTGAAGGGCTGGTGGTGCGGGACCGCGCTGGTGCTCGGGCTGCTCGGCGCCGGCACTGGCGCGGAGGGACAGGTGCCTCCCACGCGACGGGACACGCTCAAGACGCGCGCCGATTCGTTGCGCGCCTACTCCCTCAAATACCGGGCCGATTCGCTCAAACGCCCGCCGGCTGACACGGGAAAACGAGAGCTCCTCACCCGTGCCGACACGCTGCGGGCCCGCGCGGACTCGGTCCGCAAGGCGCAGCTCGCCGGGATGGAGACGACGCGCAAGAAGGTCGAGGTGCCGTGGCAAACGCCGGATTCGGTGATGGCCGACCTGCTGTCCCGAGAAGGCTACGCCGTCACCCAGTACCAAGGGAAGAACGTGGTGTTCAAGGCGATC
>JBQTIW010000271.1:0-16754 GCA_052387735.1 Gemmatimonadaceae bacterium
TGTTCCGCACGTCGATCGGCCGTTCGAGACTGTCGGGCAGCCATCGCCAGGCCACCCGCAGCCGATTCACGTTCGATCGGTCGATCTGCCCAAGCGGGGAGTAGTGCGTGCCGGCGTGGTCACGATGGTGCACACGCCACTCGCCATCGCCCTGAGCGCCGGAGTTCTGCGCCAGGGCGCCGTGTGTCAGCACGAAGGCGGCGAGGACGGCAAGACGGGCAGAATGGGCTAGACAGGCCACAGAGAGTCGTGTGAGCTGCTGCGCCGGTGCGCCGGTGCGCCCGTGCACCTGAGCGTGTTGCACGCTACTTCCCTCCCTCGACCACCGCCTTCCGCTCCTGCCACGTCACACCGCGGCGGATCCACTCGGCGGCCGGCTCTCCCCTGAGCCAGTGACCGAACCACTCGAGGATGCGCCGATGGTAGTCGATCTGGTTCTCTTTCTTGCGGAGTCCATGATCCTCGCCCGGATAGACCAGCATCACGAAGTCCTCTTTGCCGGCCCGGCGGGCGAAGTTGTAGAACTCCACGCCCTGGTGCCAGTCGACGGTGCCGTCCGCATCACCAAAGACCATGAGCATCGGCCGCTGCAGCTTGTGAACAAAGGCCGCGGGTGAATTGCGCACGTGCCCCTCGAAGTCTTCCCAGGGTGGCTTGGCCATCCGGGCCTGGCCCGTCTCCCAGTGGTCAAACTCGGGGAAACCGGGCGTCCAGTGGAACGCACCGGCAAACGAGAGAAAGTTCGTGATCGGCGCCCCGGCGATCGATGTCGCGAACAGCGTCGTCTGCGTTGGCGCATACGTCGCCTCGTACCCTCCCCATGAATGCCCGATCAGACCGATCCGCGCCGAGTCGACGACGCCACGCGCAATCACGCTGCGTACGGCGGGCACGAGGCACTCCATGTAGGAGCGCCCCGGATCACCAGGCCGGAACACGATGTCCGGGGTGAACACGAAGTAGCCCTGGCTCGTCCACACGGTGCGGTTGTAGTACGTGCGCTGAGAGGGCGGGACGAAGGCATGCACCGCGTTCGACAGGATCTCGTAGGTGTTCACGATCATCGGATACTTCCGCGAAGGATCGTAGTTCGCCGGATAGTAGAGCGCGCCCTGCAACCGCCGTCCCGAATCGCTGGTGAACTCCACCAGCTCCGACTTTCCCCACGCATGGTGCGACAGGAAGGGATTCAGCTCGCTCACGCGACGGGCATCGCGCAGGTCACCGGCACCGACGTACCAGTTTGGCGACTCGTCGAAGCGCTCGCGCACGAACGCCAGGGTCGCCGCACTGTCGGCCTTCATCAGACGCCAGGTGTTCGCCGGCGTCAGCACCAGCTGCTGGGCCGTGTGACCGGGAAGGATGCGGGCGAACCCGGACTCCTTGCTCCATTCCCCAGTGACGGAAACGTGAATGGGGCGGGACGCATCGATACCGCGGGCTCGCTCGTCGAGCGGCTCGAGCCGCACGAGCCGGTGGACTCGGCGCTGCTCCGCACCGTTGGTCAGCCGGTCGGCACGCGAGGCATCACTCGTCAGGCGCCAGACGTCGTACTTGTCGTAGACATAAAACCAGCGACCGTCGGACGACCAGCCGGCGCTCCCCCACGATCCCGGCTCGTCGCCCGGATGATCATCGTCCCGGTTGGCGAATGTTGCGCGCGCAATGGCGGACGCGTTGACCACGCTCCCCGTGGCCGTCGCCGTCACCCACCAGTGTCCGTCCCTGAAGTGAGCGACGTGCCGCCCCGTCGGGCTGAGTGTGGGCAGAAACCGTGCGCCGTCGATGAGCCGCCGGCGCTGTCCCGTGCGCAGATCGATGACGTCGACATCGGTCTGGCGTCGGCCGAACATCTGACCAAAGGCGTACCGCTCGGCCGAGGTCTCCAACGCGACGCTGCTCCCCTCGGCCGTCATCACCTGCTCCTGTAGCGCCGTGCCGACCTGCACCAGGCGCTGCTCGTCCAGACGCCAGAGCGCGTAGAGAGTGCGCCGCAAGTCCGCCTGTTCCTGAGCCTTCTGCTGCGGAATGGGTCGCATATCACGCGCATGCCAGATCTGCACGTCCGAGGGTTTGTCCTTGGTCGCGGCTTTGGCCGACGAGTCCGACCCCACGACCCGGGGACGAAGGCCGAGCGCGAGGCCCAGGCCGTCGCGCGACCACTCGGGCGTGCGCTGCTCGGCGATGCGCATTCCTGCGGGAACGAGCGAGGCGACGGCGGGATCCAGGGTGATCCGTACAGCGTTAGGCGCGCCGGCATTGCGCCACGCGAGGACGACGTTCGTTGTATCCCGGTACCCGGGCGTGGCCTGCGATTGCAAGACCGCGAGGTCCGTGGAGCGCTGGCGCCACGCCAGCCCACGGTACCGATCGGACGATGAGGCCAGCGTGCGAACGGTGCCTGAAGCGGCGTCCACCAGCTGCACACCATTTCCGGCCGCGCCCTCGGTCTCCAGCGTCATCGCCAGCAGTGCGCCGGCTTCAGTCCAGCTGAACGCGGCGACGTTGCCGAACGTTCGAGTCACGCCCGACGCAAGCTCGCGAACGAGGAGCTCGGCGGCGTCTCGTTTGGCGGCCTCCTGTGGATGGAGTCGAGCCGCCAGGAACTGTGCATCACCACTGAAGCGGAACGACGTCGCCTGAGCCAGTGTGACGTGAGCAAGCGTACCGAGATCCACCAGTCCGACCGACGTTCGGACCGGCTTCTTGTCCCGCTCCAGCCTTTCACGCTCGTCAGGCGAAACGGTGATGGTGTACGCCAGCCAACGGGAGCTGGCGTCAAACACTGGCGTCGTGCCATTGGGAACCACAATGCTGGTATCGCGATCGAGTCGTCTCAGGCGGAGCTCGGACTGCTCGTCGACCCGGCTTACGCTGTACGCAATCCAGCGGCCGTCGGGTGACAGGACGGCGCTGCCCAGCGATTCGAACTTGCCGTAGTCGGCCGCGGTGATCGCCGGACGAGTTTGCGACGCCGCGGCTGCGGGCAGCGCGACGAGGAGGACTGGAAACGCAAGGCGCATGGCAACTCCAGAGAATGATCTTCGGAAAACTGTGCCGTCTCCCGTCTCACGACACCGGGACCCTGTTCTTCTCGACCCCCTTCACCAGCCGGTACATGAACTCCAGTCCCTCGTAGAATGCCTTCACCGGAATCCTCTCGTTCATCCCGTGCGAGAACGTCTCGGGGTAGAACATCCCGGACACACCGTAAACCGGAATGCCGGCGGAGCGCAGATACACACCGTCGGTAGCCCCGGTGCTCATGGTCGGAATGACGGGGATGCCGGGCCACATCTCCTTCGTGATGCGCTCGATCTCGGCCATGAGCTCCTTGGTGAGGGGAGAGGGCGGTGAGTTCCGCGCCTCGTCCTGCATGATCACCTTCACCTTGTCCGTGGCGATCACTTTCTCGAGTTGTTCCCGGACGTACTGTGGGGTCTCGTCAGGCAGGATGCGACAGTTCACGTACCCGCGCGCGCGCTGCGGCAGCGCATTGCGGGCGTGGCCGCCTTCGAGCATGGTCGCCACGCACGTGGTGCGCAGCTGGGAGTTGTACCTCGGATCTGTCGACACGCGGGCGGCGGCGTTCGCGTCGGCCGGATTGGCCGCGACGGCCCGCATTGCCGCGCCGAGGGCAGGCTCGACGGTGCTGGCCAGCCGAGTGAAGTAGGCGCGCGTCACGTCATTCAGATGCACCGGGAAGTCGAAGTTCCCCACCCTGACCAGCGCCTTTGACAACTCGGTGATGGCGTTGTCCTTCACGGGTACCGAGCTGTGCCCCCCGGGGTTCGTCGCTTCCAGCATGTACATCTGGAACTTCTTCTCGCTCGCCTGCACATCGTGCGACACGTACTTCCCGGCGGCGGTCACGCGGCCGCCGCCGCCCTCGTTGAAGGCGTATTCGACGTTGAACAGCTCCGGTCGTTTTTCGAGGATGTATTCTACCCCGTTCGCAGGGCCGCCCTCTTCGTCGGCGGTCAGGGCGACGACGATGTCGCGATCGGGAACGTAGCCTTCGGTCTTGAGGCGGATCAACGTCGTTAGGTGCGCCGCACCCTCGTCCTTGTCGTCGGCGACGCCGCGGCCGTAGAAGATCCCGTCCTTCTCGGTGAACTCGTACGGAGGCAACGTCCAGTCTTCGGGCTTGGCTTCCACGACGTCGATGTGCGAGAGCAGGAGGAGTCCCTTTCGCCCCGGTGTCCGTCCCCGCAGTCGGGCGACGAGGTTGCCCTTTTTCGGTGCGTTCTCGATCACCACCACATCGGAGTCCGGGAAACCGTGCGCTTTGAGCCGCGTCGCCATCGCCCTGGCGGCCGCGAGCGTGCTCCCGTTGCTCTCCTGCGTGTTGATCTCTACGAGCTCCTCAAAGATCGAACGCGCCAACGAATCCCACTTGGTGCGAGCCCCGGCTTGCGCCTGGGCCAGGAGCGGAATGAGCGTGACCAGGAGGACACATGGAAGTAGTCGACGATGCACGGACTGACGCTCCGGTGGTGTGGGAGGGCCTCCACGCTGTGACACCGCCCAACACATGTCAACCGGCTCAGGATAGCGGGTGGCGGGTAGTGGCTGTCGCGTCCCGGGAATAGGTTCTGCCGGGTCGATGCCACCGGCGGACGCCGGTTCCCGACTTCCGACCGTCACGAGGTGCAGCCATGTCCAATCGCCGCAAGTTTGTTCGGCAGTCTGCCGCCAGCTTGGGTGCGTTCGCGTTAGGTCCGGCCCTCGCGCGCGCCGGTTCCTTCCCCGATGCAGAGTATCGGGCCTCGCGTCGGCCGCGGACGGCGCCCCTCAACGTTCTCGTGCTCGGCGGCACAGGGTTCATCGGCCCCCATGGCGTGCGCTATGCCGTGGCGCGTGGCCACAAAGTCACCGTGTTCAACCGGGGACGCCGTCAGGCGGATCTCCCGGAGTCGGTGCAGCACCTCCAGGGTGATCGTGACACGGGTGATCTGGCCTCGCTCAAAGGAAAGACATGGGACGTCGTCATCGACAACCCCACAACGCTTCCCTTCTGGGTCCGCGACGTCGGGCAGATCCTGCAAGGGAATACGAGTCAGTACATCTTCGTCTCCACCATCTCCACGTACGCGCATTACCAGAAGGCGGGGATGGACGAGAACTATGAGCTCGCGAAGTACACGGGTGCGGAAGATCCCATGACCATCAAACGGTCGTCGGGCAACCTGTACGGGCCGCTCAAGGTCCTGTCGGAGCGCGAGGCCGAGAAGTGGTTCCCCGGGAAGACCACTGTCGTGCGTCCCGGATTGATCGTCGGACCCGGAGATCCCACGGATCGGTTTTCGTACTGGCCGGTCCGCATCGACCGCGGAGGCGAGGTGCTCGCGCCAGGAACTCCAGCCGATCCCACGCAGATCATCGACGTGCGCGACCTGACCGAGTTCATCGTTCGGCTCGCCGAAGACAAGGTCACCGGCATCTACAACGCCACGGGACCGCGCGCACCGCTCTCGATGGCCGAAATGCTGTACGGCTGCCGCGCGGCGACCAGTGGGAGCAACGACGTCTCGTTCACCTGGGTCGATGCCGCGTTTCTGACGGAGCAGAAGGTGCGCGGATGGAGCGACATGCCCACCTGGCTCCCGACGAGAGAAGACAACGCGGGCTGGGGCCGGGTCAGCATCGCGCGCGCCGTGGAGAAGGGGCTGACGTTCCGCCCGCTGGCGCTCACGGCGCGCGATACGATCGATTGGTTCAAGACGCTCCCCGCGGAGCGGCAGGCGAAGATGGTCTCGGGACTCACAGCCGAGCGAGAAAAAGAAGTGCTCGCGGCCTGGCACGCGAAGCGTGCGGGATAGGGCGTGTCTCCCGGTGCCGGCGAACCTCCGCCGAGTCTTCTGACCGGAACGCTCCAGCGGGTCGTCGATGTCAGACGCGAGGAAGTACGCGCACTGTTGTTGTCGTGCGCGTACTTCTTCTGCGTTTTGTCGAGCTACTACATCATCCGTCCGCTGCGCGAGGAGATGGGCGTGGCGGGTGGCGTGCGCAACATCCCATGGCTCTTTACCGGAACCATGGTGGCGATGCTCGCGGTGCATCCGCCCTTTGCCGCTCTGGTCGCGACGTTGCCGCGCAAGCGCTTCATCACCTGGGCGAATCGTTTCTTCATCGCCAACCTGCTGATCTTCTTCGTGGTGTTCCGGATGCTGCGGCCGGAGCACTACGTGTGGGCCGGGCGCGTGTTTTTCGTGTGGACCGCCGTCTTCAACCTGTTCGTGGTGTCGGTCTTCTGGTCGTTCATGACCGATGTGTTCACCAGTCCGCAGGGAAAGCGGCTCTTTGGCTTCATCGGGTTTGGAGGAACGCTTGGGGGCATCATGGGCTCGTTCGTGACGGCATCGTTCGCCGAGCGGGCCGGGCCGATCAACCTGTTGCTGGTGTCCGCCGCGTTGATCGAGCTGAGCACACGGGCGGTACACGCGCTGGGACGTTTGTCTCCGACGCCAGGCAGCACGCGGCCTTCGGCGGACCACGAGGCGGTGATCGGCGGCAGCGTCCTGGCGGGGATGACGCATGCGCTCAAATCGCCCTACCTGTTAGGCATCTGTCTCTACATGGTCCTGTTCACGATCGGCTCGACCACGCTCTACCTGCAGCAGGCCGCGATCGCCGACCGATCATATCCCGACGCGGGGGCCCGCACGGCATTCTTCGCACGCATCGACCTGGCCGTGAACGGGCTCACGCTGCTCACGCAGGTCTTCCTGACGGGCCGAATCGTGAAGCTGCTCGGGATCGCGGTGACGCTCACGCTGTTGCCCGCGCTGTCCATGGTCGGGTTCGCAGCACTCGGGGCCTTGCCCACGATTGCCGTGTTCGTCGTTTTCCAGGTGTTGCGCCGCGCGGGCGAATTCGCGGTCGCACGTCCCACGCGCGAGGTGCTGTACACCGTGCTGTCGCGCGAGGACAAGTACAAGGCCAAGAATTTCATCGACACCTTCGTGTACCGGCTCGGAGATCAGATCGGTGCCTGGTCGACGCAGGGGATGACCGCACTCGGCATGACGGCCGCCGGTGAAGCCCTCGTTGCTGTCCCGCTCTCGGCGCTTTGGCTCGGCGTCGGACTGTGGCTCGGGCGCCAACAGGAGGCACGGGCGCGGGAGCAGGGGAGGATCGCCCCGGCGGCGGGGACAGTGACGGCTTGAGTGGGTAGCGGGGAGCGGAGAGCGGCCAGACTGCACTCGAGCTCGTTCCTCGCCACCACAACCTTCTATCTGCTACTACTACCCACGACCAGCAACCGACTCACGCCTTCCTCCCGAGAATCGTGCCCCGGCACGTCGGCGAACCGCAGCGGCAGGGGTAACGCCGCTTCGCCGCCGGCGTGTGCCGTTCCTCGAGGATGTACGCGTAGTCGTATGCCAGCTCCTCACCAGTGGCGATTTCGCGGATGCTCTCGATCCAGATACAACCGTCCTCGATGATGGCATCGCAGTTCGGATCGCACGAGTGATTGATGAAGCGCGCGTCGTTGCCGTTCACCGCCGCGTCGACCACGACGTTGTCATCGATCGCGAAGAGAAAGGTGTGATGACGTTCCCCCTCGACGTCGGGATAGCGGGCGTCGGCCGCGGGAGGAGTCAGGCGCTCCCCGGTGTATTCCACGATCCTCACGCCCGGTGGAATGGGTCGCGTGGCGAAGCCTCCCAATCCCTGAATCGGCGAGGCCCGAACCTCGAAGTAGGAGGTCATGCGCGCATCGCTGCCATCAACGCTCACTGCCCGTAGCGCACGCGAATGAGCGACGGAGTCTCGTTGCGGCCCTTCGTGACGACGAAGAAATGATGGTACTCGGTGTCCGGAATCTGCGGCACGGGGGCCACCAGCCCCAGGGCCTCGAGCACGGCCGGGACGGTGTTGGAATGCCCGACGTAGACCACCGTCCGGCCGTCGAACGCGTTGATCTGCTGCACCACGGCTTGCGCATGCTGCTGTTCGGTACCACTCACATTCACGACGATCGGCGTCAGTGACTTCTGCGTCGCCAGAGGAGCGGCCGTTTGCAGGGTGCGCCGAAACTGCGTATGGATGATCGCCGCGACATGGGTGCGGGTCAGCGCGACCGCGAGCGATTCGGCGCGCGCCTGACCGGCCGGTAGCAGGTCGGGATCCGCGCCAGGCGGTCGCTCCGCGTGCCTAACCAGAACCACGGTGGTCATCGGGGCGCGGCAGGCCGCCGTGACCAGGAGCAGCCAGACGAGGATCGTCCGTGTCCATCGGTGCGGCGTGAATCGATGCGTCATGGGCAGTCCGGGGGAGCAGGAGGTTCGGGATGCAAGCTATTTCTGACCCGAGGCACCAGCCAGCCTCGAGGCCTCGCGGTTAGCTTTCACCGACACCGCGAGCGCGTTTTCAGCAGTCGTGCCGCCGGTGTGCACGCTTTCCGCAAGCGCTGCCCTCAAGTCCGCAGCCGGCATCCCTGGCATGGTCGCACGTTCGGTTCCCGTTCTGTCTGCAGTCCGAGGCGCGCTGATGCTCGCGATGCTCTCGGCAGGGCTCGCCTGTGACCGTGACGCGGTACCGGGCCGCGAACCCGGCGCTGTTTTTCGCGGCGTCCTGTTGAATCGTCCCATCGAGAAACCCGATTTCACCTTCACCGACACCAACGGCGAGCCATACAACTTCCGGCTCGCGACCGCGGGAAAGGTCGCGCTGCTGTTCTTCGGCTACACGCACTGCCCCGACGTGTGCCCGCTGCATGCCGCCAACGTCGCCGCGGTCCTCAAACAGATGCCGTTCGAGGAGCGGGCCCGGATCCAGTTCGTATTCGTCACCACCGATCCCGAACGCGATACACCGGCCCGGCTCAAGCAGTGGTTAGGCAGTTTCGATCCGTCGTTTGTGGGACTCGTCGGGCCCCCGAGCGAGCTCGCGCGGGTGCAGCGAGAGGTGGGTGTCCCGCTTCCCCAGAAGGAAGTGCCGGCAAACGCGGACTCCGCCAACTATCTCGTGGGGCACGGTGCGCAGGTTCTTGCCTTCGGACTCGACAACTTCGCGCGCGTCGAGTATCCGTTTGGCGTTCGGCAGGAAGACTGGGCCCACGACCTGCCACGCCTGGCGCGGGCCGAAGTGCCGGGAACCCCCGGCGCCCCATCCACCAGCACCACCACAGCGATCAACCCGGCGCCGCGTGCCGCGGGCGCAACCGACGGACCGACCATCCGGGTGGAGACGGCGCTGATGCCGGCGCCGCTCACAACGTCCGAGGCCGCTGTGTATCTAATCATTCGGAACAACGGTGTCGAGGACACGCTGACGTCAGTCTCGAGCCCCGACGCACAGGGCGCGATGGTGCATCGCACGGTGAACAGCGGGGGCAGCAGTCGGATGTCCGCGATCAACACGCTGCCGATTCCTGCGGGCGGCACTCTCGAACTCTTGCCCGGCGCCACACATGTGATGCTGACGAATCTCTCGCGCCGGCCGACCGCTGGGGAGTCGTTCCCCCTCAAGCTGCACTTCGCCAAAGCCGGCGACTACGTGCTCGCGCCGTTGGTTGTGCGCTACGCCGACGTCGACAGCGCCCTCAAGCGCGCGCGCTGAGCCTCCCGTCTCCCGTCTCCCGTCTCGACAGAATGCAGTTCTGGTGCTCCGCAACCAACACCGCCTGGACGTGGTCGTGGAAGGCGTACCCCGGAGTCTGGCTCTTCGTGATGCTCATCGGATTCGCGTTCTGGTCCTGGAACCGCGCCGGCGCGACGCGCGTCGCTGTTCGCCCCGCGCCGATGCATCCTCTGCTCCTCGGGGGTCTTCTGCTCCTCTGGCTCGCCCTCGACTGGCCGATCGGCGCGTTAGGTGCCGGCTATCTGGCCAGCGTCCATATGCTGCAGTTCCTGCTCATCGCGCTGCTCGTCCCTCCCGCGCTGCTCGCCGGGGTCACGCGAGAGGCCGCCGCCCTCCTGGAATCGTCGCCGGGGTTCACGGTGATCGAGCGCCTGACGCGACCGGTCTTGGCGCTCATTCTGTTCAACGCGATCGTACTCGTCACCCACCTTCCGCCCGTCGTGGATGGGCTGATGCGCACCCAGCTGGGATCGATGTTCATCGACGTGCTCTGGCTCGCGGCTGGTTTGATCTTCTGGTGGCCAATCATGATGTCAGTTCCGCAGCGGTCGCGCTTCGTGCCACCGCTGCGCATGCTCTACCTCGTCGGCCTGATGTTCTCACCGGTGATGTTCGGTCTGGTGGGATTCATGGTCTACGCGGAGCGACCCCTCTACGGCATTTATGAGCTTGCGCCGCCGTTCGTGGGCTTCACCTCCAAGGCCGATCATCAGGTCGCCGGCGTGCTGATGTCCGTCACGGGCGCCGCCATCGCATTCACGGGGCTCTCGGTGATCTTCTTTCGTTGGAGCAAGACTGACGGGTAGGTTGCCGTCTCCGCCGCCCACCGCCCGACTCCATGCTCCTGTCTCTGCTGCTGCTTGCGGCCTCGCTGCTGGTCACGTCACCCGTGGCGGGGCAGCGCGATGTCTATCATGGTCGTCAGCGCCAACTGGTGGCGACGATTCCCCGCTTCGATGAAACCGTCATGATCGATGGCGTGCTCGACGAGGCGCCGTGGAGTCGCGCGTCCTTGCTGACGGGCTTCTCCTCTTACCTCCCCCTCGACGACCGGCCGGCCGACGATTCCACCGACGTACATGTCTGGTACTCGGCGACACACGTCTACTTCGGTGTGCGCGCGTTCGAGGCGCACGGATCAGTGCACGCGACGGTTGCGGCGCGGGACCGGATCGAGATGGATGACTATGTCCAGATCGTTCTCGATCCGTTCAACGACCGTCGACGTGCCTTTGTCTTCGGGGTCAATCCGTTAGGCGCCCAGGCCGACGGTGTCCGCACAGAGGGCTTCAGCCCGCCACAGCCGCGCGGGCAGACGTTCGGGGGGAACCCGCCCGCCTTCATCGATCTGAGTCCTGATCTTCTGTTCGAGTCCGTCGGTCGCGTGACCGACGGCGGATACGAGATCGAGGTGGCCATTCCGCTCGAGAGCATTCGGTTCCAGGGGGCCAGCGAGCAGGAGTGGGCGCTGCAGGTCGTCCGTTTCGTGCAACACTCCGGGTATCAGCAGACGTGGACTCCGGCGCGCCGGGGCTCGGCGTCGTTTCTCGTGCAGTCGGGGACTCTCACGGGGTTACGCGACCTCCGACGCGACGCCGTGGTGGAGTTCAATCCCGAAGTGACCCAGGCGCTCACCGGCACGCCGGAGAACGGCGCCTGGAAGTACCGGTCCACACCTAACACCGGCGGCAACGTGCGCTGGCGTATCGTGCCGAACCTGACGCTCAATGCCACGGTGCGGCCCGACTTCTCACAGGTCGAGGCTGACGCCGCCCAGGTCCCGGGGGACACGCGCTTCGCGCTCTTCTTCCCCGAACGCCGGCCTTTCTTCATCGACGGAAGCGAACAGTTCGACGCGCCGAACAACCTGATTCACACGCGGCGCATCCTCCAGCCCGATGTCGCGGCCAAGCTCGCGGGGAGGTTCGGACGCACGAGCGTGGCATACATGGGCGCGATCGATGACGTGGCCGCGTCGTCGAGCGGCGATCACCATCCCGTGTTCAACATTCTTCGCCTGCGGCGTGATGTGCTGCAGGCGTCGACCCTGGGACTCACTCTCACCGATCGGACCGAACGCGACGGGTTCAGCCGGGTAGGGCTGGGCGATACCCGCGTCGTGTTCAGACGGGCGTACACGTTCAACATGTCCCTTGGCGGGAGCGCCACACGCGCACCGACCGGAGGATCGACCGCGACCTCGCCGTTGTGGGACATCGGCTTCAACCGCACCGGACGTCGCTACGGTTTCCGATACGTGTTTACCGGCATCGGTCCCGACTTCCAGGCCGCGACCGGTTTTGTGCCTCGCACCGACTACGTCGGATCGTCGGCGTACAACCGCTTCTCCTGGTACGGCAAGCCCGGAGACTTCATCGAAAGCTACCTGATGCGTCAGGGCTTCGACCTGATCTGGCTGTATGACAGGTTCTGGGACGGAAAGAGCGTGCAGGAAACGAAGATCCAGGTGGAGAATGTGTTCAATCTCCGCGGCGGATGGGTCCTGAGCCTAACGCCGGTCCGCGAGCAGTTCCTGTTCGACCCCCGGACCTACGCTCGGTATGTGCGGCTTCGGCCACCGGGGGGCGCAGCTCCGCCGGACACGCTGGAGTTTACACCTTCATCGCGGACCAGCACCGCGCTGGTCCTGCTGCGGCTTGGCACGCCGCAATATGAACGATGGACGGGGCGACTGACGGGATTCCTCGGACGTGACATCGAATTCTTCGAAACATCGACGGCGCGCCGGGTGGATCTCACGGGCGAAGTGGACCTTCGCCCCAGCGACCGGATGCGCCTGACCGCATCGTACCTCTACTCGCACTACGCGCGCGCGCGCGACGGGTCGACCCTCTCCCGGGCGAACGTCCCGCGCATGCGATTGGAGTACCAACTCACTCGCGCGCTCTTCCTGCGCTTCGTGGGACAGTACGACAATCGCACGCGTGATGCGCTGCGCGATCCGACCAACGAGCTTCCCATCGGCACCTGGGATGGCAGCCAGTTTGTGCGCGCAGAGGATCAGATCACGCGCGATTTTCGTGTCGACTGGCTGTTCAGCTACGTACCGAACCCGGGCACCGTCGTATTCGCCGGGTACGGGAGCTCGCTCACAGAGCCGGATGCGTTCCGCTTCCGGCAGCTGGAGCGCGTGCGGGACGGATTCTTTGTGAAGTTGTCGTACGTGTTCAGGAAGTAGGCGATCGGCGGACGCGCGGTGGGGAGGGCGAGCGCTTGCGGAGGCCGATCACCCCGACGTGGAGCACGTTCTCTCCGGGAATCCAGATCAGGAGGACGACACGCGTGGATACTCTGGACAGGAGTACGCGGGTGAACGCGTGAACGCGGGACCCGCAGGCGCGTGGGCGGGGACGTCTACGTCGGCTGCTGAGACCGTAGCTGGCCCGCGCGCACAATGACCGATTCGGCGTAGTCGATGCCGCGAGGGGTCCGCGAGCCATGCCACGACAGCAATTCTCCGTCGACCAGCATGAACCGCCCGGCGGAGCATCGCAGCTGTTCTGAGAGCTCCACGATGTGCTTCTCGGCAAAGGGGAACGGCTCGCTCGGCAGCAGGATCACGGCTGGTGTCGCGGCTGCCACTGCGGAGAGGGTCACCGTCGGATAGCGCTCCGCATTGTCGGCAAAGACATTGATGCCACCCGGCATGCCTAACAACTCGGCGATGAAGGTATCCGCATTCACCGTCATCCACGGCTCGCGCCAGATGAGATAGGCATAGGTCACCGGCGGTCGCCCCTGCGCCGCCGCCCGCACCCGCGCGGCGCGACGTTCGATGTCGGCGGCCATCGACTCGGCGGGACCAACAACGGCCAGCGCTGCACCGATTGAGCGGACCATCGCCGCAGTATCTTCAGCCGTGCGCGGCATTGAGGTGTGCACCGGCACCCCAGCCGCTTCCAGCGCCCGCGCGTCCTCGATTCGGTTTTCTTCCTCGTTCATCAGCACGAGATCAGGGGACGTCGCGACAATCCGGTCGATCCTTGGGTTCTTCGTGCCACCCACGGATGGGACGACCGCCACCTCGTCGGCGGGGTGCACGCAGAACTTCGTCCGCCCCACGAGGGCATTGCCCAATCCCAGATCGAAGACCAGCTCCGTGAGAGACGGGCAGAGCGAAACGATCCGCATGTCGATGAGATAGGTTGATGCTACGTCGAAGTTTACCTAACGGTTCGTCCTGGGCGTGCGGCGACGTGCTGGAAATGGACAGCGACCAGCCGCTGGTCCAGTCGCTCGGTGCCTAAGTCCATGCCCCACAACGGCCTGCCGTCCACGGACCGCAACGATCAGCCTGGTGGATCGTCTATGGTTGCGACCGCTAATCGGTTCTCCGTCCAGCATGCACGACTCCGGTAAGCCTGAACCTCACGCTCTCGACGACCATGGTCGTCACGCGCAGGCGCGTGGGGAAGATCAGGCTGCACGCGAGTATTACGAGCAAGCCTTGCGGGAGCTGGACCAGGATGCGCCGCCTCCCGCCGTCGGCGCCCTCCTCTTGCAGATCGCCCGCTCGCACACCGCGTCCGGGCACCTCACCGCGGCGATGGACTGCACCGAGGCCATCCTCGGACTTCCTGACTTCGGCGACATGGCCCCGGTGCTGGCCGAAGCGTGCGAGCTCCGCGGCCGGCTGCACTGCGAGGTGGGGAACCTCGTGGAAGCCGAGCGAGACTTCCGCACGCAGCAGCAGTACGCTCGCGCTGTCGGGAACGACTGGCTGGTCGCGCTAGGCAGCGAGCACCTGGGATCGCTGTCCCTCATTCGCGGCGCGTCCAGTGAAGGGATCGATCGCCTCGAGGAAGCCGCCGCGGTGTTTCGCGAGCGGGGCGACGACGCGGCCGCCGTGCGCGTTCTGTTGCAGCTGGCGATCCTTTACGTGGATCTGAAACGCTGGAATGCGGCGGAGCAGGCCTTTGCCGATGCGCTGCCTCGGGCACAGCGCGCCGGAGATCAGGAAGCGTTGATCCGCCTGGAGCTCATCCGGGCTCAGATGGCGATCGATCGCTCTAACGTCGAACGGGCACGCGTGAGCGCAGAGCGAGCCCTCGAGCTGGCGCGACGTGCCGAGCATCCCGCGCTCGCGGCCCACGCTGTCGCGATGACCGGCATTGTCGCTCGCGAGCTCGGTGACCTGGAGCGCGCGCTGCGCCTGCTTGATGACGCCGAGCGACAGGCCATCGCGGTCGACGACGCCATGCTCATGGGCGAGCTCGCCTGCGAGCGCGCGGAAGTCCTGGCCCGACGCAGCGACCATCGCCGAACCTTGCGCGCCCTCAACCGGGCCTATCGCGCGCTGGCGCGTCTTCTTGGTCAACCGGGGTCTGTAGACCGCGCTCGTCGGCTGCGCCGGCTCGAAGCCTGCTTTCTCGAAGTCGCCGGTCGTTGGGCCCAGCGGTTCGAAGCCGCCGATCACGATACCAGCGGGCACGTGGAACGCGTCGCCGACCTCACCAGTGAGATCGCGCGGCGAATGGGCGTGGACCCGGCATCGCTGTTCGGATACCGGGTCGGCGCGTACCTGCACGACCTCGGCAAGCTCGCGATTCCCGCGACCATCCTGAACAAGCGCGGTCGACTGACCGCCGATGAATGGGCCGCCGTCAAGCGACACCCCGCTGCCGGCGCGGAACTGCTGGCCGAGGCCGACTTCCCGTGGGAAGTGCGACCCATCGTCGAGTCGCATCACGAGTGCTGGGACGGCTCCGGCTACCCGCACGGTCGCGCCGGCGAAGAGATCCCGCTGGCGGCCCGCATTTTCTGTGTCGCCGACGTGTACGACGCGCTCATCACCCGCCGGTCGTTCAAGGAAGCGCTGGTGCGCGATGAGGCCGTGGAGGTGATGCGTCGGGACGTCGGGCGTCAGTTCGATCCCGCCGTCTTCCGGGTGTTTGAGGACGTGATCCGCCAGGGGATCTCGATTCCGGGCGTCACATCGGCGGCGGCGATCCCGAGGGCCGTGTCGGTGGCAACGCCACTCGTGGACGATGCCCTCACCGCTGTCGCTGACTTCGCGTCGTGGAGCCAGCGCGCCACCACGCTGCTCGCCGAACGCGGTGGCAACGGCAGCGAGGCTGGCGTGCTGCTCATCGACATCGACGACTTTGCGCGGGTAAACCGTACCTATGGTCGCCTGCAGGGAGATGATGTCCTGTGGGCCGTCGCCAAGGTGCTGCAGCGGGGACTTCGCAACGGTGACCTGATCGGCCGTCGTGGCAGCGACGAGTTTGTGGTTCTGCTGCCGGACACTGATGCGACACTCGCCGCCGAGATCGCCGAGCGATTGCGCGCGTCAGTCGCCGGCTTGCGCTGTGGCTTGCGCGATGCCCCCGACGAGACGCTGGTCATCTCGACGACGGTGGCCGTCGCCTGCGCGCCACCGGACGGTGAAGTGATCGAAACACTGCTCGCCGCGGCGGATCGCGCGCGCTTTCGCGCGGCGCGCGCGGGCCCGGACCGTGTGGTGGTGGCCGACCGGGGAGAGCCGGAACGCGCACAGAACGGCCTGGATTTCAGCGCCTTCGTGGGCCGCGAAGGCGAGTTGCGCACGCTGGTGGCACAGCTCGACCTTGCCGCGAGAGGAGAGCCACGGTTCGTGTGCATCGGTGGCGAGGCCGGCATCGGCAAGTCGGCACTCGTCAGGCAGCTCGCACCCGAAGTGCGGCTGCGGAACGGCTGGGTGGCCACGGGCCACGCCACGGTCGACGCGAGCAGCGGACCGCTGACGCCGTGGGCCGGCGTGATCGGGACGCTCGTGGATCTCGACGCCATGGGCGATCGATCCTGGCCGGCGCTGTCGCAGCTCGTGCCCGGAAAAATGGCTCCGCTCGATCCGGGCGAGGTGGAGACATCGCCCACGATGCTGCAGCAGGAGATCGTGTCGTGCCTTCGGAGAGCTACGCGGCAGCGACCGCTCATCGTCGTGCTCGAGGACATGCACGTTGCCGCACCGGCGAGCTGGGAAGTGCTCGACGCGCTGCTCAACGCCGTGGACGACGAGCGACTCCTCGTCGTCTGCACGATGCGGCCGGAGGTGGCGCCGAGTGCTGTGGAATGGCGCCGGCGCCTGCAGCAGCACGTCCGCTCGACGCACATCTCGCTGCGACGATTCAGTCTCGACGACGTGCGGCGCTGGATCCGGACGG
>JBQTIW010000272.1:0-14507 GCA_052387735.1 Gemmatimonadaceae bacterium
CGCGCGCTGGCACGAGAGTACAACGAGCCGAGGGGATGCCATGGCGGGAGACGAAGTGGAGAGCGCCATCCGCCTGTCCCCGCACTACTACAGCACCGAGGAAGAAATCGACGCTGCCGTTGATACGGTTGCGGCCTTCATGCGTGGTGCGGCGGAGCGGTCGGCGAGCGCCTAACGCGGTGCTGGTCCCGACAGACCCGGCCAGCGCCGCAACCTGAGGACCCGGCGAGCGAAACCGGGGCAGCCACCACCCGACAGCGCCGGTGCACCCGAGCGAACGCCCGCCCGCCCGCCTCGTTCGCTCGTCTCTTCCCTTGTCGCAACTCTCAGCCCTGTGCTAGCATGTAGCCAGCGCCGCGAGGGCGGCCAACGGTCCGCGTAAAGGGTTCAACCCGCCCTCTACCGTTCTTACATAACCTTCTATTCCTCGCCCCAGCGTGCGGACGACGGGCGGCATGAAAGGGCGTGTTCCCTTTCCAAGGAAGGAAGGTGTGTCATGTCCGAACAGACCCCCGGGCCTGAGTCCGCTCCGCGTCCACTCCCTGACGCCCCAAACCTGGACTGGCTCCACAAGCAGGCCAAGCGCCGGCTCGACGAACTGCGCAAGGCGAATCCAGCTGCTCAACTGGCCGACGCGCAGTTCGACCTGGCCAAGCAGTACGGGTTTTCGAGCTGGAGGGCCCTCAAGGCGCAGGTCGATTCGTTGACGGTTGACGGCAAGCTGGTCGCAGCGGCCCGGGATGGTGACGTTACGGCCCTCACGGCGCTGCTCGAGAAGCACCCCGAGAAGTTGCACCTCCGTACGAAACCGTACGAGTGGACGTTGCTGCACATCGCGGCGCACAGTGGGCAACTGGCGTCGGTGGACCTGCTGCTGCAACGCGGCCTCGACGCCAACACCCGCGAGAAGGGGGACAATACCTATGCGATGCACTGGGCCGCGGCAGCCGGTCACCTCGACGTCGTGCGGCGCCTGGCCGACGCGGGAGGTGACGTCGTCGGGCATGGCGACGACCACGAGTTGGAGATCATTGGCTGGGCCACGAGCTGGGACGGATGTGACGACGACGTCCATCGCGCCGTCGCCGACTTTCTCATCGGTCGAGGCGCCAGTCACCACATCTTTTCCGCCATCGCGATGAACCGTGCGGACGAAGTTCGCCGCATCGTCGCGGCTGACCCGTCGACGCTGCGCACACGGATGAGTCGCAACGAGAATCATCAGTTGCCGCTGCAGTTCGCTGTGCGGATGAATCGTCCGGCGATGGTGGCATTGTTGCTCGAGCTAGGGGCGGATCCGGCGGGGACGGACGGATCCGGCGTTCCAGTGGTCGTGTACGCGGCAGCGCCCAACGTCGACCGGCAAGTGATCGAAGCGCTCACACGGGGCGGCGGGATGGATCTATTCAGCGCCCTCGCATTGGTGGACGACAGGGCGGCGGCCCGGCTCCTCGGGGAGAACCGCGCGATCATCGAGCCCGGCGGCGCGAACGCTGGTGTGTAGCACCTGATGGCAAAGCGAGGAGACCTGCGGGCAGTGAAGTGGCTCCTTGACAATGGTGCCGACCCAAACGCTCGTTGGAGTCATTGGGACGCCATGGTGACACCGCTGCACCTTGCTGCCATGCAGGGTCACGCTGACGTGGTGCGTCTCCTTCTCTCGGCCGGCGCCGACCCGGGCATTCGCGACAGCATGCACGACAGCGATTCCATGGGCTGGGCCGAGTTCTTCGGGAGGAGCGATGTGGTCCAGATTCTCAGGGCCCACGCGGCGAGGACCTAACGAGGCGTTGAAGGGCCACGAACCGGAGCGCTGACCAGCGGGCCGGATGACATCCTCGGCGTCGGGGGAGCGGATGCTCGTCAGCGCGAGGTGCTCCTCCGCACGCTCCATCGGCAAAAAAGTCGTGAAAAGACATCGGCGCCTGCAGGTAGCTACCTCAGTGCCTTACCTTTCAACCCGAGCAATTCCCCGGGCGATCCGGGGCTTCAGCCTGTCCGATCCGCCATGTCCGACATATCCCGCATCCCTGTCATCGTCGGCGCCGCCCGCACCCCCATCGGCAAGTACCTGGGCGGTCTCGCGCCATTCAATGCCCCCGAGCTCGGCGCCATCGCCATCAAGGAAGCCGTCAAACGCGCGCGCGTTCCGGCAGATCGGGTCCAGGAGGTCATCATGGGCCACGTGATCCAGGGGGGAACGGGGCAGGCGCCGGCTCGGCAGGCCATGCTCAAGGCAGGAATCCCTGCCACGGTTTCGGCGATGACCGTCAACAAGGTCTGTGGTTCAGGGCTCAAGTCCGTGATGCTCGCCGCGCAGGCCATCAAGGCGGGCGACCATGAGGTGGTGGTGGCCGGCGGCCAGGAGTCGATGTCGAACGCCCCGCACTACATCTACGGATACCGCAACGGCATCAAGCTCGGCGATCAGTCCATCGTCGACGGCATGATCCGGGACGGCCTATGGTGCGCCGCCTGCAACGTTCACATGGGTGGGCACGCCGAGTACACGGCCCGGAAGGCCGCCATCACGCGAGCCAGACAGGATGAGTTCTCGGTGCAGTCGCACCACAAGGCCGCCGCGGCACAGGAGGCGGGCAAGTTCAGGGCCGAGATCGTGGCGGTGGAGATCCCCGGCAAGAAGGGGCCGACGATCGTGGACGCCGATGAGGGACCGCGCAAGGATTCGTCGGTGGAAGCGTTAGGCAAGCTGCGGCCGGCGTTTCCGGGCCAGGACGGCGGCGCGGATCTCTCCGTGACGGCAGGGAATGCGTCGTCGCTGAACGACGGCGGCGCGGCAGTGGTCGTGACGTCGCTCGCCTATGCCCAGGCGCATGGTCTGACGATTCTCGGCAGGATCGACGCGTATGCCACTGGCGCGACGAATCCGCAGGACCTGTTCTTTGCCCCGATCACGGCGGTGAACAACCTGATGAAGAAGGAAGGGACGACGATCGGGTCGTACGACCTGATCGAGGCCAATGAAGCCTTTGCCTCGCAGGCCCTGGCTGATGGCGATGCGCTGGGCTGGGACTGGGACCGCGTGAACGTGCACGGGGGCGCCATCGCGTTAGGCCACCCCATCGGTGCCAGCGGGACCCGCGTGCTCATCACGCTGCTGTACGCGATGGCCGATCGCGGCAAGTCGAAGGGACTGGCAACGTTGTGCCTCGGTGGCGGCGACGCGGTCGCGCTCTCGGTATCCAGAGTCGCGTAACAGCGAGGGGTCGGGACGATGACGGGCGATACGCCGACCGGACCCGAGCTGGCGCCTCCCAGGGAAGTGGCACCGCGTCGGCTGCCGGTCGCGCCACAGTATCGGCTCCTGGTGTTCGTGCTCGGGTCGGCCGCCGGCGTGCTCGGCCTGCGGGCGCTGATGGGGCTGGTCGCGCCCCGCGGTGTTTCGCTGCTCGGACTGGAGATCCCTGCGTTCTACATCACCATGGCGGGGGGCCTCTGGCTGGGACACTGGTGGACGTTCCGGTCCGTCGAGCCACGGGGGTGGCAGAGCATCTGGATGGGTCGACCGCAGTTCCGGGCCCGGGCGATGCTGACCGGGGCCGCGTTAGGCGCGGTGGCCGTTGGCGTGCCATCGGGGGTGCTGCTGCTCGTGGGCTGGCTCCGCGTCGAGCCGTCGCCGTCGGGGGACTGGGCGGCGGCCGCACTCACGTCGCTGATCGTCCTGCTCCCAGCGGCGCTCTGGGAGGAACTGATGACACGTGGCTATCTGTTCACGGTGATCCGGGAGCGCGTGGGCGCGCGGCGCGCGATCGTGGCCACGAGCCTGGTGTTCGGCCTGCTGCACATCGAGAACGCCGGCGCGACGTGGCAATCGGTCGCGCTGGTGACGCTCGCCGGCATCTTCCTCGGCAGCATTCTCGTGGCGACCGGGAGTCTCTACGCGGCGTGGTCGGCGCACGTGGCGTGGAATTTCGTGATGGCGGGTGTGTTGCACACGACCGTGAGCGGGATCGGTATGGGAGCGCCGAACTATCGTACGGTGGACGCGGGCCCGGACTGGGCCACGGGCGGGTCCTGGGGTCCCGAGGCCGGGCTGCTCACGGGGGCGGGGCTCCTGTTAGGCATCTACATCATGTTGCGGCGGAAGCGTCGCGGAGCGGAGCGATGAGTGATACCATCGCCGTCATCGGCGCTGGACAGATGGGGAACGGCATTGCGCACGTTTTCGCGCAGGCGGGCTTCCCGGTGGTCATGATCGACGTCTCGGCGGACGCGCTGGCCAGGGGCCGCTCGACGATCGAGAAGAACCTAGATCGTCAGGTGAAGAAAGGGTCGCTCGATGCGGCCGCGAAAGAGGCGGCCCTGACGCGCATTACCGAGTCCAGCGACATCGGCGCGGCGGCCACGGCGACGCTGGTCGTGGAAGCCGCGACGGAGAACGTGGATCTCAAGCATCGGATCTTCGCCGATCTCGATCGCGTCGCGCAACTGGGGGCGATTCTGGCGACGAATACGAGCTCCATCTCGATCACGTCGATCGCGGCCAGGACCAAACGGCCGGAGCAGGTGATCGGGATGCACTTCATGAACCCGGTACCGGTGATGCAGCTGGTGGAAGTGATCCGCGGTCTGGCCACGAGCGACGCGACCACGACGAAGGTCCTCGAGCTCTCTACAGCGTTAGGCAAGACGCCCGTGGAGGTCAACGACTTTCCGGGATTCGTCGCCAACCGGATCCTGCTGCCCATGATCAACGAGGCGGTCTACGCGCTGATGGAGGGTGTGGGGACCGCCGAGGCGATCGATACCGTGATGAAACTCGGGATGAACCATCCGATGGGGCCTCTCGCGCTGGCCGATCTCATCGGACTGGATACGTGCCTCTCGATTCTCGAGGTGCTGCACGAGGGGCTGGGGGATCCGAAATACCGACCGTGCCCGCTGTTGCGCAAGTACGTTGCGGCGGGATGGCTGGGGAGGAAGAGTGGGCGGGGATTCCATGCGTACTGAACACCAGGGATACGCGGGCTGCCGCGGGCTCCTTGGGGCCGGGTGCCTCCAATGACGGGATGGTGACATGTCGTGGGCGTTGATTCCGCTCAGCGAAGAGCAAAAGGCGATCCAGCAGACGGCTCGCGAGTTCGCGCGCGCGGAGATTGCGCCGCATAGCGACCGATGGGACCGCGAGGCGTCGTTTGATCGCTCCGTGGTGGCCAAGCTGGGTGAGCTGGGCTTTCTGGGGATGATGATTCCCGAAGCGTACGATGGTCTGGGGCTCGACACGTGCACGTATCTGGTCGCGCTCGAGGAAATCGCGGCAGTCGATGCATCGGTGGCCGTGCTGATGAGTGTCCACAACTCGCTGCCGACGCAGATGATCCTGCGCTACGGCACCGAGGCGCAGAAGCAGAAGTACCTCACGAAGATGGCGCGCGGAGAATGGCTCGGCGCGTTTGCGCTGTCCGAGCCTGACGCGGGATCCGACGCCGCGTCGCTGACGTCGCAGGCGGTGCGAGACGGCGATCACTACCTGCTCAACGGGGTCAAGGCCTGGGTCTCGCACGGATCGATGGCGGACGTGATCCTGTGCATGGCGAGAACCGATTCGCCGGAGCATCGCCGAGGGGCGCGCGGGATCAGCACGTTCATCCTGAGCCCGGACATGCCCGGACTCAGCGTCGGGAAGAAGGAAGACAAGATGGGACTGCGCGCTGACCCCACCGTACAGCTCGCACTCAGGGACCTGCGAGTGCCGAGGGAGTGTTTGTTAGGTGAGGAAGGGATGGGTTTCGTGTACGCGATGCAGTCGCTGGAAAGTGGACGCCTCGGCATCACGGCCCAGGCCATCGGCATCGCCCGCTCGGCGCTCGAACATTCGGTCGCCTATGCCGGTGAGCGTAAGCAGTTCGGCAAACCGATCAAGGAGTTCCAGGCGATCCAGTTCAAGCTGGCCGACATGGCGACGCGGGTCACGGCGTCGCGCTCGCTGCTCTACGCGGCCGCGGCCGCCAAGGACCGCGGCGAGCCGGTTACCCAGTTCGCCTCCATGGCCAAACTCATGGCAACAGAAACCGCCATGTGGGTGACGACCCAGGCCATTCAGATCTTCGGCGGCTACGGCTACGTGAAGGACTACCCGGTGGAGCGGTTGTTCCGCGACGCCAAGGTCACGGAGATCTACGAAGGCACATCGGAGATTCAGCGGATTGTGATTGCGAGAGAGTTGTACGCGAAGAGCTAGTGGGTCGCGGATAGCGGGTAGTCGGTGGTCGGTAGGAGAGCCTGCCGGATGCCGCTACTCCTACCCCCTACCCACGCGCAGCCCCTACCCCCTACCCCCTCCCCACTAAAGTGAAGTCCTTCGACCTCATCGCCGAGATGGGCCACGAGCAGCTCGTCCTCTGCCACGATAAATCCAGCGGCTACCGCGGCATCATTGCCATCCACGACACCACGCTCGGGCCGGCGTTAGGTGGCACGCGGTTCTGGCAGTACAAATCGGACGACGACGCCATTGTCGACGCCCTCCGCCTCGCGCGCGGGATGACGTACAAGAACGCGGTTGCAGGACTCAATCTCGGGGGTGGGAAGGCAGTGATCATCGGGGACAACCGCACGATGAAGCGCGAGATGATCTTCCGCGCGCACGGGCGGTTCGTGGAATCGCTGGGCGGTCGCTACATCACTGCGGAGGACGTGGGCACGAGCACGGCCGACATGGACTTCGTGCACATGGAGACCGAGTACGTCGCCGGGCTCGCGACGCGATCGGGCGACCCCTCGCCAGTGACGGCGCGCGGCGTGTACCGCGCGATCCAGGCCTCGGCCAAGCATCGCTGGGGTTCGGACTCGGTGGCTGGCAAGACGGTGGCCGTGCAGGGACTTGGAAATGTGGGCTACTACCTGTGCCGGGAGCTCCATGAACAGGGAGCAAAGCTCGTGGTCACGGACATCGATATGGTGCGGGTGAAACGGGCCGTGGATGAGTTCGGCGCACGCGCCGTCGAACTGGATCAGATTTACGCCGTGCAGGCGGACATCTTCGCGCCATGCGCGTTAGGCGGGGTGGTGAACGACGAGACGATGCCCCGGCTGCGGGTCGAGATCGTGGCCGGCGCGGCCAATAACCAGCTCCTCGAGGAACGGCATGGCGTGGAGCTCGAGAAGCGCGGCATTCTCTACGCGCCGGACTTCGTGGCCAATGCCGGCGGCGTCATCAACGTCTACAGCGAGCTCGCCGGCTGGACGTCTGACCGCGCCCTGCGCAAGGCCGACGAGATCTACGAAACGATGCTCGGTGTCTTCGACATCGCGCGCGAGCAGGGCATTCCGACCTATGAGGCGGCAGACCGGCTTGCCGAACGACGACTGCAGGCAGTGGGAAGCCTGGTCAAAACGTGGCCGCAATGGCCGAGGAAGAGCTGACGTTCGAGACGGGAGACGGGAGACGGGAGACGGGAGACGGGAGAAACAAGACGGGAGAAACAAGACAGGAGCAACAAGACGGGAACGGGAGTTCGACCTCGTCGGTCCCAAGCGCCTGCTCGCGTCCTCAGGGCACCGAGGGTAGTGTTCTCCGTCTCCCGTCTCCCGTCTCCCTTCTCCCGTTCCCGTTACCATCTGCCGTGCCCGAAAAGATTCCCATCGCCGCCGACCACGCCGGCTTCGAAATGAAGGCCAGGCTCACCGAGCACCTCCGCTCGTTAGGTTACGACGTCGAGGACCTGGGCACCAACAGCCCAACGTCCACCGACTACCCCGACTACGCACATCCTGTCGCCGAGGAGGTCTCGAAGGGTGAAGCAAAACGCGGGGTCTTGCTCTGTGGCACAGGCCTCGGCATGTCCTACGCCGCCAACCGGCATCCACATGTCCGCGCGGCCGTCGCGTGGACCCCGGAGATTGCTGGATTGTCGCGCCAGCACAACGACGCCAACGTCCTTGTGCTCCCTGCGCGGTTCGTATCGGACGAGGACGCCGTAAAGATCCTCGACACATTTCTCAACACATCGTTCGACGGCGGGCGTCACATTCCGCGCGTCGAGAAAATCGAACTGCCGCCGGAGGAACGGGCATGAGCGGATGGCATCTGTGGGATCGGTGTCCCCCTGGAGGTGCGTTGCGGGACGCCGATCCCGACATCGCGTCGCTGATCGAACAGGAAACCGCTCGCCAGTCGCACGGCATCGAGCTGATCGCCAGCGAGAACTTCGTCTCCCCCGCCGTCCTGGAGGCGATGGGGTCCCCCCTCACCAACAAGTACGCCGAGGGTCTTCCCGGGAAGCGCTATTACGGCGGTTGCGAGGTCGTAGACCAGATCGAGAACATTGCCATCGATCGCGCCAAACAGCTCTTCGGCGCAGATCATGCCAACGTCCAGCCTCACTCCGGTGCGTCCGCCAACGTCGCGGTGTCATTCGCCTTTCTCAAACCGGGCGACACGTTGCTGGGCCAGGATCTCTCACAGGGCGGACACCTCACGCATGGCTCGCCGGTGAACTACTCCGGCGTGCTCTATCGTGCGGTGCACTACGGTGTGAGCGAGGCTGGCTACATCGACTACGACATGCTGCGCGACGTGGCGCTGCGTGAGAAGCCCAAGCTGATCATTGCTGGCGCGAGTGCGTATCCGCGCGTCATCGACTTTGCGATCTTCGCCGATGTCGCCAAGGAAGTTGGGGCGATTCTCATGGTGGACATGGCGCATATCGCCGGCCTGGTGGCCACCGGACACCATCCGTCGCCGATCCCGCATGCTGATGTCGTCACCACCACGACGCACAAGACACTACGCGGCCCCCGCGCGGGACTCATCCTGTGCAAAGCGCAGCACGCGAAGGTCATCGACAAGGCGGTCTTCCCAGGGATGCAGGGGGGGCCGCTCGAGCACGTGATCGCGGCCAAGGCGGTCGCCTTTCGAGAAGCCCTCTCCCCGTCCTTCAGGACGTACTGCGGACAGATCGTCGCCAACGCCAGGGCTCTCGCCGCCGCCCTCACAGCCCGCGGCTACCAGCTGGTGTCGGGCGGTACGGACAACCACCTCATGCTGGTCGACCTCCGCAACAAAGGGCTGACGGGGAAGGCCGCCGAGCAGGCACTGGACAAGGCCGGAATCACGGTGAACAAGAACACGGTGCCGAAGGAGACACAATCACCCTTTGTGACCAGTGGGGTCCGGATCGGCACCCCGGCGGTGACTACGCGCGGAATGCGTGAAGCCGAGATGCAGCGAATCGCCGAGTTGATCGACGCCGTGTTGATGGCCACCGCGGACACGGGCGTGCACGCGCGCGTGAAAGAAGACGTGCGACAACTGACCAGCGCGTTTCCTCTGTATCCGATGGCGGGGTAGCCGGCCAGCCGTCCCTCCCGTGACGTCGACCCAACCGCTCGCAGTGGCTCGCCTGCTCGGCGAGGCGTTTGACGCCTCGCCGAACTACACTTTGCGCCCAGCTTGCGCCAGAAGACGACGGCAGCCACGAACTCGTGTCTGCCGTCTGCCGACTACTTCTCCATCTTCCAGAACGCGATCCCGCTTGCCTGCTGGCCCACGTCGACGGTCCCAACCTTCTTCTTTGCCGTGAGGTCAAAAATGTCCACTTTCCCCGGCTGCGCGCCGACGCCCTCCGAGCTCACGAACGCATAACGAGAATCGCTGCTCACCGCCACGCCGTGGCCGATCGTGGTGCTGAGCTTCTCGCGGTACACGCTCTGCCCCGTGGTGAGATCGATCATCTCGAACCCCGCGCCCTTCTTGAGGGTCACGAGCAGATACCGTCCGTCCGGCGTTGTTGCAAGGTTGTAGGGGCCGTCGCCCGTCGTGAACCGCCGGGTGATCTGCCACGTGGACGCGTCGACCTCCACCACCTGATTCGCCTTGTTGCACGTGACGTAGACCAACGATCCCGTGCTGGCCGGTTGCGCCCATGTCGGGGAGCAGGTGGCATTCTTCGAAGCGCCGTGGCCCTGGCTGTTGTCGGCCTTGTTGTCCGTCACGTGGCCCGCGTGCTCGTCCGCCTTGACCAGACCTTCCTTTCCTTTGGCGAGGCTGAACTTCGCCGACACGTCGTAGGACCTCGTGTCGATCTCCACCAGCATGTCATCCATCATGCAGCCGGAGTAGTGCTTGGTGCCGGCCTGATTGATGCGACTGCCGTGGGGCATGGTGCACGTCGTCGTTTGGGCGACCTCGGTGTTGGTGGGCGTGTAGACCACCGAGATGCTCGACGGCACCAACTCGCCGTGGAGATTGAAGTTCGCCGAGAAGGTATAGAGGCCATCTGGCGTCACGTCGATCGAGGCCGGGAAGTAGCCCAGGTAGATCGACGGGCCAACGACGGTGTCGGGGCCCAGTTCGTACTTCCAGAACTTCCCGTCAGGCGTTCCGTGACCGGTGGTCATGTAGAGGAACCTGCCGTCGGGCGAGATTTGCAGGCCGTGCGGGCCTTCCATCTCTGTCGCCTGCTCACCGATCGGAATCGACTTCTCGACCCTGGCGCCGTCGGGCCCGAACTTGATGCGGTAGATCATGTCGGCCGACTCGGCGCCCACGTAGGCGTAGTAGTTCGCCGTCGGACCCACGGGCTCGGCCGGCGGCGGGGGCTTCCTGACGGCGGGCCTGGCCACCGCGGGCGGAGTCGATCGAGTGCGCTGCGCCGTTGCGACGTCGGCCGTCGTAGCCAATGCGGCAAACGTGAGCAACGCGGCGAGACTCTTCTCGCGAAAGGGATGGCACCGCATCTTCATTCCACCACGGTGGTTGGGTTCACGATGCCGCCCAGGGTGGGCGCGGCCAATCACGGATAACTCTGGAGTCGTCCGACTATGAACGTAATTCGTGGCGCGGCAACCGTCACGGCGATGATCGCCGGAATGGCCCTGGCCGCTGGTGCGCAGCAGGGGGCAACCCCCGAGGTCGCTCGCGTGATCACTGAGCCTGCTACCGTGACGCTGGAAGCGGGGAAAACGCTGCGCTGGAAAGTGACCGCCCTCGACAAGGACGGGAAGGCAATGCCCAAGGCGTTCATCCGATTTGCCGCGCCGCGCGGCAGCCTGTCGGTCACCGATACGTCGATCACGGCGAGGGCGGCGGGAAGCTATGAGGTGACAATCATCGCGATGTCGGAGCCGCGTCAGGGGATCACTCCGGTGCAGCACAAGGTTGCGGTGAAAGTCACCTGGCCGCCGATCCACCGCGTGGACGTTGCCAAGGAGAACGGTCGGCTCTACCAGGGCGCGACGATGGCACATAGCGCGAAGGCACTCCACGCGGACGGCAGTGCGCGCACGGGCGTGACCACGCGATGGAGCAGCTCCGACCCGGCGATCGCGACCGTGGACCGATTCGGCAATGTGACGGCGCTCAAGCCGGGGAGCGTGTCGATCGTTGCGCAGATCGACGACGGACGGGGCGAGTTACGTCACGTGATCGTGCCCAACCCCGTGACTGCTGTCGACGTGGAGGTGTCCTCGGGCGACGTTCGGACGGGCGATGTCGTGAAGGTGAATGCGATTCCCAAGGACCGGAACGGGCAGCTGGTGAAGGATGCACCCATCACCTGGAGCTTCACGTACGCGCAGGACGACTCGATCCGCGGACAGGGGGGCGCCGCCGACCTGCGCGACGGGCAGTTCGCCGCGGACTATGCGGGACAGTTCAGCCTGATCGCCAGCTCGGGTCAGGTCTCGGGGCGCAAGACGATCGACGTCCGTCCGCGCGACGTGGTGCAGCGCATCGTGACACAAGGGCAGGGCGCGATCCGGCACGTGCATACCTCCGATCTGTGGACATTCACCGGCGTGGACGGCAGGGAATACGCGCTGGTCGGCACCTGGGGGGGCGATGGCTGGGCGTACATGTTCGACATCACGGATCCGTCGACCCTCGTGAAGACCGATTCGGTGCAGGTCGATGCGCGGACGATCAACGATGTGACGGTCGCACCTCACGCGCGCTGGGCGGCGCTGTCGCGCGAAGGCGCGTCGAACCGGGTGAACGGCGTCGTCATCCTCGACCTCGCCGTGCCCGCGCACCCGAAGATCGTGTCGCGCTTCGACCAGGAGCTCACCGGCGGCGTCCACAACATGTTCGCGACCACCGACTACCTGTACGCGATCTCCGGTGGCGACAAGTACGTCATCATCGACATGAAGGACTTCACCAACCCGAAGTTTGCCGGCGAATACAACCACCCCGATTCGTACGTGCACGACGTGTGGGTGAACGACGGTATCGCCTACTCGTCGGAATGGGGCACGGGTGTGGTGGTGGTGGATGTGGGCAACGGCACGTACGGCGGTACGCCGCAGAAGCCGAAGCTGATCAGCACTTACGGGACCACGTCGGGCTCGACACATGAAGTGTATCCCTACTTTCAGAAGTCCACGGGAAGGACCTACATCTTCCTCGGCGACGAGATCATGAGTCGCCGCGGCCGCGCGTGGGAAGGGACGAACTACGACCTGATGAAGAAGGGTGGAGTGCCGCAGACGATGGCGGGTTACACGCACATCGTGGATTTCACCGACCCCAAGAACCCGAAGAACGTGGCGCGCTACGAACAACCCGAATTCGGGTCACACGACATCATCGTCGAGAACGACATTCTCTACCAGGCCTACTACGAGGGCGGCGTCCGCGTCGTGGACGTGTCGGGTGATCTGATGGGCAACCTGGCCCGTCAACAGCGCGAGATCGCGGTGTGGAAGCCGTTCGACCCGCAGGGCTACACGCCTAACGCGCCGATGGTGATGAACGCGATGCCGCACAAGGGTGTGGTCTACTTCACGGACTTCAACTCGGGGTTGTACTCGGCGAAGCTGCAGCCCAAGCCCAAGATCGTGCCGTAGGCACGGTGTTGGGCGGACGGCGACGGGCGATGGTCGGACGGGCCAGACGGGCAGGCGGGCAGACGGGCAGGGCAGACGGAAAGACTCGCGAAGGCAGGAAAGACTTGG
This sequence comes from Gemmatimonadaceae bacterium, assembly GCA_052387735.1. GTDB lineage: Bacteria > Gemmatimonadota > Gemmatimonadetes > Gemmatimonadales > Gemmatimonadaceae > RBC101. The sequence goes on from JBQTIW010000272.1 coordinate 12,919, forward strand.
CGCCGCCCGTCCGCCCGTCCGCCCCTACCGCTCCTACCGCTCCCGCACCCGCCCCTCCGCGACCGCGCGGTACTTCCCGTCTCCCGAGGGCACGAGCTTGTAGGCCATCTCGAAGGCGAAGGGCTTCTGGCCGCCACCGGTCGCCGAGGCAAAGATCTCCGAGAAGAGGTTCATCCGGAGCGTGTCGGCGGTGGCCTGGAAGATCTCTGTCCCCCGGATGACGTAGCCGCTTCGTTCGAAGCTGCAGAGCGGGGCGCGGGTTTCGCCGGTGCGCGTGGGGTCGCACGTGCCGCGGGTGACGCCGGCGGCTCGCAGGGCCTCGCCTAACGCGGCCGGCAGCGGCGAGCCGCCGTCGCGTCCCGCCCCGCGCGGCAGCCGCCGCGGCGCGGACAGCAGGACGAGATCGGCGTTGACGTCGAAGGCCGCGCGGACAGCAGCATCGTACACGGCCACCTGTTGAGGGACCGAGAGCTGCGCCACGGGGAGACCGCCGGAGCGGGATTGATCCTCACGTTCCACCGGAGCCGCGCACGCCAGGCCCGCGAACAGGACGACGCGACGACGCATCAGGAGAACGTACTGCGCACCACGAACCACACGTTGGCGGGCCGCTCCGCCAGTCGTCGCATGTACCAGGGGAACCAGTTCGCGCCGTAGCTGATCAGGCACCGAACGCCCACGCCCGACGCGGCGAGGTTCCGCTGTTCCGCGGAGCGGATGCCGTAGAGCATGTGTACCTCGTACCGCTCCTTCGTGAGCTGCATCGACCTGGCGCGACCCACCAGGCGGTTCACGATGGTCATGTCGTGCGTGCCAAAGATCGGAAGCGCGCCCCCCTTCGCCGACGCCTCGAGCATCGTTTCACCGAGCGAGACGTACTGGGCGTCGGTGTCCTTTTTGGCGGGGAACGCGACCGAGGGCGGTTCGGCGTACGCTCCCTTCACGAGCCGGATTACCGGGTTGAGCGGCATCAACCGCTCGAGGTCCTTGGGCGTGCGGTACAGGTACGCCTGCAAGGCAAGTCCCGTTCGCGGATATCTCGCCTTGAGCTGTTCGTACAGGTCCAGCGTGCGGTCGACATAGGCGGAGTCTTCCATGTCGATCCAGATGAAGCTGCCTCGTTCGTCGGCCGCGGCGGCGATCTCCCCGACCTGGCGGAGGCACTCCGACACGCTGGAGTCGAGGCCCAATTGCGTTGGCTTGATGGAGAGCACGGTGGGCAGCCCGCGCAGGCCAATATCGCCTAACGCGGCGACGTAGTGATCGCGGACCTCGTCGGCGTTCCGTTCACCGGTGAGGGTCTCACCCAAACGCGTGACGATGCTCCCGATGCCGCTCTGCGCCAGCACGCCCGCGGCGCCCAGTGCGTCGGCCAGCGCCTCGCCCGGCATGAACTTCCTGACCGCCCGGCGCGCGAACGCGCGTTGTGTCATCTGCCGGGCGAGCCACTGACTCTTGGAGGCGCGAAGGAGCGCGGATCGTGCGAGGGACATTGGGAGACGGAGGCGGGAAACGGGAGAAGAGCGGCGGTCGAAAAGCTAACTCGCGGGTCATCGACCGTCACCACGCGATGGCTCCCATTGCCGCAA
>JBQTIW010000273.1:0-8288 GCA_052387735.1 Gemmatimonadaceae bacterium
CAGGATGAGCAGGTCCAGCGTTCCCTGGAGGAGGGACTCGCGCTCGGCGGCGTCGGTTCTGGGTGACATTCTACCTTCGTCGTTCTCTAGTAGGCTCTCTACCAGAGAGTATTCAGCCGTTCTAGTAGAATGTCAACCAGAGATTCTACGTTCGCCTCCTTTTATCCGTTCGAAATGCGCGCCCTGGACGACTGAGCCCGCGGGCCTCCGTTGTTTCTCCTGAAGGCGCGGGACGGCGGAGCACGATCAAATTGCCCACAAACAGCTGCACCGGATCGTTGTTCTGATTGAGTGTCGTGGTCTTCACCTTGATGACTCCCCGGTCGGGGCGAGACTTCGTGGCTCGTACCTCGAGCACTTCGCTTTCGACCCGAAGCTCATCGCCTGGCCGGACCGGGCGTGGCCAGCGGAATTCGTCGAAGCCGGTACCGACGATGCCGCCAGCGGGTCTGAGATCGCCGTCGACCAGCAGTCTCATCGTGATCGCGGCCGTGTGCCAGCCGCTGGCGGCGAGACCTCGAAGTATCGAGTCGGTGGCGGCCCTTTCGTCGAGGTGAAACGGTTGCGGATCGAAGTCGGCGGCAAAGCTCTTGATGCGGTCCGCCTCGATGCGAATGCGCCCTGAGCGAAAGGTTTGTCCCGCTTCAAAATCTTCCAGGTATCGCGCGGTCATGTCGGCTGTCTCATCGGCGACTACTTCACCGGCATCGGGGTGCGAGGCAGCGAACCCGTCAGACCGCCGAGTCGCAGGCTCTTTCGAATGCCCGCATCCAGAACGCCAGCGGGCGCGAATCTGCCCAGCAATCGCAGGCGTCTCGCCACGCCACCTGCTGTGTATCGGAGCCTCGGGCGAGCCGCGATGGCCGCCTCTAGCACGGCGTCGGCCACAACAGCGGGGTTGTCCCCCGACTCGACATGCGCCTTCATCGTCCTGCCCACGGCCGCACGAACCTCGCGATACTCCTCGAGCTTCGCGTCGGCTTCCAGCAAGTTCGCGTCGAACTGCGTGTTCATGTACGCTGGCTCGATGACCGAGACGCGGATGCCCCTCGTGCGGAGCTCATGGTCGAGCGATTCCGAGTACCCTTTGATCGCGTGCTTGGTCGCGGCATAGAGCGCCATGTACGGCATCGGCAAGAAGCCAACGACGGAGCCTATGTTGATGATGCGACCACCCCCCTGGTGTCGCATATGGGGCACGACAGCGCGCGTCATGCGGACGACCCCGAAGAAGTTCGTGTCGAAGATCGATCGGGCCTGGTCGATCGAGCTCTCTTCCGCGCCGGCAGGGGCGATGCTGAAGCCGGCGTTGTTCACGAGCAGGTCGATGCGGCCGTTGCGCCGCATCACTTTCCTGACGGCGTTTTCGACCGATTCATCGCTGTTCACATCGAGGGGCAGCATGTCGAACGATCGCGTGCCCCCTTGGGCTCCCCGTCTGCTGGTGCCGTAGACCTTGTAGCCGGCCGACGCCAGCCGCGCTGCCGTGGCTTCGCCGATACCTGACGAGGCGCCCGTAACGAGCGCCGTCTTGCTCTTGAACTTCATAGTGTCCCCATGGTGGTGTCGTTAACTGCGTCGTCTCTGTATGATGCGCATCATATTTGAACGCAGGCGAAAAGGGCCAGCTTGGTGCAGTTGGAGTCAGGTGCCGACGGGAGCGAGGTGCTTCAGCGCCGCCTCGCGCACCGCGTCCGAAAGCCGGGGATCGTCGACGGCGCGCGCGAGCAGCAATGCACCTACCATCGTTGCGACGGCTAGGAGCGCGCGCTCGTGCGCACCCAGCTGCCCCCAGTCCGGCGACTGGCGTGCAACGAGGTCGATCATCTCCTTGATGCGGCGTGTGGCCGCGCGCCGAACCTCGGGCGCCTGGCGCGGCATCTCCGAGCCGAGTGCGACAACCGGACAGCCCGTCTCGGCGCCTTCGACGTGCGCTTTGGAGAGGTAGGCCCGTACCAGCGCGTGCAACGCCTTCTGCGCCGGCGCAGCGGCGGCGATGCGCGCCGACGTTGCGACGGATTCGGCGCCGGCGCGGTCCGCCGCCTCGGCGAGCATCGCCTCGCGCGATGCGAAGTGGGCGTAGAAGCCGCCGTGCGTGAGGCCCGCGTCCTTCATGATGTCGGCGACGCCGGTGCCGCCGTAACCGCTGCGCCGGATGGCGCGTGCAGCGGCCTCGACGATGCGTTGGTGCGTTTCTTCTTTGCGTCTGGGGGCGATGCGTCTCATATGATGAGCATCATATTGCGCTCAGACACGTACCGCAAGTGGAAAGGTCCCGCCTTTTCGTCTGCGGCCGCTTCATGAGATCACCCCCCACTTGACCAATTGTCGACAGTTCGATAGTTATACAACTATGTCAGCGGAGCCAATCGCACCTCCGACACTCGCCCCCGGCCAGTTTGACCGGATCGCGAAGGCACTGTCCGATCCAAGACGCTTCGCGATACTCGAGGCGATTGGGGAGAACCGGGAGTGCCCGAACCAGTCGCTCTGCCAAGTCTTCCCCGTGTCCAAAGCCACTGTCTCGCATCACCTGAAGGAACTGCTCCAGGCAGGACTGATCGCGTCGGAGCGCGAAGGTCAGTTCATGAACCTTCGCGCTCGGCCAGATGTTCTGAGGGCATACACCGAGGAGCTGCTGCGGCGTACTGGAATTTCCACCGTTAGGTAGGGTGCCGCTGGGCGCGTCATTGGCGTTCAGCGGCAGTTTTTTGTTACTAGAGTTTTACGGTTGTACAACTGTCGTTCAAGGACTCACCCACGGAGGTCGTAAGGTCATGCCAAGCCGTTTCGCAGGATCACGCAGTTGGACCCGCCCTGCAGCACTCATCGCCGCTGTCCTTGCTCTCGGCGGAGTCCTCGCCGGCTGGAAGTACGCCGCGGCACTCGAGGCCAGTGAGGCCGCCGCGAATCAACCTGAACCCGTTGAGACGGTGAGCGCAGCTACAGCAGTGGAGCGGCTGCACCGCCAGACAACGACATCGATCGGAACGGTTCTCGCGCTGCGTTCGATCACGCTGCGCAACGAGCTTCCCGGCACGGTGCGTCACGTGAGACTCGCTCCAGGCGAAACCGTCGACGCGGGCTCGGTGCTCGTGGCCCTCGACGTATCGGTCGAAGAGGCCGAGCTCGAGGCGCTCGAAGCACAGGCAGCGCTGGCGATCACATTGCTCACGCGCACGGAACGCATGGTCGAGCGCCGTGCGGCGTCGCAGATCGAACTCGACAACGCGCGCGCCGAGCGCGATGTCGCGCTCGCGCAGATCGCGCGAACGAAAGCGATCATCGCACGCAAGACGATTCGCGCGCCCTTCCGCGCCCGCGTTGGCATCTCCGACGTTCACGCTGGCCAGTTCCTCGACACCGGCACCGAGCTCACGACCCTTCAAGGTGTCGACGGCGCCGTGAACGTGGACTTCTCTGTGGCGCAATCGGTCGCCGCCGGGCTGCGCGTGGGGGACCAGGTGCAGGTCTCGGGAAGCGCCAGCTCAACGCCGGTCACCGCGCGCATAGCGGCCATCGACGCACGCGTTGATCCCACGACGCGCAATGCCACCGTTCGGGCCCGGGTCAGCGATGCGAAGTTCGGGCCCGGCCCCGGTTCATCGGTTCGCGTCGAGGTGCCCGTGGGCGCGCAGCGCCTCGCGGTTGTCGTTCCGGTGAGCGCCCTCCGCAAGGGACCCGATGGGGACCACGTCTTCGTACTTGCACCAGCCAAGGACGGTCAAACACGCTCGCAGGTTCGGAAGGTCACCGCCGGTGCGGTCATCGACGATGAGGTCCTGATTCTCGACGGGCTCGCTGCCGGTGAACAGGTGGCCGCATCCGGCTCCTTCAAGCTGCGCGAAGCGGCGCTCGTCATCATCGCGAGCGACTCGTCAGGCAGCACATCACCCCGCACAGTCGGCTCACGCTGAAGCGAAGGCCACCAGAACATGCGCTCCTTCACGGATGTGTTCATCAAGCACCCTGTGCTTGCCGTTGTCATCAACCTCGTGATCGTGCTGGTTGGTTGGCGCGCTCTGACAACACTGCCGGTGCAGCAGTACCCGAAGATCGAGAGCTCCTCGGTCGTCATCAATACCGTCTACTTCGGCGCGGGCGCCGAGACGGTACGCGGCTTCCTGACCACTCCCATCGAACGCGCGGTATCGGCGATCAGCGGCGTGGACTACATCGAGTCGACGAGCCGCGCCGGCGTCAGCACCGTCACCATTCACCTCAAGCTGAACCACAGCAGTACGGCAGCCCTCGCCGAAGTGTCGGCGCGGCTGCAGCAAGTGCGCTCCGAGCTGCCTGCGGAAGCGGAACCGCCGGCGGTCGAGGTGCAGCGGTCGGACCGACCGTACGCCAGCTTCTACCTGAGTTTCTCGTCGAATGAGCGGGAGGTGCCGGCAGTCACCGACTGGCTGTCGCGCACGCTGCAGCCTCAGCTCACGACGCTCGCCGGCGTGCAGCGTGTGAGCATCGAGGGTGCGCGCCAGATCGCGATGCGGATCTGGATCGACCCCAACAGGCTCGCCGAATTCAACCTCTCGCCAGGAGACGTCACCTCGGCGTTGCGCCGCAACAACTACCTTGCCGCCGTCGGCCAGACGAAGGGTGATCTCGTGCAGATCAATCTCCTCGCCAACACCGACCTGCGATCCGTGCGTGAGTTCGAGGATCTCATCGTCGCCGACCGGGACGGGGCGATCGTACGCCTGAGCGACGTGGCGCGTGTGGAGCTCGGCGCGGAAGAGGCGGACATGGTCGCGAAGTACAGCGACCGGGAAGCCGTATACCTCGGCGTGTGGCCTCTCGTCGGGACCAACGAGATCGAAGTCGCGCACCGGTTGCGCGCAGAAATGGAACGGATCCGCCCGACGCTGCCGAAGGACATCGACATGCAGCTTGCGTACGACGCGACGGTGTTCATGGAGGACGCGCTCAAGGAGATCACGAAGACGCTCACCGAGACCGTGCTCATCGTCGGCCTCGTGGTGTTCCTCTTCATGGGGTCACTGCGCACGGCACTGGTGCCGCTGGTGGCGATGCCCATCTCGCTCGTGGGCGCGGCGATCGTGATGTACGCGTTCGGCTTCAGCCTCAACCTGCTCACGATTCTTGCGATCGTGCTCGCGGTCGGACTTGTCGTTGACGACGCGATCGTGGTCGTGGAAAACGTTGAGCGACACGTGCGGCTCGGAAAAACACGGATTCAGGCCGCCGTCGTCGGTGCGCGTGAGCTTGTGGGCCCGATCATCGCCATGACGATCACGCTTGCCGCCGTGTATGCACCGATCGGCTTCCAGGGCGGCCTCACTGGATCGCTCTTCCTCGAGTTCGCGATCACGCTCGCCGCGGCAGTCGTGGTGTCGGGCATCGTTGCCGTGACGCTCTCGCCGGTGATGAGTTCGCGGTTCGTCCACGAGCACGGGGCAGAGGGGCGTCTCACGGCGTTCGTGAACCGTTCGTTCGACCGTGTCCGCGACTGGTATGCGCACGTGCTCGACGGTGCGCTGAAGATGCGATGGGCAGTAGTCGCCGCGGCAGCACTCGTCATGTTCGCTGGCTGGCCTCTGTACACGTACTCCAAGCGCGAGCTGGCGCCGGTCGAGGATCAGAGTCACATCAGCATGTTCATGCAGGCATCGCCCGATGCGTCGCTCGCGGCCTCCAACAGGGCGTCGCTCGAAGTCGTGAAGGCCATCCAGGCGTTCCCCGAGGCGAAGTTCATGTGGTCCCTCACCGCGTCGTGGGGCGCCTTCGGTGGTATGGTGGCCAAGGATTGGAAGCAGCGCGATCGCTCGACCGAGGAGATGTATGGCCAGGTCTATGGTGCCGTATCCCAGGTGCCAGGTCTTCGCGTGTTCCCCCGGCTCGATCCCCCGCTACCGACACCTGGTCAGTACGACGTCGAGCTCGTGCTGCAGAGCGACGCCGCTCCCGCGCAGATGCTGGAGGCCGTGAACGCGGTGGTCGGAGCCGGATGGCGGAGCGGCAAGTTTCTCTACGTCGACACCGATCTCAAGATCGATCTGCCGGAGGCGCGTGTCGTCATCGATCGCGAGCAGGTGGCCGATCTCGGGCTTGACCTCGCGAGTGTGGGTCGCGAGCTGGGAACACTGCTCGGCGGCGCCTACGTGAACCGCTTCAACTACTTCGACCGCAGCTACAAGGTCATCCCGCAGATCGGCGCCGAGGATCGCACCACGGTCGCGCCGTTGCTTGATCTCAAGATCAAGACGCCCAGCGGTGAGCTCGTCCCCGTGTCCGCTTTCACGAAGATCGAGTCGAGCACAGCCCCGCGCACCCTCAACCGCTTCGGCCAGCGCAACGCGGTGCGGGTCTTTGGGGGCGTGCAGCCCGGCGTCACGAAGGAGGAGGGACTGCGTGTGCTCGAGGAGGCCGCACTGGCCATCGGCGGTCCCGCGATCACGATGGACTACGCCGGAGAGTCGCGGCAGATCAGGCGCGAAGGGGCGGCACTCACAGTCACACTCGTCTTCGCGGTGATCCTCATCTACCTGGTGCTCAGCGCGCAGTTCCAGAGTTTCCGCGATCCGCTGATCGTGCTCCTCGGTTCGGTGCCGCTCGCCATCTCTGGTGCGCTGATCTTCAGTTTCCTTGGCATCACGACCGTGAACATCTACTCCCAGGTGGGGCTGATCACCCTCGTTGGGCTGATCGCGAAGAACGGCATCCTGATCGTGCAGTTCGCCAACTCGCTGCAGCAGCAGGGGCTTGCCAAGCTGGAGGCGTTGCGCGAGGCGTCCCTGACGCGGCTGCGCCCCGTGCTCATGACGTCGGTGGCGACGGTCGCGGGTCACCTGCCGCTGGTATTCGTGTCAGGGCCGGGCGCCGAGGCGCGCAACAGTATCGGGACGGTGCTGGTTTCCGGGATGACCCTCGGCACGCTGTTCACGCTCGTGGTGGTGCCTGTGTTCTACGCGCTCATCGCGGCAGACCACAAGCCTGCCGTGGTCTTTGACGAAGCAATAAACGCCGAACCGGCCACCGGCCGGATTTCACATGGGGCCCTCGTGCCCGAGGTGGCAGTGCAATGAGCAATAAACTGAGAATGCAAGTATGGTCGGTGGCGCTCGCCGTGAGCGTCACCAGCGTGGCGTCGGCGCAGCGCGGCTCACCGTTCGAGCGCGCGAACCCGACGCACGCTGGCGACCGCACCAGCCGGCAGGCCGAAGGCTTCTGGCAAACGTTAGGTGACACGGCGCTCGTGCGACTCGTGGGCGATGCCCTGCGCGCCAACCACGACGTCGAGGCCGCGCGCGCCCGCGTGAGCGGTGCCCGCGCCGCGCGGCTCGGCACGCTGCTCGAGCTCACACCGGGAGTTACAGCGGTGAGCGGCTACTCGCGGCAGCGCCTGGCTAGCGGAGCGGTGCCGGGCACTCCCGCCGGGTTGCGCTTGCCGGAACAGGACGTGTGGGATGCAGGGCTGCGGTTGTCGTGGGACCTCGACGTCTTCGGACGTCTGCGGAACGCGACACAGGCACGCGGAGCACTCGTCGCAGCGGCCGATGAGGACCTTGGCGACACGCAGGTGCTGCTTGCTGCACAGGTGGCAAACGCATACTTCGAGTTGCGCGGCGCGCAGCACCGGCTGGCCGTGGCGCGGCGGAACTCGGCGAACCAGCGCGGCACACTCGAGATCACCGAGCAGCGCCTCGAAGGTGGGCGCGGCACAGCACTCGACACCGAGCGCGCCCGCGCACAGCTCAGTACGACGCTCGCGGTCATCCCCATACTCGAGGCGCAGGTTGCGGCCGCCGAGCATCGGATTGCCGTACTCACCGGGCGTTCACCCGCGCGCGGCACGCGGCAGGTAGCCGGCGACCCACCGACGCTGACGCTCCCGGAATCGCTGCCAGTCGTGCCGTCCGATTCGGTATGGCGCCGGCGCCCCGATGTGCGAAGCGCCGAGCAGCAGGCTGAGGCGAGCACTGCGTTCGTGCGTGCAGCGCGGGCTGACTACCTTCCCCGCGTCTCGATTGCAGGTGGCGCTGGCTATACCGGCAGCCGCTTCGACGCGTTGGGCGACGCTGGCACGCCGCGCTATTCGATTGGAGCGGTGCTGTCGTGGGCCGCGTTCGACCTGGGCAGGGTGCGCGCCGGTGTCGACGCCGCACGCGCGCAGGAAGTCGAAGCGAGGGCACGCTATCGTCAGGCGGTGCTGCGGTCGATTGAAGAGCTGGAGACATCGATGATCGCGTATGACAAGTCGCGGGAGCGCTTGCGTCATCTGGAGGACGCAGCTTCGGCGAGCGAACGGGCTGCTGAGCTGGCGC
>JBQTIW010000274.1:0-2482 GCA_052387735.1 Gemmatimonadaceae bacterium
CGCGTGTCCGTTTCCGCGGCAGGTCAACGACGACTTCCTCGTGTACTGGGGCTTCCTCGCGTGGCTCCAGGTCAAGACCGCGCGCCTCATGCTCGACGGGCGCTTCGACAAGACCAAGGTCGAGCCATGGACGAGAGGGCTCGCCACGTCGTTCACGTCGAATCGCCGCCGCGCCTTCGGCGCCATCCGCCGCCTCCGCACGTTCGCCAAGGCGTACGCCGACGTGCTCGCCACCTACGACGTCCTCATCTCACCCACCGTCGCCACGCCCGCACCTCCGCTCGGTCACCTCGCGACCGACCTCCCATACGAGACGCACTTCGACCGCGTCGGCACCTTCGCCGCGTTCACGGCGCTCTTCAACGCCGCCGGCGCGCCAGCGATCTCGCTGCCGCTCGGCCGCACCACCACCAACCTGCCGCTCGGCATTCAGTTCGCCGCCGCCCGCAACCAGGACGCGCTCCTCCTCTCCCTGGCGCAGACCCTCGAGCAAGCACAGCCCTGGCCACTCGCGGCACCGACCCGCGCGTAACGCTCTGGGTCTGGGCCTGAGGCCTGCCCCCCTGAGGCCTGAGGCCTCCGATCGACTTGGCCCTCCGGGCCTAGAGAGCTGATCAGGTAAGTAGGCGGCGGCGATCGACAGCCCGTCCCGGCTGTGATCCGCTGGGGGCATGGCCACACTGATCCGCTGGACGCCGCCGGTGGAGCTGAGCACCACCGAGCGACGAGTCGCGAAGGTGCTCACCCGCATCGGCAAGTTCTATGTGTTTTTGCGCGAAGTGCGACACGAGCTCTTCGACGAGGAGTTTCAGGCCGAGTTGGCGGCGGCGTACGCAGTCCCACGTGGGACCGCCCCGTTGCCGCCGGCATTGCTCGCGATGGTGACGCTGCTGCAGGCGTACGACCAAATCGGCGATGCCGACGCGGTGGTGACGGCGCAGATGGACCGACGGTGGCAGCTCGTGCTCGACTGCCTCGACGCAGAGGAGTCACCGTTCTCGCAGGGGGTGCTGTCGCAGTTCCGCGCGCGGATGATCGAGCACGAGCTCGACCAGAAGCTGCTCGATCGCACCGTCGAACTGGCGAAACGCACCGGAACGTTCGGCTGGCAGCACCTCAAGGCGGCGCTCGACTCTTCTCCGCTGCTGGGCGCCGGTCGCGTCCTCGATACGTGGAACCTCATCGGTCGGGCGCTGTCGACGGTGGTGACATGCGCAGCGAAGGCGACGGGTCGCCCCCGCGACGCGATTGTCGCCGAGGCCGAGCTCACGCTCGCGATCGCGCCGAGTCTTAAGACCGCGCTCGACATCAACTGGGACGATGCCGACGAGCGCGGCGACGCGCTGGCTCGGTTGCTCGAAGAAGTCGACCGGATCGAGACGTGGGTCGCCGAGCACGCCGCCTCGGCGGTGGCTGAGCCGCCTCTGCGCGAGGCACTCACGGCGCTGCGGCGCGTGCTCGCCCAGGACCTCGAGCCCGATCCGACGACGGGCCGAGCCCGGATCAAACGTGGTGTGGCGAAAGACCGAATGCCATCGCTCGGAGACCCCGAAATGCGCCACGGCCGGAAGAGCAAGACCAAGCTCTTCAACGGATACAAGCGGCACGTGATGAAGATCGTGGGCGCGGACGTAACGGTTGCTGCCACCGTGCTCCCCGCAAACCAACCGGAGCACGATGCGTTGCCGCTCCTCGTCGACGAGCTCACGAAGCACGGCTCCGTCGAAGAACTGCTCATGGATCGCGGCTACCTCGCGAGCCCCCGGATCGCCGAGCTACGCGACGCCGGCGTGGTGATCCGATGCAAGCCCTGGAACGTCCGCAACGGAGACAGATTCCCCAAGTCGCGATTCGAGATTCGGCTCGACGAACAACGTGTCATCTGTCCGGCCGGCGTGTCGACTCCGATCGCATCGTCGCTCGTGGCGCGCTTCCCCGTGCAGACCTGCGCCGCCTGCCCCCTCCGCAAGCAATGCACCTCCGCGAAGAACCACGGGCGCAGCGTGACCGTCCATCCACAGGAAGAGCTTCTCGTCGGCCTTCGACGCGACCTCAAGGCCGCCGACGGCCGCGCGGCGCTACGACAGCGAACGACCGTCGAGCACTCGCTGGCTCGCCTCGGCGCCATCCAGGGCCAGCGCGCTCGCTACAAGGGAACCCGCAAGAACACCCTCGACGTACGCCGGTGCGCCGCCGTCGACAATCTCCAGACGGTGGCCCGTCTGCGGGTGGCCGCGTGACGGTTACCTGTTCAGCTCTCTAGCCTTCTTCCGTGCGGCGGTTGGTCCTCCTGTCGCTGGCGCTCGGTTTCGGCGGCTGTGCATTCACCCCGAGTGGTGAGAGCGCAGGCGACGACGATGTCGCGCCGACCGACGGCGCGCCCGCGACGGACGACGGAGCGAACGCGAACACCGACGCCGTGCCGCAATCGATCGACGCGCCCGCGTGCCCCGACACCGACGGCGACGGTCTGTGCAACGCC
>JBQTIW010000275.1:0-10613 GCA_052387735.1 Gemmatimonadaceae bacterium
CGCACCCTCCTGATGTAGTCCAGCTTCGGAAAATTGGCCGCGAGATGCGTGTTGCCGCCGTGTTCGATCAGTCCTTGCTTGCCCGCGCGCATCCCGCCTCCGGCGGATTCATCGTACCCCGCGTACAGGCGGTCAATGACCTCCACGCCTTCGACGATCTCGGCGAACGGGGCAAACGGTTCGTCGTTCAACCGCTCGTTGTCCTGGAGGTTGATGTAGATCTGCGTCGACCGCGTGCCGGTCGTGGTAAAGGCGTAGGCCATCGTTCCCCGTCGGTTCTTCATGCGTGGCGGATCATCAGGCATTGTTCGTCCCCTCCATGCCGCGATCACGGCGGGATCTCCGTGCAGGCCGAACTGAGCAATGAACTTGTCGCGCACGCGGAAGAAGCGCTGGCCATCGAAGAACCCGTGCCTGACGAGGGCATGGAACCGGTCCACACCGATCGGCGCCAGCTCGCGTCTGACGCGGGCGACGAAGGGGCCCTGGGACGTCTCAAACTTCACGCGAAACGAGTCCGGTGCGACGCCGGCCGCGAGCACCCGATCGGGGGACGCGAGGAGCGCGAGGTCCGGCCGCCGTGCGCACGCCTGCAGCAGGACCAGCGCGCCAAGCTGGAGCGCCTTCACCGCTCTCTGGCCGTTCTGGCCGCGAGGCGCTGCACCGCTGAAACCACCCGCCACCGCATCAGGGCAGTTGGCGGACCTGGTCGCCGATCGCCTTGCGCAGCTGCCCTTCGAGCGCGCCGGTGCTGCCGCATTGCACGGGAGAGTTGGAGGTCCCCGAGTTGTCCTGCGCACTGGCGACCATTGCGATCCGCATCCGGCTCCGCTCGTTAGGTGCGGGGTCGATGAAGACGAGCAGCGGCATCATCACCCGGTGGGAATCGGCCCGCGGCCCGGTCATTCCCGACCCGCATTCGAGATATCGGGAGAGCGCCGAGCCGGCCAGGTTACGCGTGCGGGTGAGCTTGGCCGCGCCGAGGAACCCGGCCGTGGAATCGCTCACATCGACCGGAATCTTGAGATTCCGGAAGACCAGCGTAGCGGCGCGGAACACCTTGGACGGCGGAGCGTCGACGTCGATCATCTCACCCACCGTGTCCATGACGATCTGCGCACCAAACCCCGGCAGCGCGACGCGCATGCGCGAGCGCTGCGCTCCCAGGGAGGTGGCGACGATCATGGTGCAGAAACCGGCGGCGAGCAGGCGTCCAAGGAGACCTCGCATGATCAGCCCTCGCTGTTCGGTGGGAATCGTGAGAGTCAATGACTGTCTGCGGCCGCCGCGGGTGGCGACGGCCTGGCTCCGAACCGCGGCACGCGCGTCTCGGGTGGACCCACATACGCGTCCAATCCGCGGCGCAACGTCCCGACATGCTCGTGGTATGCCGCGGACGCGGCGAGATCGGTGGCGTTCCACTGATCGGCCGCCAGGTCGAACAGCGATTCCTTTCCGAGCGCGTCGACGATGTACTGTGCGCGCGCGTCGAAGACGGTGTACATGCTGCCCCACGACGTCGGCCAACCCTGGCGCCGCGTCGCCCAGCGGTGCTTTTCCGTCATGGCCACGCGCATGGCGTCAGCCGTGTCAGCGACGGTGGAATCGGTGAGGAGACGGGCGAGCGCGGTCCCGGGGAACGGATGCCCCACGTTAGGCATCGCCAGGTCGGCGATGGTCGCCGGGATGTCGCGGATGCTGACGACGGCCTGGCTGCGCACCCCTGCGGCGATGCGCGGTGGGTAGACGACGACGAGCGGGACCTGCAGCGAGTGCCGATACAGACTGCGGTTATGTCCGATGAGTCCGGGACCACGCTCGCCGAACTCCTCGCCATGGTCCGAGGTGACGACGAGGATCGTGTTGTCCAGCAGCCCCTTGGTGCGCAGCAGGTCGATCAGGTCTCCCAGGGATCGGTCCACATAGCTGATGGCACCATCGTAGACATCGTGAAGCTCCCTCGTCACCGCGGCCGGGGCGGAGGCGAGCGTCTCATCCGCCCAGTACCGGGCCCCGCGCGAGGCGAAGGCGGTGTCGAACGGCGCCGGCGGCAGGTAGGGTTCGTGTGCGTCGAAGTAGTTGAGCACGGCGAGGAAGGGACGACCCTCACGGCGGTCCAGCCAGGACGCGAACGACTGGTTGACGTGCGTCGCGCGGCGCCGGAGCAGCGTGTTGTGGTTCCCCATCGCCTGACGCGTTCGGACGAGCACACGTCGGAGCATGATCCATGTATGTCCGATGACCCGCGGCGCGATCGGCGGACGCTCGTCGTAGATGGTGAAGCCGCGGCCGATGCCGTAGTCGGCGGATCCGTAGAATAGATTCGCCGTGATCCCGGCAGTCGCGTAGCCATGGTCCGCGAAGTGTCCGGCGATGGTGGGGTGGGTCGCGTCGAGCGGAATGCGCGCTCCGGCGCTGAGCTCATGCGGATAGCGGCCCGTGAAGATGCTCGCGTGCGAGGGGAGCGACCACGGGGCCGTCGCGAACGCGCGGTCGAAGGCCACGCCATGTCGCGCCAGGCTGTCGAGCACGGGAGTGGTGCGCCGCTCGTATCCGTAGAGCGACATGTTGAATGCCCGCGCCGTGTCCCAGATGAGCACCACCACGTTAGGCGCACCGGGAACCGCGGGGGGCAACGCCGCCAGCGCGCTCCGCTCCGCAGCGGCTCGGCGCCACGGAATGAGAACGGCGATTCCGGCGAGCGCGACGGCGCCTGTGATGACGACACCCCGCGACCCCTTCACCACGGCGTCGGGCCTCCATTGCATGAGTCGCCAGAGCCCCAGTGCTGCCGCGGCGGCGAGGATGAGCTTCGCGTAGTCGGCCAGTCCGATCGACATCGCGGTACAGAGTCCGTACGTCGCGATGCCGGCGGCGACGACCGGGCCCCGCTCGACCATCCGCCATCTGTCCGGGGTGATTGCCGAGATGGCACTCCAGATCAACCAGACGACCCCCAACGAAAACACGGCGGCGACCGGTGTCATCCAGAACACCTCCCCGGCCACAAACGCGCCCGTCGGCAGGTGATCGATGCGATGCCGGTAGACCCCGACGGCAGCCTCGGCGACGCCAGACAGCACCGCACAGGCCGTGGTCACCGTGAACAGCTGCACTGCGGTGTAGCGCGCGGTTGGCGTGGCGGGCTCAAGGAGCATTGATGAGGCAGGCAAAGACCCCGATACCTGATGTGGGAGGCGCCCCGGGTCAAGAGGAATATGCTATCATGGCGATATGACCGACCCGTCGCGCTCGTCAGCGGACCCACCCCCGCACGAACCCGATTTCTCGATCACCCTGACGCATCAGGGCGGTTACCGATTCGCGGCCGATCCTCACCTGCCGGGTGCCAGCGGCTTCGTGGTGGGTGAGGGGCCGCCGTTAGGTGATGGTGAGGCACCGAGCCCGACGCAGGTGCTGGTCGCGTCGATGGCGAGTTGTCTGGGGGCAAGCCTGCTGTTCTGTCTCGGGAAGTCGCGTCTTCGCGTGCGCGGGTTGCGCATTGAAGCCAGCGGGACCCTGACACGAAACGAGCAGGGACGACTGCGTGTTGGTGGTATCGACCTGCGCTTGTTTCCAGATGTTGTCGCCGAGGACGTTGCGCGCATGCAGCGCTGCCTCGAGGTGTTCGAGGACTACTGCATCGTCACGCAGAGCGTGCGCGTGGGGATCCCGGTCGAGGTCGGGGTGATCACGAGGTCGGGGACAGAGCGCACCTAGCGACGCAGGAACGCGTCGACTTCTCGCCGAAACCGCTCGGGCGCAGCGAAGTTGAGCATGTGCACTGTGGCCGGGATTTCGACGAGTCGCGATCCGCCGATCCCGGCCGCGATCATCGGCGCTGCCTGACGAGTCGCCGGAAGGTCGTTGGCGCCGAGGAGGACGAGGGTCGGGACGCGCACTTCGGCAAGTCGTCCCACGGCCGGAGGTTGCAACGCGACTTCCGGGTTGGAGGTGATGCCCCACAGCGCCGCGTTGTCCATCACGATGGCGCGGAGACGGGCCGCCTGTCCCGTGTCACCGACGAACATGATCGACGAGGCGGCCCAGGCGCGCGCAGCTTCCATCGTGTCGCCCGCCCTGGCGGCGGCCATCACCGGCGCCATGAACGGCATGGGGTCCCGGGAGACGAATCCACTCAACCCCGGCGACGCGAGCACCAGGGCGCTCACGCGGCCCGAGGCGTGACAGGCGATGGCGACCAGCGCCAGCGCGACTCGGCCGCTCAATGGCGGACCTCGCTCATCAAGGCCAGCACGTTGTCCTCCGAGTCATGCAGGAACGTCATCCACAGGTCGTAGTCAGGGAGTTTGGCGATCCGATGCGGCGCGTCGATGAAGCGCGCCCCGCGCCCGACGAGCGCCTCGTAGGCCGCCCCGATATCGGACACACGATAGTAGAGTACGGAGCCGGGGTGATCGAACTCGGGCTTCTCGGCGGGGGACAGCATGAGGCGGATCCCCCCGCAGTCGAAGAACGAGAGGCTCGGTCCGGCATCGAACAGATGCCTAACGCCAAGGACGTCGCGATAGAAGGCCACGGCCCGGGGCATGTCCCTGACCCGGAGCGCGATCTGGCCGATAGGACCGAGGGCGAACGACGTGGAAGAGGGAGGCGACTCGCTTGCCATCATGCACCTCGACGTGTGAAGATCCGACATCCGGGCGCGGCCCGCACGACGCGCCGCCCGTTAGTTAGCTTTGCTAAGTAATCTTGCCCATGCCGAGAAAAACCGCAAGACGGAGAACGACCTCTACGCCGGGGCAGCAGGGTGCACCGCTGCCGTCGGCGGCGCGGATTGCCGACCGGCTGCACGGCGTGGCGATCCAGCTGCTGCGCCGGCTGCGCAAGGAGGACGCCAGCTCTGGCCTCACCGGACCACGGGCGTCGGCGCTGTCGGTGATCGTGTTTGCCGGTCCCCTGTCGCTGGGTGACCTCGCCGGGGCCGAGCAGGTGAAGCCGCCGACGATGACGCGCCTGGTGGATGCGTTGGAGCGTCAGAAGCTGATCGTCCGCGAAGCATCGCCGAGCGACGCGCGCGTGATCATGGTGCGGGCGACGGCGAAGGGAATCACCCTGTTGCAGCAGGGCCGGGCTCGGCGCATCGCCCGGCTACAGGTCGCGCTTCAGGAATTGCCGCGGGCCGAACTCGAGGTGCTGGGCGATGCGGCGGGAGTGCTGGAGCGCGTGGTTGGAGCGCTGTAAAGAGGCTGGTTCCGGTCCGCTGATTGCTTGCCCTGCTTGCTCCTGCTGGTCTGGGCCGGAGGCTGGCGCTGGAGCTGGCGCCCTCAACTCAGACTCCCTCGTCGGTGCTGGAGCGGCTGAGGCATAGGCTGGCGCTGTTTAGGTGCGCTTGCAGGCTCTGCCCGCCGCCGCGTCTCCTACCTCGTCACCCGATTCCTCTGTTCGGCGGCTTTCTCCACCAACCGCCGCAGCTCCTTGATCGGCTCGGGATGGTCGTCCACCTGGAGGCGGAGCACCACATCGTTATGCAACCAGGCGCCGCCGTCCTTTTTCACGATCAGCATCGCGGCTGACTGCATGCCGCGCGTATCCCCGCCGGCGGCCTGGCCGGCTTCGAGCGCGGCCTGCAGGCGAAGCGAAAGGTGGCCTGCGGTTGTCTCGAACGCGGCCACCATGTCGTTCACCACGGCCTCGCCGGCGAGGATGTTGCCCTGGGCCGAGCAGAACTTCCCGATCGTGTGGCCTGCCCACGTGCTGGCCCGCGGTCCCGTGTAGGTCGCGACTTCGCCGTTGGCGTTCATGACCGAGAGCTGACGACCGTGTTTGGTCCACCGCTGAGGCTGTGGGTCGGGGTCGTCCTCCCAGACCCGCTTGACGACCTCCGGCGGGCGCAGTCCCTGTCGGAGGAGCGTCAGCGCGTGAGGGCCGTAGCTGACATCGACGATCGCTTGCGTCGCCACGACGCCGACGCCGGCCTCACCCCACAGGACTCCATTCCCCACGGAAAACACGCGCGATTGGACGGCGGCGCCTACCTCACCCGTTGCCGGGTCGTAGCCGAGGATCGAGAAGGTCGCGACCGGCGGCCAGGGAAGGGTGTTCGCAGGGGTGGTCGGCGACGTCTGGGCAGCGGTGGGCCTAACGAGGGCCAGCGCGGCCAGGGCCACGCCGAAAAAGACGGGACGGCGCATGGTGAACCGGACTGAAAAGGGTGTATCTTCAAGACGGCAAGCTGAACGTGGTCAAATCTGGCGCCCTGCCTCACGCGGGAGGAGTTTCCTTCGCGCCATTGCAACCGTCAAGCAAGGGACCAACGAGTCAAACCACCGATCAGGGTTGTCCGTGGGAGTTGTGTCCCACATGGCAAGTGGTCATCTTATCGCGCGTTCGGATAAGGGCTTGGGTGGCTGTCTGCGAACCCTCTCACACGAACACTCCACTACCGTGCCCGAGTTGGCCTTTCGGGAAGGCGTCTGGGACCAGATTCGAGTTCGTGAAGCACGCTTTCACGAGCCCGCATACCTGTTCGTCCTGGCCGCGCTCGAGTTTCAGCAGGCCCGGCTGCCGGAACGCCGGCATATCGACGGACGGGAGTTGTCGTACGCGGTGCGGGACCTCGCCATCGAGCGCTTCGGTGTGACGGCACGCCTCGTGCTAGAGCACTGGGGCGTCACCAGCACTGGGGACCTTGGCGACATTGTGTTCACATTGGTCGACCTCGGATTGCTGATGAGCCAGCCCTCAGACAACCGGACCGACTTCCGGGACGTCTTCGCCTTCGATACCGCGTTCGAGTCCGCGTATCCCTGGAGTGCTGCTCACCTCAGCTGAAGTCCGGGATTCTCACTATACGGCGCCGGGAGGCGCGGCAGTCACATGAACGAATTCACATCGTGCATCAAGTGCGGAAAGGGGGTTCTCCTTCCGCTGAGCGACTATGGGCGCGACGGAGCGCCCATCACCTACAAGGCGTGGGTGTGCAGCAATCCGGATTGCGGCTTCAACATCCGCATCGACAACGGCGAGATTTCATTTGGCCGGTCGGTGGGACAGTCACAGAAATAGGGTAGTCGGCGCTCCCGTTCTCGCCGCTCGCACGGCAGGCTCGGATGAGCGTCTTTGTCGCAACCGCCTCGGAGGCAGCAGCTCGAGACCAGGCGGCCATCAGCGCCGGAACACCATCGAAAGAACTCATGCGCCGCGCGGGGGAATGCGCGGCGCGTGCGATTTGGAGCCGCTTTGGCGACGCGTGTGAACGCGGCGTGGAGGTGTTCACGGGCCCGGGAAACAACGGGGGCGACGGCTGGATCATTGCCTTCGAACTTCAGCGCCTGGGGGCCTCGGTCGTGGTGGACGCGGTCTCCGAGCCGGTGACCCTGGATGCACAGTGGGCGCGTGCGCAGGGCGCGTTGGCGAGCCGCCCGGGGCTCGAGCGACCAGGGGTGGTTGTCGACGCGCTTCTGGGAACGGGCGCGCGCGGTGAACCGCGAGGTGCGATTGGAGGCGCCGTGAGGCGCATCGCTGAGCGCCAGCGGGAGGGGGCCATCGTTATGGCCATGGATCTTCCCACGGGTCTCGATGCTACCACGGGTGCCGCGACGCTGGCGGTTCGCGCCGATTTCACCGCCGCGTTCGGCACGTGGAAACGCGGGCTGCTCGCTCGACGGGATCTGAGCGGTGAGCTCGTGTGCCTCGATATCGGGCTGGGTGATGGGACAGGCCCGCCTGACGAGGCGGCGATGGCGATTGACGCGACCTGGACGCGTCGGGTCATTCCGCCGATCACCGCCGACGCGCACAAAGGAACACGAAAGCGGGTGATGATCGTCGGCGCCGCGCCGGGAATGGCCGGTGCGAGCATCCTGGCAGCGCGTGGGGCGTTCCGGAGCGGGGTCGGCATGGTGCGGTGCTGTGCCCACCCGGACAGCATCGTGCCGCTGCAGGCGTCGTCTCCATCGGCCACGGTGCTGCCGTGGCCCGCGCCTGACGAGCAGCTGGATGCGTCCGACCTGCGCTGGCCGCACGGCCTGCTCATCGGACCCGGGTTCGGTCTTGGAAGTGACGCGGTCGCGCGCGCCCGGCATTGGCTCGAGATCTGGCGTGGGCCCGTGGTGGTCGATGCCGACCTCCTCACCCTCTTCGCTGGCGACGCATCGGCGTTAGGCGCGCGGCTGCGGGGCCGGGCTGCGATCGCGACACCGCACACGGTGGAGGCCGCGCGGTTGCTCGGCTGCGCGCCTGACGATGTGCTCGCCGACCGCTATGCCGCCGCGGCGGCGCTGGCTGACGCGCTCGAGGCCACCGTGCTGCTGAAGGGGGTCCCGACGATCATTGCCTCACCGGGCGAACGGACCCTGGTCAGTGCGCGGGGCACTCCGGTGCTGGGCACCGGCGGCAGTGGCGACCTCCTGGCCGGGATCGTCGTCACGCTCCTGGCGCAGATGGAACGAGCCCATGATGCGGCCGCGGCCGCTGCGTTCGTGCATGGACGTGCCGCGGAGATCGCGAATGCCGGCCGCCCGGTGCGCGGCGTGACGCTCGACGACGTGGTGAACGCACTGGGGGTGGCGTGGCGCCTCGACCCCGATGTGCTCGAGTCTCACGAGCTCGCGTGGCTCCCAGCCGTGGGCGAACGACCGCCTGCCTAACGTGCCGCCCACTGATCATCCGCACATTCCGCTCGGCCCCGGCGGCGAGTTCGACCTCGTCAGGGCGATGCTCGAGGTGTGGGGCGATGCCGCCGAAGGCATCGGAGACGACGCGGCCGTTCTCCAGCTGGCTCCCGGAGAACACCTGGTGGTGAGCACCGATACGGCGGTGGAGGAGGTGCACTTCAAGCGTGCGTGGATTTCTCCCGAGGAGATCGGGTACCGGTCCACCATGGCCGCGCTCAGCGATCTCGCGGCGATGGCCGCCACGCCGCGAGGGCTGCTGGTCGCGGTCTCGTTGCCACGCGCGCGGGCTGCCGAGCTGCCGGCCCTTGCACACGGCATCGGGAGCGCGGCCCAGACCGTGGGCGCTGCGATCAGGGGCGGCGATCTCACGTCAGGGTCCGAGCTTGCGCTGACGATCACGGTGCTGGGAGGTGCCCGAGCGCCGCTGGGCCGCAGCGGTGTTCGAGCGGGTGACTATCTCTACGTGACAGGAGCGTTGAGCGGACCGCGCCGCGCCGTGCAGAGCTGGGACGCAGGCCGCGAGCCCACTCCGTGGTGCCGGGAGCGCTTCGCGCGCCCGAAGGCGAGAATCGCCGAGGCAGTCTGGCTGGCCGCGCGCGGGGCCCACGCGCTGATCGATATCTCGGATGGCCTGACGTCGGAGCTGCGACACCTTGCACTCGCCAGTGGCGTAGAGGTCCGGCTCGACGTCGATCGGGTGCCCTGCGGCGACGGTGGCGAATGGCGGGATGCGCTCGTGGGCGGAGAAGAGTACGAGCTCGTCGTCGCTGCCCCGCAGGAGCTCGATGTGAATCTCTTTGCGCGTACCTTCGCGCTCCCGCTAACGTGTGTAGCGCGAGCGCGCGCAACGGACCGGCCAGGGGTGATCGCCCGCCTCGGTGACACGCGCGTTGACCTCGAGTACGGCCACGATCACTTTTCCTCGTAATGCGAACCGTTCTGGTCATGCTCGTTGTCCTGTTCGTCACGCCGGTGCTCGCCACCGTCGTGATCGTGGCCGCGATGCTTGGCATTCCCGATCGGCGAGGGGGGATCTTCGATCTCGCGCCGCGGTGGTGGGCGGCGGGCCTGGTGAAAGCCGCCGGCGCGCGCATCGTGCTACATAACGCGGAGCACATACCGGCCGATGAGGCGCGCGTCTACGTCGCGAACCACGTGAGCTGGTTCGACGTCTTCGCGCTCGCAGCCACGCTCTCGCACTACAAGTTCATTGCCAAGGCGGAGCTGGAGCGTATTCCCCTGTTCGGTCGCGCAGTACGGGCCGCGGGGTTCATCTTCATCGACCGCAACAATCGCAAGGCTGCTTTTACCGGCTACGAGGCCGCCGCCGAGCGGATCCGGCATGGCGCGTCAGTCGTGGTGCACCCGGAGGGAACGCGCGGTCACTCCTATGCGCTGCGTCCATTCAAGAAAGGGCCCTTCGTCCTCGCGGTGGCGGCCGGCGTGCCGATTGTCCCGACGCTGGTGTACGGAACCCGTGAGATCCAGCGGAAGGGAAGCTTCATCGTGAGACCCGGGGCCGTGCACGTCCATTTCCTGGAACCCATCCCCACCGCCGGCATGACATACGACGATCGCGATCGTCTCTCCCGCATGACGTGGGAACGCATGGCCGCCGAGCTCGAGAGGATCTACGGCATCGCCAGCGCGCCGGTGCCAACGCCCTCGCAGCTGGAGGCGATGCCCGCCTGATCGTTAGGCCCGCCCGTCGGTCAGCACGCACGATGGCGAACGACCCGTGTGAGCTCCATCGTCCATCCGCCCATCCGTCCACCGTCCCTCATGTCCACCATCCTCGACGTTCACGCACGTGAAATCCTCGACAGCCGCGGCAACCCCACGGTGGAGGTCGATGTCACCCTCGAGAGCGGAGCCGCGGGCCGGGCCGCTGTTCCCAGTGGCGCGTCGACCGGCGAACACGAGGCGCTGGAGCTGCGCGACGGAGACGCCAAGCGGTACCTCGGCAAGGGTGTG
>JBQTIW010000276.1:0-33791 GCA_052387735.1 Gemmatimonadaceae bacterium
GCAGACACTCGGCGGCGTGGCCGGCGGCCTGCTGGGCGGACTGTTAGGCGGAGCGGCCGGCATCGCCGTAGGAGCCGCGATCACCTTTGCGTCGACGTACGCCCTTGGCCACGTGGCTGAGCAGTACTACGCGCAGGGCCGACAGTTGAGCGCCGGTGACCTCAAGGCGCTCTTCACCCGATTTCAGGGAGAGGCCAACGACCTCTACCCTCGGGTCGAGCAGCGCATCCGCGACCTCGCGTCGGGCAACGGCTTCGATTCCGTGCTGCGGACGATCCGCGGGACGTGAGAAGGACCTGCCGGCAGCGCGCTCGTGCGAAAGCAGGAGCGGCGTGCCGCCGAGTTATGCCGGAGAGAAGCATCGCCCCGTTCCGCCGTTGAGTTGCGAGGGACAACATTCATGGATCCTTCATCGGAGCCTCATTGATGCGCGTACGTCGAACCGCAGCAGTCGTGGGCGGTCTGCTGAGTGTCGTCGCGGCACCCGCAACCGGGCAGTCGGTGCAGTATCGCTCACCGGCCGGTGTCGAGTACCGATCACAACC
Source organism: Gemmatimonadaceae bacterium (assembly GCA_052387735.1). Lineage (GTDB taxonomy): Bacteria > Gemmatimonadota > Gemmatimonadetes > Gemmatimonadales > Gemmatimonadaceae > RBC101. Next base: position 546 of record JBQTIW010000276.1, read on the forward strand.
CGACACCGGCCCGAGCACCCGTGCGGAGCAAGCACTCGCCGCGAATCCCAACAGCGTGGACGCGATCCTCGCGCTCGGCGCCGCGCAGTCCGGCGCTCGCCAGTTCCGGGAGGCGATCGCCACGTACACGCGCGGCATCGGAATCGCTCCGCGCAACGCCGTTCTCTATCGATGGCGCGGTCACCGATACCTGTCGGTGCGGGAGAACGATCGCGCACTGGCCGATCTCAATCGCGGCGCGGCGATCGACAGCAATGTCTACGGGATCTGGTATCACCTCGGTGTCCTCCGCTACCTGAGAGGCGAGTTCGCCGACGCCGCCGCGGCATTCGCTCGGGGCCGTCCGATCGCGCCTAACCCGGGGGAGCTGGCCGGGTCGTACGACTGGGGATGGATGTCGCTGCAGCGCGCCGGGCGGAAGGACGAAGCCAGTGCCCTGCTCGCAGCGATGCCCGATTCGGTGCCGCGGGCCGCCGCTAATGCGTACTCGCAACGACTCAGGCTGTATCAGGGAACGATTCAGCCGGACGACGTGTTCACGCCCGCAGACACAACGGACGTGGCGGTCGCGACGCTTTCGTATGGTCTTGGCAACTGGTACCTCCTGCGCGGCGACACCGCGAAGGCTCGCGAAGCGTTCCGCCGATCAATTGCCTCCGGCGGTTGGCCGGCATTCGGCTTCATGGCCTCCGAAGTCGAGCTGCGACGTCTAAGATAGTGGGACCTCCGTTCTCTATCCTCACCTCTCCAATGACCATCGCAACAGCTCCCGACCGGACCGAGGCAGCAGAGTACTACTTCAGGTATATCGAGCAGGTGCTGCGCGGCGGCGACATCACGCAGATACTGGAGGAACAGCTCACCGAGACGACGGCCCTGCTCGGCGGCATCTCAGAGGAGCGTTCGCTCCCTCGCTACGCGTCGGACAAGTGGAACATTCGCGAGGTCGTGAACCACATCAACGACACGGAGCGCATGTTTGCCTTCCGGGCACTCTGGTTCGCCCGCGGGTTCGATAGTCCGTTGCCGAGCTTCGATCAGAACATCGCCATCGTGGGCGCGCTGGCAGCTGAACGCTCGCTGCACACACACATCGAAGACTTTCGGGCTGTGCGCGCTGCGACCCTCACGCTGTTTCGGCACATGCCGGCGGACGCCTGGGCGCGGCGTGGCGTTGCTAGCGGCAATACGTTCACTGTCCGTGCGCTCGCGTACATCGCGGCGGGACACGTTGCGCACCACGTGACGATCCTGCGAGAGCGCTATCTGTAGTGCTGTTCCACTTGCTGACCCAATGGTTTGCTCGGGTGTGGGGTGATCGCGAACACGAGCCGAGAGAGTGCGTGCAGCATCGACGTCAGGCGGTCCCCTTCGATCCCGAGTTCTTCGCGCGCCGGGCCGCGGCTGGCAGCATTGTGACGCCAATCGCCGCCTTTCGGCACGCGTACGCAACCAATCTCTGGGCCGGGCCCGAGTCGGTATCCGGTCCAGGCGCGAGCCTCGATCAGACCACGGTGATTCGCCGCCGGTTGCCGGAGCTCTGTCGCCACCTTGGCATCCGCACGTTGCTCGACCTTCCCTGCGGCGATTTTCACTGGATGGCGACCATCGATCTCGGTGCAGTGAACTACATCGGCGCGGACTTCCTTCCTGAAATCATTGAGGAAAACACGCGGCGTTACGCACAGCCTCGGCGCGACTTTCGCATCCTCGATCTGCTCGCGTCGCCATTGCCGTCTGCAGACCTCTTGCTGTGCCGCGATTGCCTTGTTCATCTCTCGTTCGCCGACATCGCCCGTGCGATTGCCAACCTCCGTTCGACGCGCATCACGTATCTGCTGACGACGACGTTTCCGCAGCAGGAGACCAACGACGATATTCGTACCGGAGACTGGCGGCCGCTGAATCTGGAGGCAGCTCCCTTCCATTGGCCAAAGCCGCAGCAGCTGGTCGTCGAGGAGTGCACGGAGGCCAACGGCCTTTTCGCGGATAAGAGCCTCGGCTTGTGGCCGGTCGGGGCCATCCTGCGGTTGCTGCCCGACGATACGCAGGCATGACGTGAGCAGACGGAAGTTTGCTGGGCGGACCGGGACCGCTGATGCCTTAGAGCAGACCTGCGCGGGCCCCTCCGCATCAACCAGGGATGGTGGGCTAGCGAAGACCGATGTACATCGAGAGGCGTGATGCTGCGAGACCGCGAGAGCCTGATGATCCTGATCGCCGGCCCGTACCGCTCGGGCACCGGCGACGATCCCGCGAAGATGCTGGCGAATGTTCGCCTGATGGAGAGCTACGCCCTGCCGCTCTTTCGCGCGGGTCACCTCCCCGTTGTGGGTGAGTGGCTCGCCCTCCCGCTCGTCGCGCTCGCCGGATCTCAGCGCATCGGAGACGACGCCTTCAACGAGGTATTTCACCCAATTGCGGAGCGACTGCTGGAAAGGTGTGACGGCATCCTTCGCATCGGCGGCCCGTCCGCCGGCGCCGACGCATTGATGGATTTCGCCCGTACGCGCGGCATTGCTGTTTTCCAGAGCCCTGCGGAGGTACCCGGCTGGACGGAAGCATCATCGTGACCGATCGCCCCCCAACCCAGCGTTTGCCAGCCGGCCCCTTTGCAACATGGACGGGATGGGACGCCGGGAGTGACTGAGACGGGCGTCTCATGACCTCACACACGTTCAACCGATTCAATGGCCCGACGCCGTCCGACCAGGGAACCACCGGTCAATCCGTTCGATCGCCTCGACGGACCGGTTACGCAGACGCTCGACCTGCACGGCGCAGGAGCAGCCGAGGCACGCACGATCGTGAAGCGATTCATTGAAACGGCGGCGCGGCACAGTCCCGGAGCGCTCGTGCACGTGATCACCGGCAAAGGGCGCGGATCTGCCGGTGGCGCGGTGCTGAAACCCGTCGTGCGAGGGCTGCTCGCCGGCGACCTCGCCCGCCTAACCGTCGAGTGGGCGCTCGATGCCGACGGCGGCGGGTTCCTGGTGCGGTTGCGCTGACCCTCATTTTGAGAGCGCAACCTCCGGTCGCGTCGAGTTCCTGCGCCGCGCGCGGCACGAAGAAGGCCTGCGCCAGGCGTGGCTTCTACCGGCTGCCTGACGCCATGCGCTCCAGCAGCTCGCCTAACTGACGCAGCTCCTCACCGTAGCGCGCCCAGTCCCCTTCCCGCTGCGCCTCGATCGCCGCCTGATACCGGCGCCGTGCCTCGGTGATCAGGTTCTGAAACGCCGGATCCGCGGCCGACGGTGTCGCCCCGGCATCAGCGGCCACCTGTGTCTGTGCCTGTGCGCCGGCCGCCCCGCCGAACAGCGCCGCGAGCCCGGCCTCGAGCGTCTCTCGCATGACGACCTGATTCTGGTAGGCAACGACCACCCGTTTGAGCTCGGGAATGCGTCCGCCCTCCGACTGCAGGTATAGCGGCTGCACGTACAGCAGGGCCGCGTCGATCGGAATCACGAGCAGATCGCCGCGAATCACCTGCGACCCGCGTTGATCCCATAACGACACCTGCCGCGCGATCTCCGTGTCCTGGTTGATACGGTTCTCGATCTGGCGCGGACCGAACACGAGACTCTGCCTCGGCAGGCGATAGACGCGCAGCTTGCCGTAGTTGGCGCCGTCGTTTCGCGCCACCATCCATGCTGCAAGATTGTCTTTGCCCCGGGGCGTGAATGGCGCCATGTAGATGTACTCCGCCGCCGACTCGTCCGGCAGACGCATCACGATGTGCCGCATGAATGGCACGGACCCATCTTCACGAGTCACGACCGGAATCTGCCACTGGTCTTCCCGGTGATAGAAGTCTTCCGGCTTGTCCATGTGGTACGTGGTGTACAGCCCCGCCTGTGCCCGGTACAGCTCGTCGGGGTACCGGATGTGCGCCCGCAGATCGGCCGGCATGCTGTCGAGCGGGACCAGGATGCCGGGGAACACCTTGCCCCAGGTGCGCACGAGCGCATCGTCGGGCGCGGAGACGTAGGCCGTCAGCGTTCCATCGTACGCATCGATCACGACCTTCACCGAGTTCCGCATGTACGTCGCACCCTCGGGAGTTCGGAACGAGTACGGATACCGGCTCGTGGTGGTGTAGGCATCCTGCATCCACTTGAGCGTCCCGTCGCTCGCGACCACGAGATAGGGATCGCGATCGAGCTGCAGGAACGGGAGCGCCTTGCGCACCCGTTGTGTGATGTTGCGGTTGTACAGGACGCGGCTCTCACTCGTGATATCCCCGGACAGCAGGACCTTGAGGGATCCGAAGTGCATGGCGAGGATCATGCGCCTGAAGATGTTCCCCACCGGCACCCCGCCCGACCCCTTGTACTCGGAGTACACGTTGGCGTCACCCGCAGGATAGTCGAACTCCCGTTGCCGAGTGCGGACGAAGACGAACGGATCCGTCAGCTCTCCGTAGTAGATCTGCGGCCGCGTCACGCGGACCGAGACGGTCGACGCCGGTGGCAGGTCCTTGACGAACAGTACCGGCAAGCCCTGGGTTGTCACCTGGTTGACGGGGCTCATCGTGAGCCCCATGCCATGCGTGAACGTCAGGTGTTCGTTGATGAAGGTGCGCGTTGGCAGCGAGGCCGCGTTGAGCTCGCGCGGGGAGAGGAGCACCTGGCGATACTTCCCATCGATCCAGTAGCGGTCGTCGTCGACCGCCACGAAGTCATAGTACGTCCGGATCTCCTGGAGCTGGCCAAAGGTGCGCAGCAACGGCGCACGATCCCAGAGCCGGACGTTGTCGATCGTTGGACCATTGGCCCGGAGACTGGCCAGCGTGAGGCTGGCCTCCCCCTCCAGATCGCGTGTCTCCACGCTATCGAGCCCCCAGGCCTGACGCGTGGCCAGGATGTGGTGCGTCAGATATGGTGTTTCGCGGGTCAGTTCGGTCGGCGCCACGACGAACTTCTGCATGAAGGCGGGAAACGCCCCGCGCCCGAGGATGCTGACGACCGCGTACCCGCCAATGCCCAGGAAGCCATACCAGCCGAGCTGCCGTCGTATTCCGCCAACGACGACGAGCGCCGCCGCGAGAATTGCCGCCACGGCCGACACCCGCATCGCGGGCAGGGTGGCGTGAAGATCGGTATAGCTCGCCCCGATCAACGGACCGGTGGACGAAAAGAGCAGACCCGGGATGTCGACGAACCACAGGCTCAGCGCCGTGAGGACGAACGATATCGCGAGCAGGACCGAGAGGTGACGCCCCGCCGTCGGCTCGATGCGCAACTGCTGCGGCCGCACGACGATGTCTCCACGCAGAAAATAAACGGGGACGACCAGCAAAACACTCAGTACCGCAAGCGTCGACAGCATCGACAACAGCATCCCGACCGCTGGAAGCGTGAACACGTAGAAGCCCACGTCGCGACCAAAGATCGGATCGGAGATCCCAAACGGTGTCTGCTGGGTAAAGAGGAGCAGCCGATCCCATGCCGCCGAGCTGCCGAGGCCGAAGAACACGGCCACCGCGATCGCGATCGGTCGGGAAAGACGGCGGATGCCCGCCGTGAGGTCCACCTTCTGCTCGGTGTTTCCGACCTGGATCGCAAACGGCTCAGGAATCGCGCCGCGTTGTGCGAACCGCAGGTTGCCGTACAGCACCGCCGCGACCGCCAGTCCGACACCGAAGAAGAGAGCGATCCGAGTGGCCAGCTCTCGAACAAAGACCACCTGGTAGCCGATTTCCTGGAACCACCAGAAGTCGGCGTAGAAACCACTGAACAGGGGCACGGACAGCAACGCCACAACAACGGCCGTGATCGCCGCGATGGGGGCTGTTTTGCGAGTCAGGGGCAAGGGAGCGTGGGAATTACAGGACGCGATCGGAGTAGCTCGGCTATGTAAGAAGTAACGCCCGGAGCCTGGGGGCGATAGGTAGACCGCGATGGGCGATCATCGGGGATGCACGATAGGCGATCTGATAGTGCCGGGGGGCGTTGGTGCGGTGGACATGCGTAGCGGGGGAAGGGGGCGACCGACCATGACCGCCTATCGGCTCTCGCCTACCGCCTACCGCCTGGCGCCCGCCGTCCAATTGGTGACGCATCTGACAGCGCCGAAGTACATTCATGGCGTAACCCTCTGTGCTAACCACAGGAGGCTCATCCATGGCACTTTGGAAGGAACAGGTCGCGCCGAGAAAGGACTCGGCCCCGATCGCAGCCGAACCCAGCTTCAAGAAAGAAGACACCTCTCCCCCCGAACTCCCCGTGAGCTACGATCCGCCCCGGCGCTCGGCGGCGCCCCGAGAAGCGAAGGAGTCGGTGATCGGCTCTGACCTCACCATCGAAGGCAAGATCGACGGCGCCGGACATGTCCGGATCGCAGGTCGCTTCAAAGGTGACGTGAACGTCGAAGGAAATCTCACCATCGAACAGGGAGCAAAAGTCACGGGCGGCGTGAAGGCCAATTCCGTCGTCATCGGCGGCGAGTTGGACGGCAATATCGTCGATGCCGCGCGGGTGGAACTGCTGGAATCGGGGGTCCTCAATGGAGATCTCAAGGCAGGATCGTTGACCGTTGCCGCGGGGTCGCGGATGCGTGGCCGCGCGGAGTTCGGGTGGGAGAACGGCAAGGCCGCCGGAGACGGAGACCGCGGCTCCCTATGAGCAACGGGCGTGAGGCCGTTGCCGGCGCAACGCGCATCTGTCCTCACTGCAGGGCGAAGATTCTGGAAAGCGCGAGCGTATGTCCGGGGTGCAAGCATCACCTCCGTTTTGATCCCGGCGCAGCCGCGCGAGCGATCCCGAGCCTAACGCCCCTTCGCGTGGAAGGTCGCATCCACCATCCACCGGACGGCGACCCATGGGAGTATTCCGTGGTGATGTCGATCCGGAACGAGAAGGGGGAAGAGGTGTCCCGGCAGGTCGTCGGGGTTGGCGCGCTTCAACCGCACGAGGAGCGCACGTTTACCGTCTCGGTCGAGATGTTCACTCCGGTCGCGGCGAAGAGCTCCATCAAGGGCCGCTGAGGGGCGAACGGGTCACCGGCAAACCGGTAAGCGGGCAAGCGGGTGAACACATAACCGGTAGGCCAGAGCATACGCGGGGTGACGAGGGGCGGGCGATTCGTGCATGTTTGGCACTCATGAGCCTCTCTGCCAGCGCCCGCGGCCTCTCCCTGTTGCTGCTTTCGGTGTGTGGAGTCACCGGCTGTCGGACTGACCAGAACACGGGAGCCGGGAGAGGCGAGACAGCGGGTGGTCTTCCCGAAGTAGTCGCCAATGACAATCGAGTCGCGGCGGGCCGGTTGGTCGGCGACACGCTGCTGATCGAGCTCGAGGCAAGGCGCGGTCGATGGTTCCTCGCGGGCCGCGGCGACTCGTCGATCCACAACGCGATGAACGGGCGGCTCCCCACCGATACGCTCCGCCTGGAGGCCGGCGTGCCTAACCGGCTCCGCTTGATCAACATCACGGCGATGGACGAGATCGACGGCGAGTTGAAGCTCGGCGGGGCGCAGGTCCGCTGGAGGCGCGTGGCGCGCGACGGTGCAGACCTGGTCGCGGCGCGGCGCACCGTCGGTCCGGCACACTATCATATGGGCCCGGCGGAGACGCTCGACGTCGAGATCACGGCCGCACGAGGGCGCGGGGATCTCGCGGTGCGCACGTATAACACCTTCGTGGTGCCGGTTGTGGTGCGTTAGTAGGGGATTGGCGATTGGGATCTGGGGATTGGGAAGGGAGAGCTGTGTCTCGTTGTGATTGGCGTGACCCGGAGTGCATCATGATCAAGAAGATCTCGATCGCAAGCGCCCGCGAGTTTGTCTCGGGTGCCGACATTCCCGCCCCTCGTCGAAGCCGGAGCGCTGCCGCTCCCACCACGCAAGTGGCGTTCGATTCGGCCAAGACGCAGGCAGCGGTCATCGGCTCGGCCGTCGTCTCGTTCGTGAACGGCGTGAGCGCGGAGCGCCGCGACGCGATTGTCGATTCGTCGCTCCTGGCACAGCTCGTGGCCAAGCAAAAGGTCCCGGAGCCGGATCGGATCTACGACTGGTATGAGGCCTACTTCGACGTGCTGACCAACGTCGGCTGGGTGGTGCAGGAGAAGGGATTCGCCGAGTACAAGGAGGCGAGCAAGGACTTTGATGCACACAAGGCGATCCTGGCCGTCGCCACGACGTTGCTGGGTCCCGCGCCCGCCGCCCTGGCGATCGTGAAGTCGACGATCGACGCCTTGGAGTCGATGAACGAATCGAGTCCCTGGATCCGGATCTTCAACAAGGAGACGCAGTCAGCGCGGGCCGCGCGATTCCAGATCGGCCTCGCCGAGCAGGACGCGAATGGCGAGTTCTTCGTCAATCTCCTGGCGTTCGGGCTCGAGGCGAAGTCGAGCGTCACGCAAGTGCTGTTCTTCAAGGCAAGGTCAACCGAAGCGAAACTGCAGCACTACTCGGGACGTGTGACAATCAACACGGGTGTGTTGGACGGCATTCGTGCGGAGATCAAGAAGAAGTTGCTGGGACATGCGAACAACTTCGTGAGCCAGCTTCCCGACCTCGGTTGAGGTGCGCTCCGACCGTTGGTTCCTCAGGAGCACAGCGCCGCCAGGCAGTCGAGCAGGTCGTGTGCTGCACGTATCTCACTCTGGTCCGAGACCTCCTTCGTGTATCGATCGAGGACGAAACTCGCCTGGTCATACACCGAGCCCCAAAAACGCACGCCGGTGACACGCTGACCCAGGCGTTCGTACGCGCCCAGCAGGTCCTCCAGTTCGGACGCCAGACGCCGCGCGGCAATCGCCTGGTACATCACCAGCTCCTGGTCACCGACCTTGCTCCAGAAATTGGGTCGCTCGAGGTTCCGGCGCGCGAGGATGTCTCGCACTAACTCGACCCTGCTTGCCGTCGGCCCGCTCCACCCAGGAAGGCCGGCGTTCTGTGCCACCTCCGCCCCGAGACAGTTCACGGCTGGATAGTATTTGTCGCTGTCCTCGACGACGCTGAGCGCTTCGGCCTTCTCGTAGTGTTGCATCATCTCGGCTATCGCCGCGTTGGCCCGCTGGTGCTGTCCGACCGCAGCCTCCACCATCGCGCGCCGCTTGTGCGCCGACCCCATCAGGCTCTCCCGCTCCGCCGTTGGCTGCACGGAAAGCAGTTTCTTCAGCAGCTCGACCGCCATGTCGATCTCATTCCGGGACTCGCTCGCCTGTCCATCCAGCTTCCCCTTCGACTCCAGTGCCGCCGCTGTGCCATCCCCTTTCTTTCGTACCAGCCTGGCATGACGTTGGCCGAGCTGTGCCATCTTTGCCCACGCCCTCCGTACGCGCAGGTTCGCCAGTTGCTCGATCGCCTTGAGTGAAGCGGTGGCATCCGCCGAGGTGCGCGCTCTCTCGTACCACCCGATGGCGGCTTCTCTGTCGCCGACGTCGCTCCACGCAGCCCCGAACGACTCCGCCACTGATCCGATGGGGCCCCAGCGTTTTCTGAAGCGGCCTTCCAGGTGGCGGATCTTCGCAGACTGCGTCTCTCGCGACGCGTTCTGATACACGCTCTGGACTCCAATCGTATGCAGCGCCAGCCTGAGCTCGGACACCGAACCAACGCCGGCGAACTCCTCCTCGAGTGGTGTCGCCGGCCGTTGCGCATCGCCTCCCTCTTTGCGGAAGGTCCAGTCCGGATCCCCATAGCATTGATAGGCCGCCCAGGTATTGCCGTTGGCACCACCTTGCCATGTCTTCTCACGAGCCATCGCCACGGCATCGATGAAGCGCTTCCCCTTGAGCAGCTCGGAGTAGAATGTCTCGGCGAATACGCGCGCCGGCTGATCGTCCACCGCCCATCCCGCTGCGATCACACAGTGCACACCGGCCGTGATCAGTGCGTCGGCGATGCTCGATGCAAACCGGGCGCGGTCGTAGCGACCGCGTCGCGGCGCGCCGCCTAACAGCTCGTCACTACGCCGCTGCCCCAGATGGCAGCAGTTGAGAAAGACCAGCTCCGGCACAACTCTGAGGCTGCCGATTTCGTTAGGCCCGAGATACGTGTCGTTCGAAAGCACGACGCCACGCGAGGGCTGCAACACCGACTTCCCGGTCGCGGAGGTGACCACCTGCGGATCGTCGCCGTGACCGGCGATGTGAAGAATGCGCCAGCTCCCTGTAAACAGGGTCTTGAGAATGGTGTCGCCGTCGTACCCGGCGTTCTCGGTCTCCGGAGGGCTGATGAGGTCCCTCACCGTGGCTGCCGTGTCGGCGAGAGCCGCCTTCAGACATGCGGACACTTTGATCGCCTCTTCGCGTGCCGACGGTAATGGTCCGTACAGGTCAGCGTTCACGAGCGGCTCACCCACGATCAGCACCCCGCCATCGGCGCCTGCATCAAGAACATGGTCGCGGAAGCGCGCCGTGCGAAGCTTTCTGAGCAGCTTCGTGCGAATGGCCCAGGGTTTCGTCGCGGCGCTCGTGTCCGCGGCGTTGTCCAGAAGCTCCCACGGGACACCGGCTGTCTCCTGACTCACCTCGAGCTGGAGCTCTGTCTTTCCCGTCAGAAAGGGTTCGAGCTCGATGGGTACGAGGAGATCGAAGAGTGTCTTCCGGACCTGCCGGTCGTCCGACACATCGTTCGAGTTTCGTTCCACGAGTTGGCGTACCAACTTGAGTTGTGTCGTCTTGGCGCGGACCTCCGATCGCGCTCGCTTGGTGCTCAGGGTGTACGAGACCTGCGATGTTCCATCTTCCAGCTCCTCCGCCATGGCACTGATGATGTCGTACTCCGCACCGCGGTATCCGGCGTCGAGATGTCGCTCCAGGGGTCCGGTCCCTGACTCGACGACGTCTGCAACAGTCATGTTGGGCACCGAGCCTGCATGTACTTTGAGGGCGCGCCACGCTTCGTTTGCGCGATCGAGGTAGAGTTCGATCAGCCGCAGATGCTGGACGACGGGCCATGCGCTCGGTCGCAGGCTCGCGTTGGCATCGAGAACGCCCTGGGCGATCGCTTGGGCCGCCTGTCCGACGCGCACTCCGAGGCCTCCGGTGCCCATCAGTGTCGACGCGATCTCCATCGCCGCCTGCGACGTCGACTGTTCCTCGACGATACGCTGCGCCCATGCAATGACGGCCTGACGCACCGACTTTGCCAGGTCCGTTCCGGTCAGTCCACCTTCCTCGCCCAACCCAACGACGATCACTGCGTGCGGAGACGGGGGGCTGATCGGGTCCTGCTTCGGACTCGTGGTATTGATGAAGACCTGCTGAGAGCCGGGGGCGGACGGGTAGAGTCCTAGCTGGAGCGCGGTGGCCATGGCGCCACCGATCCGATCGTCCATCACGCGCTCGGTCCCCGTGAGGCGCGACGACCGATAGTGACCAATCAGCAGAGGCTCGCTCACGAACGAGAGGTCTCCGTTGACCACCGTGACGTGCAGCTTTGACTCCCTCGGCCGGAGCTTCGGACGCTTCTTCTTTGCCATGTCCCGCCCCTTTGCGTGAGTCCGTACCGGCGCAGCGCATGGGCGCCGGACAGCGCCTTCGCGCGGACGCCGTATCGTATCGCCCTCGGACATCGAGCGCCATATTCTCCACGCGTTCACCGCTCAGGGAGGCAGGCTGACGTGGCCCAACGAGCCAAGTACCGAAAGAAGGCCGGTTCCTACGTGGTCGCCGTACAGCTGAACTTGCAGACCAGGGGGTTCCACTACGAAAAGTGGGGCGGTTCCCAAACGGGCAAAGCAGGTGACTGGCTGCTCGACAACAACGGCGATGTGTACACCGTTGATCGCGACACCTTTGCCCGCACGTACCAGCCGGTGTCCCCCGGACTCTATCGCAAGGTTGCGCCTGTCTGGGCGGAGCTGGCGGAGCGCGACGGCAGCATTCCGACGAAGGAAGGCGTGACCCACTACCGCGCCGGAGCCTATCTCGTCTTCAACGAACCCGATGGGCGCGACGGCTATGCGGTGGAGGCCGAGGCGTTCCACCGGATGTACGAGGCGGACAAAGGAGAATAGAGACTGGAGAAGCGAGAATGGAGAAGAGAGAATTGAGCATAGGACTCGAGGGTAGAGCATGGACACCACGAAGCCGGGAACGACCGTCGCACCGTGAGGGTGAGTGATCGACGCATCGTGGATCGCGTTGAACCTGCCTGGCGTCATCGGGCTCTCCCTCGTCCTCGGGGCGATCGTGGCATACGTCGCCAGCAGGCTGCTCGTCAGCCGATACCTCGCTGCGGTCGCGAAGGCAATGCGCAGCGAGTCTCGAACCGTCATCGACCTGCAGGTGGGTCGCGATATCGCCGGAGCCTATCCATCGCCGCCGACCGCGGAATCGTCGATCACACTTCAGCGCCGGCTCGCGCGCGGGCCGTGGGAATCGGGCTTCGTCCTGGGCTTCGGCGGACTTGCGTTCAGCCTGGTCGCCGCAGCCGGCTACGCATGGGAAGCGGGCGGATTCCCGATCACACGGATGGCGGCACTGCTCGTCGTCTCTTCGTGGATCACGTACCTCCTGACGATGCTCGCGGCCGGAGCGACGCGACGTCGAAAGCAGATCGGGTTCACCGTCTACCTGCTCCTGGCCGTGATGATCTCGGCCTATGTGTTGTCGCGAAACCCGGAGGCGTCGGCCAACTCGATCCTGCTCCTCTGGCTGCTGTTCAACGGTTTACCGTCGCTCCTGGTCGCACTCATCCTCGCGCGACGAGTGCGGGCGGCTGGCCCCCTCGTGATGGTAGTCACCTTTGCCGGACTGCTCGGCGCCAGCGTGGTGCCGCTCCTGGCGACCCTGCACGATGGTCTGTTGCGCGCCTACGTATCGCTCGGTGTCTCGTTAGGCCTGTCGTCGGGATGGATGCTCGGAGGCCTGCTGCTCCTGGGCTTTTCGGGCGCCGCGCTGATTGGCGCCCTCGTTCTTCGCCGGATCCGGTCAGCATACGAACGGAAGACACTGAGTGACCTGACGCTCGCCGCTGACGCGATCGTCATGCCGTTTGCCGGCGTGTTGCTGGCCTCCTTTTCCTCCGGACAGCTGCTCCGGGGCCTGTGGGGGGTCGCCGCGTTCGCGGCGTGCAAGATCACCACGGTCGCCGGCTTTGCCCTGCTGTCGCACCAGCGCGCGCGCCACCCTGTGGGCCGCCGCCTCTTGCTGCTCCGGGTCTTCGCCTCGGGCGATCGACAGGAGGCATTGCTGCGCTCGCTGGCGACGCACTGGCTTCATGTGGGGAGCATTCAGCTCATCGGGGCGCCGGACGTGGCCGCGGTCACGCTCGAGCCCCACGAAGTGATGGACTTTGTGCTGGGCCGGCTCGAGCGGCGGTTCATCGGCAGCGCAGAGGCGCTCCGCGCGCAGGTCGCGCAACTCGACCTCGCGCGCGATGCCGATGGTCGCTTTCGCGTCAACGAGTTCTTCTGCAACGACAGCGCCTGGCGCGCGACCTTCCTCGCCCTCGCGCATGGATCGGACGCGGTGCTGATGGACCTCCGCGCCTTCACGCCGGCACGCGAGGGCTGCATCTTCGAGATCGCAACCCTGCTCGGCGTCGTGCCGCTGCATCGCGTCGTGTTCCTCACCGACGAGACCACGGACCGTCCCTTCCTCGATCGCACGCTGCAGCGGCTCACCGCGGAGCTGGATTCCAGTTCGCCTAACGCCGGGAAGAACGCGCAAGGGTCGATTCTTGCCGTTCACGGACAGAGCGGCGTTCTCCTGGGCACGCTGTTGCGCCGGCTCAGTGTCGCCGCAGGTGCTCAGGAGTCTTCTCCGGTTTCCCGGCGCACTTCTTGACGAAGAGCACGCCGAGGACCGCAGCCGGCGCCGAGCACGGCAGCGACTGAAGCAGAACTCCGACAGCAGCGAACACTTCGCCGGATCAGAATCGCACGCTGAGCGCGATCCCGGCCCCGTTGGCGCCCGGCACCGGCACGATCGGCGCGAGGTCGAAACGCGCAACGCCGCGCGCCCGGTCCGCTTCCCGTCGTGACGCAACCGCCTGACGATTGCGCAGCAGGCCGCGGGTCGACAAGAACGCGCCGACCACGCCCGAGGCAATGGAGACCGGCGCAACGGCGGAAGGCGCCGTCGGATCGCTCATGGCGGCGCCGCCGAAGCCGAGTGCGAGCGCACTTGTCGTTAGGCCAAGTATGGTGCCGAGCCGCCGGTGGCCGTCGGCGTTGCCCCATCCATTCCAGAGCGCGGAGGCCGCCGCGGCGCCGGCGGTGACCGACGTTCCGACCAGCCAGGCATTGTTGCGAGAGCCAAAGGTGGTCACGATCGGCGAGCCGTCGTGGAGGTAGGGCACCTGGATCCGTGCCGCTTCCTCGAGCGTCAGACCGTTGTGTTTCACCCAGCGTTCGACCTCGACGTTCCCCTCCAGCTGCGCCACCCAGATGTTGTTGTTCATCGCGGCGATGTCATCGACGAGATCACGGCGACCAGTCGACGCCATCAGGTGTGCAACGGCACAGAGGGTGCCCGTTCGGCGATCGACGAAGTAAGGCACCGCCTCGCCGCGGAACTCATAGTTGTGCGGGAACACACCGCGGTCGCGATAGCCACGCAGGGTCGTCACGAGAGCGCTGCGGTTTGCTCGCTGTGCTCCCGAGAGCGATGGCAGGTCACGAGCAGCGAGCTCGGAAAGCACACTGTCGAAGTGCGCCTGGATGCGCCGTACTTCCACGCCATGTCCCACGTCGTGCGAGGTCGGCCTCGCGCGGTGTGAGCTGGACTCGATGGAAGCGGACGCAAGGCTGACGAGCGCAACACCAGCGGGAACGAGGACAAACAACCGACGCATGGGACCTCCTGGAGCGGAGAGCGGGGAACCGAGATGAGATCGTTTGAACCGACACCCCGCGCGCCGCGACACCCCTTAAGGTGGGACGAAGGGTCGCATTGCGGCGTGCCTGCTCTCTGTCCCCGTTCCCCGCTTCCCAGCTCCCCGCTCTATCTCATCCCGGCACGGCGTCATTCGCCATCCACCAGTGCCGTGCCTGCGTGAAGACGTGTGACATGAGTCGAGCTCCGATGAGGCAATCTCGTCGGCGATGGCACGGCTCGGATCTACCGGCTTCGCAGCATCGCCAGAGCAGCCCGGTTTGCCGCTATTACGTCGCGCGCCTCCGCCTTGCTGTACCACGCACCCTCGCGACATAGCCGTCGCAGCGCCGCTTTCAGCGGTGATGGAAGGTCGCTGCCAGTGATGAACGCCAGCGATCCCGGATACACCCAATTGTTGTAGAACGGCTGTGGAAGCTTCAGAACGAGCCGTTCGAAATCCGCCAATCGGGCGACCGCGGAGTCCGGCTGGTGCTGCATCACCCTGCTGACGTAGAGGAAAAGCGACATGTTCATCCGTCGCGCCTCGTCCGGGTCCGCACTTGCCAGGAGATCGCGCGCGGTGGCTTCGGATTCATCGAACCGTCGCGCGGTCAGGGCGATCTCCGCGAAGTCAGCCTCGATCCGGGCGGCGTCAGAGGGCGCCTCGAATTGCATCCGTCGATAGGCAGGCAGCTGACGTAGTTGCGACATCTCGTCGTAGCTGCGGACGAATGCGCCGGCGTCGGAGCGGCTCAGCTGTTCATGGTAGATCTCAGCGAGGATCTTTCTCGGCCAGATCCGGTCCGGAAACTGATCGCGCAGCCGGGCGAACTCCGCGGCCGCCTGTCGATAGTTGCTCGACGCGCCTCCGCCGCCTCCCCCTCCGCGGCCACCACCCCCGGCACCGCCGGCCTCCGCTACCGGCGGCGACGGGACCGCTTTGCCGTCTTCGCGTCTGCTGCCCTCCGGTGCCGCACGTGGCGGAACGGTGACGCGCGCGGCAGCGGGTACCGGCAGGGCCTCGTGCCGAACGGGAGCGGGACGAGCGGTCGACGCTCCCCCGGTCGACCCTACCGAGGCCCGCTCGACGAAATGGGCGAACAAGTCACGGTAGCCATCCTCGACGTCGGGACTCGAAGCAATGAAGGCAAGGGCGTGGTCGATCTCGTCGCAGGTACCATCGGGCGCGCGGTTGCAGTCGCGCTGTGTCGAGCTGTCCTCCCTGACCCTGGCCGCCAACGTCGAGATCACATCTTCTTGTCGATACTTGAGGCGCTGAAGCGTGCGGAGGAGCCGCGCTCGGGCGGCGGCACTGCCGACGGTCGCCGATACCACGGATCTGGCGTATACGAGGCCCAGCTGTTCACGCAGATCCTCCTCCGTTTCTACTGATCGCCTCGTGCTGGAGAGCACCTTGTTGGTAAGTCGGCTCTGGAGGAGCGTGTCGAGCACCGCGAGCGAGCGGGCAGATTGCAGATCGCCCAGGGCAGCGATGGCGCGGCGATTGCGATCGATCGTGTGCACGGAATCTGTCGGCGCAGACACGTAGGCAGACAGGAATCGGACGGCATGGTTGGCCAGGACCGTGTCACTGGCATTGGCCATCGCACGCAGCACTTCCAGACCCATAACGAAGTTTCCCGAGTCTGGCTGATGGAGAAGACTGTCGAATCGCACAGCCTCGGCGGCGAGCTCCGGACCTAACGAGTCACGCGGTGCGATGAAACCGGAGTCACTCAGGCTCACCAGGCCCCGGACCAGCGCGGCCTGGACGGAGTCCACGCCGGCGGCTCTCCGGTCGCGAAACAGCTCGTGAAGATCCGCAGCCGCCTCCCGCGGGTATGCGTCGACCAGGAAGCGGACGATCTTGACCTTCTGCTCGGTACTCGGCAGTCGGTGTCGCAGCAGCATGACCTGGGTCCAGGTGTGATCCTTGGCGATCATCGCTCCGTGGTACAGCGACACCGCGACAAAGGGGATCAGTGCACCCGCGGCCACCCGCACCGGCATCGACCACACGGCGAACCGGTAGTGGATGCGCGCGAAGGCGGCACGGACGCGAGCCAGGGGCCCGCTCTGCGCCGCGATGCGGTCATAAGCCCTGAGGGAGCGTGGCGTCGGCCTGCCTAACAACACGGCCTCGATGGCGCGACGGTTGCCGCTGGTCGCCTGCGGCCACTGGTGCTCCAACCTGCTGACTGCGCCATCGTCCTTCGATCGCTTGAGCGCGCGGACGATCAACGGTTCGGCGACGGGATCCGCTCCCTCGAGCATATCGGCCAGCTTGGTCGACGGGATCTCCCTCCCGAACCAGCGAATCAGCCGTCTGGCGCGAGACCGGTGATGGGGATCAGGCGCGCGGAGCCAGCCGAACACCACGTCGACCATGGCCGGATTGTGAAACAGTGTACGGAAGAGGCGGACCCGGCGGCGATGGCGCGGCAACACGAACACGTCGATGGCGACCCAAAGCACGTCGTAGAGATATGTCCCGATGATCAGCGCCCAGCCCGCCCACCGGTACACAACCGCGAGCCACCAGAGGCGCGGGACGAACTCCATCATGTCCGTGATGAGATAGACGGAGACGAAACCGAGGGCTTCGAGACCGAGCAGCGCGAGGGCGCGACGCACCTTACCCGCCATCGCGTGCGCGACGCCGTGCAGCCACGGCAACACGGTCAGCGTGCAGAGCACGTACAGCGCGATTCCGAGGATACCCAACGGAGACCGGCGGCGCAGCCGGCCGTCGCGCACTTTGAGGAGGAGCGAGCTGGTGACGACGCAGAGGGAGCCGAACACGAGGGCAACCGCGGCGATGCCGCCGAGCGAGAACGCCCAGACCGAAGCAACGACGCCGATCAACAGCAGGAACGGGACCAACCCCCATGCGGCGACGAAGGCCATCGCCAGGCCGACGACCACCAGGCGAGTGCGAAGACGTGGGATCTCGAGCCGCTCGAGGATGCGGGTGTTCAGCGCTTCGTTGGTCGTCTGTGCCAGTGACTGTGCCGCCGCCTCACGATCGTCATCGTCCGGATCGGAGAGCGCGATGGCGATGAGAGCGTCCGTGGACGGTTCGATCCCGAGGACCGCGAGTACGGAGATGGCCTTCTTTCGGAGCTCCAGATCTGTCGCTGACGCCTTCACGATCGACTCCAACGCCGCGGCGACGTCAGGCTGCGGAAAGATCCGGAGGGCATCCATCGCCTGGCCGCGATAGGCGCTCCTCGGATCCCGTAGCTCCTGCAGCAGCGTGCCGAGCAGCTGGGGGGTCGCCATCGCCCGAAGACTCTCGACAGCGCGTTCCCGCACGTCCGGCGCGCCATCGGTGAGCGCGATGACCTTGAGTCGCTCGCGCACGACCGGCTCGGGGAATCCGGCCAGGAGTGCGACGGCTTTCGCACGGACCTCAGGTGACGCGTCGAACGCCGCGGCCAGCAGCAGGTCCATTCCGTCCTGCCGGCTACTGAGCCGACCGAGCCAGTACTCCGCCGCGCCCGTCAGGTCGCCCGCAGAGCGCAAGGCGCTCTGCAGCAGGAACCGAATCTCCTCCTCGTCGACGTCGAGATGACGGCGGCGGCGGTGCACCTCGGCAAATCGAGCAGAGGGAAGACAGGTACCTAACAGTTGACAGCTCTTGAGTCCTTCATCGAGGATCCGCCGGACGCGCTGATTCTGCAGCTTCCGGGCCGCGACGTCTTCCTCGACCACGATCCGCAGGTGCGCCGGGCGAAACTCGATACGCCCGTCGGCTTTCCGCAGGAGCAGCGGTGACGGATCGAACAGACGCATGAAGACACGATCCACTTCATCACGCGTGACCCCGAGTCGTGGGGCGATGTCGTCGAGATCGGGAGCGCCGCTCCGTGTGTGCGCCTCGAGGATGCGTTGCAGCAGGGCACGTGCCGTCTGCTCGGCGCCGCTCTGCTCCGTTTCCAGGCCTTCCAGTCTCTGTTCGAGATGGATGCGGAGCATGCCGGTCACTCTGCCCACTCTGACGTATTCCGCCATATCGACAGGGCTGGCGCCGTTCGCCACGTCTTCCGCGCCGAGTCGTTCGTCAATCAGGCGCATGAGGTCGAAGGAGGCATCGAGCCCACGCTGTTTCAACGCCTCGAGGTCATTGGTCAGCGCCTCGAGAACTGCGGGCGTGTAGACGGTCCCACGACCAGGCTGGCCGGCGCTCAGTTGCTTCAGACCCTCGCCCACCTCGACGGAGCGTAGTTCGCACACGCCGCTGACGATGTCGGGATCGTATGAGCTGAGCGCAAAGACGCTCGTCAGGTGTCCCGCCTGCACGATGGCCACGACTTTGGCGGCAGCGTCCGTGCGCCGGAGCCGCTCGAAGAAACGATCGAGCTCGGCCCGTCGTTCGTCCTTCGGCGCTTCGAGCACGCGGTCGAACTCGTCGGCGAAGATGATGCTACCTCGCTGCAACGCCTCGTCGAACGATGTCTCCCCATCGGTGCCGGACACTATGGACGGAAAGCGCTGGGAGCAGGCGCCATACATCACCCGCTGTCCCAGCTTGGAAACGAGGGTCGGGATCAGCCAGTGCGTGATGAGCAAGGTCTTTCCACTGGCCCGTGGTCCGCTGAGGACGACAAACCGGCCCTTCGCCGCCAGGATAAACGCCGCGACGCGTTCGGCCTCTTCGCGCCGACTGAACAGTGTCTCGTCGGAGCCGTCGTCGGATGCCGAGGGTGTGGTTGTTGCCTCTCCCGCGTGCATGGTCATGGCGTCGTCACCACGGCGCGTACGGCGACAGGAGTGCGTGGTCGCGGCGTCACCGGCTTGGGCAACAGTTCCTTGTAATGCGACTTGATGAATTCGGCGATTTTCTCCTTGCTCTCACGCAACGGCACCTTGATCATGTTGCGGAACCACGCCGCGTCGGACCACGAGAAGTCCTCGACGAAGCTGATGATGTCGGCGACGTTGATGGCCTGATGCAGAGCGTCCAGGTTCTTGTCGAACGCGCTCCGGTAGCTCTCGTATTCGACGTTGCGCACCGCGGCGAGGATATGGCACACCGCCTGGATGTGCGCGAGCGTGAATCGCTTCTCGGGTGAGGCCGTCCGTGTCTCCTCGTACTTCTGCAGCATCTCCTCGATGATGCGGCCCTCAAACTCGAATCCGCCGGCCGCAGCGAGTCCGCGCAGGATCTCCCCGACATCGTCGCGCCCGAAGGCGATGCACGGCACGAACACCAGTCGCAGCCCCTGGTCCTGGCAACTCTGACTCAGCGTCTGCAGGAGCGGGCCGTCCTCACGCATCGTGAGGACCAGGGTGAGATTCTCGCTCGAGCCGGCGACGAGGTGCTCTTCGAAGTATGTCGCGAGCTCCTGACGTCCCGCTTTCGCGTTCAGGTCGAAGCGATCCGTCGCGCGTTCGAACTGGTCCAGGAACAGCACCGCCCGTCGCGGCAGCGCGTCGTCGGCGAACCGTCGAATCGACTGCAAGGCCGTCATTCCGCCGGTGGAGGCGTCGGCGGGGAACAGCGCCTGTGGAAGCACCTGATCCAGATCCTGGCGGCAACGCACATACACGCCGTCGTACTTCTCAATGTTCAGCCACGGCAGGAATCCCGCACGAATCAGCGATGTCTTGCCGGCTTTGGCCGGTCCCGCGACAACGACCACGCGTGGCGGTCGCGGCTCGGCGAGGGCCTCGAGGAATCGAGCCTTCTCGTCCTCTCGACCCTTGAACGAGTCGGAGTCGTCTTCCTCGTAACTCTCCAGGAACTTGAAGGGGTTTGGCGGCGGAGGCTCAACACCAGACCTTGGCTGCACGTCGAGCAATTCCCGATGGAGCTCTGCAAAGAACGAATCGAAGTCATTCTCGACAAACCAGTCGTCGGACCGTCGTCCCTTGAGAATCACCCGCAGGTTCTCGGGCACTTCGCGAGGGTCCACGCACACCACCGAACCTCCGTGCGGCGCGAACGCGCGGATGACGCAGAAATCCTTGAATGCGTACCCACAGCAGACGATGTCCCGTCCTGTGATCCGACTGACCAACTGCTCGATCACCGGCGGGTACTGGTGCATCTCCCGGGCGTCGAAGAGAAAGTGATCCGACGACCGCAGACTGCCGTGCAGCTTGACCAGCTTGAACCGCGGCACGCGCGCTTCTACCAGCTTCTGCATTTCCTCTTCGATGGTCTCGCCACGGATCATGCACTTGTAGTCCGCGAACCCGATCCTCTCGAGGGCCGTCTCGAGCAGCGTGTCGAAGTTGAACGTGAGGGCCACTTCGAAGTATCCCGCTTCGATCAACTTCGCGAGCCGGGCGTACCCGTCGGACGGCACCTGATTCAGATACGGCTGCAGAAACGCGCGACGCGTCGCGTCAGGCGTGCGACCCCAGAGGCGATCGAAGCGCTGTTCGAGTCGCTCTCCTCCATTCAAATCCTGGCCGTACGTCTCCAGGAGCTCTTCCATGATCGCCGGCGTCCGCTTGACTCCGGAGCTCATGGACGCACCGGCGCCCAGCAGCAACACGAACGTCTCGCCTTGCTGTTTCTTCAGCTTCATCAGGTTGGCGAGGTTCCTGATCTTCGCACTCATCGGCCACTCCTATCAGCAGCATCCGCCGGCCGCGGACGCTCTCGCCCGCAGTCCTCGCCTTGTCGATCGCGAACTCGTTGCGGCGTGTACACTGGGGCAACCACGAATGACAGCGGGTCGCTCGCCGACGTGGTCGGTCGGCACCCACCGGCGTTATGCACGCTATACCATAACGCTTGGGCACAGCGGGGGGAGGGCACACCCGCATCCGCGGAGACGACCGCGGGGTAGCCGAACCCAACCGTTAGGGCTCCGCCTGACGCGGCACCACGCCCCCCAGCTCCTCAGCCTCCGGTCGCGGTAGGATGCGAGGGTTGATACAACCCTACCTTTGCTCCGCTCGGCAGGTGCACGGCCGTGAACGAGCCGAATTCAGAGTCCGAGACGGGTTCGCAGCTTGCACCTTTGTCTGCAAGGGCGCGTACGGCAGCATCGACGTCAGCGCACTGCAGGTAGAGGACGATTCCCGCCAGGTCCTGCCCGGCATGGCGCTGCGAAAAAGCGCGGTCACCGGGGTGCACGGCGATCTCGGCGGGCGGAAGCGCACAAATCGTCATGCCATCCCCGCCATCTACGCCTGGCCAGCCAAAGACTCTCTGCAGGAAGGCCGTGTCGGCTGCCGGATCGGTGCTGTAAAGCAGGAAGTGGGCACCCGTGATCATGATCGGATCCTCCGAGGATTCGTTCGATCGTTGCACCGCGACGAGCGCGATCGCCAGGTCAAGCATGCGACGTGAGGTCCGTCCTCAGGCCATTGGTCGAAGCAGTTGCGACACGTGACGCCGACTCACCTTGAGCTTCGCGCCATTGCGCAGAATGGCCACGTAGTCGCCACCAAACCAGGGCTGCAGTTCGCGAATCCGATCGATATTCACGATCACCGAGCGGTGGATGCGCACGAACAGGCGTGGATCGAGCTTGCCGCTCACGTCGCGGAGCGTCCCACGCACCTTGTGCCGCGTCTCGCCCACGCACAACACGATGTAGTTGCCATCGGCCTCGATCCAATCCACCACGCTGGCGGGGACGAAACGTGCATTTCCGTCTTCGCGCACGGTGAAGCGGGTGATGTACCCGGACCTCTTGTTCGGGGAGTTGGCATCGCGCTCGGCGTCCTTGCCGCGGACGTCTGTAGGAGCGGCTGCCGCCGGCGACGCCGGCACCTGCTGCCAGTTGCGGACAACCTCGGCCAGTTTGCGTCCCAGCTCGCCATGCTGGCGGTCGAGCATAACGAGCCTGGCATGGTCGAACGCGGCGAGCAGCCGAGCGTCGTCGAAGGGCTTGAGCACGTAGTCCAATGCATGAACCTCGAACGCCCGGAGCGCATGCTCGTCGTACGCCGTGACAAAGACGACCGGAGGCATGGCGGCCGCCCCCACATGGTCGATCACACCAAAACCGTCGAGCTCCGGCATCTGCACGTCGAGAAATACGATGTCGGGAGACAGCCGGCGGATCGCATCCACCGCGCTCGCGCCGTCTCCGCACTCGGCGACAATTTCCGCGTCGGCCTCTCGTTCGAGCGGGAGGCGGATGCAGTCGCGTGCCAGGGGCTCGTCGTCGACGATAATGACGCGTGGCCGCAGCGACTGAGCGGCCGCGTCAGGCACCGAGTGCGACATCGCGGCAACCGCGGCTCATGTGGAGGGGAAGCGTCAGCCTTGCGCGCGCGCCACCGCCGTTCGCATCTGCCAGGTCAACGGAGGCCGATTCGGCGCCATACAGCTCTTCGAGCCGCGCGCGTGTGTTCGCCAACCCGATCCCCTCGCGCGGAGGACGTCCGCCGAGCGACCCCAGCCCTTCTCCCGAGTCGCGCACCACGAGCTCGAGGTTGAGTCCGGCGCGGCGTGCCGTGATATGCAGCAGACCGGCGCCCGAGCGGCGCGCGATGCCGTGGCGCAGTGCGTTCTCTACGAGTGGTTGCAGGATGAGCGGCGGCACGAATGCATCGTAGGTTTCGGCCTCGATCTCCCACACGACGCGCAGGCGATCGCCGAACCTCACCAGCTCGATGTCGAGGAATCGTCGCAGCAGCGCCAGTTCCTCAGCCAGGGTGACTTCGGACGGCATGTCGCGATTGAGGGTCGTGCGCAGCAGCTCACCCAGACGCGCTAGCATGTCGATGGCCGCATCGTGTTCGCGCCGGCGGACCAGGCCGGCAACCGAGTTGAGGGCGTTGAACAGGAAGTGCGGATTGAGCTCCATGCGCAGCGCGTGAATGCGCGCTTCGGCGAGCCGGAGCTGCAACCTGGCGGCTCGGGCTTCGGACCTGGCCGCGGCGAGCGCCGAGACGCGGAAGTGCGTAAAATACTCGACCGACCAGTAGATGCCGATGGTGGCGCAGTACGTCATGATGTCGGTGAACAGGTACCGGCCCAGGAAGAACTGGACCTGCCCGCCTAACGTGGCTGCGACCTGCACACCGGTCACCCGGTGAAACACCAGGCTAAACAGGACGCCGTGCGAAAGGGCAATCAGCAGGCCGAGGACCACGTGGACCGCCGCGCTCCTTGGCCAGCGATGGTTATCGAACCGAAACCGGCGCGCCAGCCACAGCACCGCGGGCATGAACGCCATCCAGAGAATCCACCACGGCATCTGGGCCCGAAGCGCCGCGGACAACGCCCGCTCACGACCGGCGATGGCCGCGAAGGTGAGGTCCTTGGCCGTTTCCAGCACGCCAACGAGCACGCAGGCGCCAACGGCCATGAGCACAGCGCGCCGCAGATCGACCTTCTCCTTGAGGGCCTCCTCAGGGTCGAACGCCACGACATCGGCCTCGTCGAGCGCAGTCGTCACAGGGCCAGTCACCTCGGGATCGTCGACACCAGGCCCCGGCACGGCGGTCGCTGTCGCGCCCTTGGCCGGGGAACACCCTCGGAGTGCTCCCGCGAAAGCAGGAGTTCAGCGGCGTTGCTCATCATTTGTGCTCACGGAACAGCTCCGGCAGCGTTCGCCGGAACTGGGCGAGTCGTGGCCGGTCCCATGCCACGACGTAGGGATGATTGGGATTCTTCTCGACGAAGTCCTGCTCACTCTCGATCACGGGACGGAACGCATCCAGCGCGGCGACCTGCGTCACGATCGGCTTCGGAAACGCCCTGGACGTTTCGAGGTGCGCGAGGTAGTCGAGCGCACTCCGTCGCTGTTCATCGTTGGAGTAAAAGATGACCGACCGGTACTGATTGCCAACGTCGGGCCCCTGCCGATTGAGCTGCGTGGGGTCGTGAGCCGCGGTAAAGAAGACGCGCAGGAGATCGTCGTAGCTCACCTTCGAGGGATCGTAGGTCACCCTCACGGCCTCGGCGGCTCCGGTGGTGCCCGTCACGGCCCGTGAATAGGCGTGGGCTTTCGCGTCGCGGCCAGCGAAGCCGCTGACCACGTCGGTGACCCCCCGTACGTGCTCGAACACGGCCTCGACGGTCCAGTAGCAGCCCGCGGAGAAGACCGCCGTCGCTTCTGCTGGCGAGGCGGCGGCGTGGGAGTGCGCAGCGACACCCGTCAAGGCGACCGCAGCGAACGTCGACGAATGAATCATTGAGCGGAGCATAGGCTGTCTCGTGGGTTGGGTCGGATCGCTCGTCAGGCGGTCAGGAATTGGCGTGGTAGCCGGGCGTTGTGCGACGGTGCCCCAGTGGACCGGAACCTCACGATCGACCTGCCTGACGAACACGTTACTTCTCTGGAATACTGGCCCGGCGTGAGACCAACCACGCGTTTGAACTGCCGGATGAAGTGACTCTGGTCCGAGAACCCCACGGTGTGTGTGACCATGGACGCAGGGAAGCCGGCGGCCAACAGCTCACGCGCACGGCAAACCCGGGCCAACGCCAGGTAGGCGTATGGCGGCACGCCCACTGCGCTCCGAAAGGTGCGGCTCACGTAGAACGGGCTGCGACCGGTGAGGGTCGCGAGCTCAGCGAGAGTGACGACGCGCGCATGATTGTCTTCAAGATACTCTCTCACGATGCCTACCACCCGGGGGTCTGCGGGCAAGGACCGCACGACGGCGCGACGCGATGCGTGCTGTCGAGCCAGCGCGTCCAGTGTGTCGACCAACTCTGCGACAGCCGCACTGGAGTGACCGGCCGGTCGCATCAGCGCTGCGTGTACCGCAGCGAGACGCGATGCCAGACGCGCGTCGCGCACCACGGGCAGGTCGAACCTGACCGATTCGCTCGTCTCCGTGCGGTCGTGAAGGACGTCATGAAGGAGCGCAGCACCTACATAGAGCATCCGGTAGGTGTATCCATGACCATCGCAGGGCTCTCCGGTGTGGACGTCCCCCGGATTCAAGATCAGAAGGGCGCCCGGGCGCATTGTGACGGTCGCGGTCCCCACACGCGTCCGCACCGCCCCGGATTCCACCACGCCGAGCGCGAACTCGTCGTGCCAATGCGGCGCGAATCGGTGGGTCACGTATCGCGCACTCAGGAGCTCAACCGCAGTGCCGGCACCGCACAGCTCGAGCCGCATCACATTGGCGTGTTCGATGTCGAGCAGAAGGCCTGTCCCGATGGAGTGGTCACCACGACGATTCCCCTGTTCCCTGAGGAACCCAAGGCGCGAGGGATGAGCGGTGATTTCTCGCGGGTTGGCGGAGGGTATGGCAGGCGGTAGGCAGTGGGCGGTGCAGGGGGAAAGCTCCACCGCCCGATCACGTACTCACGATCGCTTACTCGCCCCACCGCCGGTCGCCTCAAACGCATGATCGTACAATCCGCCGAGCCCGCTGAACACCATGCTGGCGCGACTCCACCAAACGCACCCAGCAACCATGACCACGGCCTCACTCAGACTCGCCACCGGAAGGACCAACCGCGTCACGCGCATTCTGAAGGCCGGCCTAACGGCTGGGGTCTGCGACCTCTTCCTCGCGATGCTCGTGCAGGTCACCGCCGCTGGCACGATCAATCTCGTGCGGATCCTGCAGTCGGTGGCTGCAGGGGTGCTCGGCCGGGAGGCCGCGCGCGGTGGCGGGTTCCCGACGGCGGGGCTGGGGCTTGTGCTGCACCTGCTGATCGCGACGATCTGGGCGGCCATCTTCTTTGTCGCAGTGCAACGGTCAGCGGCGCTGCGCCGCGCTACCTCGACGCTTCCGGGGCTGATCTCGACAGGACTCGCGTACGGCGTCGTCATCTGGAGCGCGATGCACTTCATTGTCGTGCCGCTCAGTCGCGCGAACTCAGGGGGCGGTCTCTCGTGGATCACGCTGATGATGATCTCCGGACACGCCGTGCTCGTCGGGTTACCCATCGCCCTGATCATCGGCCGCAGCGGAGACGACCGGAGCACGACACTCTAGCCTGCGCGAGCGCCGGACTGGCCGGCGTCAGCCTCATCTCATAGACTCTCGAGCATGAGGCACCTGAGTTTCGTCCTGCTGGCCATGGCATCCGCGCCCGCAGCCGCGGCGCAGGCCGGCCCCTCGCAGCGCACGCTCAACGCGGCGGGTCGCGCAACCGACAGCTGGCTGTTCGCCAACCACGACTACGCGGGCTGGCGCTACGTCAGCGCCGGGCAGATCACCCGGGCCAACGTCGCGCAGCTCAGGCCGCTCTGTGAACTCGATCTCGGCGTCACCCCACCCTTCCAGACACACCCGATCGTCCATCAAGGAACGATGTTTGTCACCACGACCACCAGTACGGTGGCAATCAGCGCAACAGATTGCTCCGAGGTATGGCGTCACGAACGTGCACCCCGTGATTCGGCAAACTACCCGCAGCAGCGCGGCGTGGCGCTCAAGGACGGACTGGTGGTGAGAGGTACCTCGGACGGGTACCTCCTCGCCCTCTCGGCCGCGGACGGGAGTGTGGCGTGGGAGCGCAAGATTGCGGATGGTGCGAGCGGCGAGGCGATTACCATGCCGCTGATGGCGTTCGAGGATCTCGTGTTTGCCGGACCTGCCGGCAGCGAGGTCGGCACGCGCGGATGGATCGGTGCATTCAGGCTGCGGACGGGCGAAGAGGTCTGGCGGTTCAACACGGTCCCGCGCGAAGGGGAGGCCGCGCTCTCCACCTGGGGCGATCCCGGTCGAGTGTTCGGGGGAGGCGTCTGGGGATCTCTTTCACTCGATCCCGCGCGTCGCGAACTCTACGTCCCGGTGGGGAACGCGACGCCGGCCTTCAATGACACTGGGCGTCCCGGGGAGAACCTGTATACGAGCTCGCTCGTGGTACTGAATGCGCGTGACGGAAAGATGCTCTGGCATCAGCAACAGGTTCCGCACGACGTGAGAAACTGGGACGTGACGCAGGCAAGTCCCCTGTACGAAGCGACCGCCGGTGGAAAGCGGCGACGACTCGTCGCTGTCACGGGAAAATCCGGTCTGCTCGAAGTCTTCGATCGCACGACCCGTGAGCGGATCTTCGTCACGGCCGTCACCAGGGTGGACACTGCGGCAACACCCGAAGGTCGTCGGTGTCCGGGACCGTTCGGCGGCGTGGTCTACAACGGCCCTGCATTCAGCCCGCGTACGAACATGCTGTACGTTCCTGCGGTCGACTGGTGCGCCACGATCAGCAAAGGGACGGATGACACCGTCGTTCCGCGGCGCTTCAATTGGGGTGGCTCGTTCGCGTTCGACCCGGTGCGTCGGGCGCGGGGTCGCATCACTGCGGTCGATGCGGCCACGGGAACCGTCAAATGGCGCTACCTGTCCTCCAGGCCGATCGTTGCCGCAGTGACCGCGACCGCGGGCGACATCGTGTTCACGGGAGAACTGAGTGGCAACTTCATTGCGCTCGATGCACAGAACGGGCGCCTGCTCTTCCGGTACGCGTTAGGCGCTCCTCTCAACGGTGGCATCATCTCATATACCGTGCGTGGCCGGCAGTACGTGGCCGCCACGTCAGGCACGGCGGGAGCCTTCTGGCAGGCATCAGGCGGGCCGAGCAAGGTGACGATCTTCGCGCTCGACTAGACGGATGTGGGGATGCACGGGCGCACGGATGCATAGACGCAAAGGGGCGCCGCGGTGGGCGTTGGGTGATGGAAATTGTTGGGGGGAGGCCCAGCTGTGTTGTGACTCCCGAGGCGGCCCGTCGGAGGCTGCCGATCCAGATCGCCTCACGGAGTTGCGGACGCTCCCGGCGGCTCTTGGCGAGGAGGCGGCATCGGGCCCGGACCACACCCACTGACCGATCATGACCGGGCCCTGCTCCGGCGTCCCGTGGCTACACGCCGACAGCAGTAAGGCGCACGCGACAGCCGCAGGGCTCCGCACGGAGCGCGGCATCATTCGCCGTACTTCTCCGGATAGCGTGCCATGACAGGACGGTACCAGGACCTGAGCACCTCCAGATCCGGTTCCAGATCACCCGTGGGTTTGACCGCGTCGAAGATCCGGATGCGGCGGCTGGGATAGTCCAGCGCGACAGGTACGATGTCTGTCCGAGCGCCGAGGGCGATGTGATAGAAGCCTGTCTTCCATTCGGTGGTTCGCTTCCGAGTCCCCTCCGGGGCGATGGCGAGGACCATTCGATTGCGGCGCGCGAACTCCTCGATGTACACGTCGACGACGTTGGCACTCCTCGAGCGCTCGATGGGAATGCCGCCGAAGTAGCGGAACAGCACACCCATCGGCCAACGGAAGAGCGTGTGCTTGCCAAACCACGTTGCATCGAGCTGCAGAGCGAGGTATGCCAGGAACGCAACGACAAAATCCCAGTTGGATGTGTGCGGCGCGACAATGATCACCAATTTGGGCACGTCGGGAAGGTTGCCCTCGACTCGCCATTGGATGAGACGGAGTCCCTGTATGCCGATGGACCGTCGAAGCGCGCTCGGGCGCCTCGGAACGGTGGGGGGGAGCACCGGGGCGATCTGGTCGTTGGCCATGAAACTGTAAAGTACGGGCGGGGAATGGGTGAACGCGCGAACGGGTGGTCGGGTGAGCGGGTGGTCAGGTGAGCGGCTGGCACGGGCGTGAACCGATTGGCATCTTCATGTCACGCCATCGCCGCTGCGGACCGCCCGCTCCCTACCGCCTACTGCCCAACGATGAAACCCATTGTCGCCGCGGCGCTGCTCAGCCTCAGCGTCGCCTTCCCCGGTGCTGGCGCCCAACGCCCCCCGGACACCGTTTTCCTCGAAGAGCTTACCTGGGACGAACTCCGGGATCTCATCAGAGCCGGGAAGACCACCGTCATCATCGCCACCGCCGGCACCGAGCAGAAGGGCCCGCACATGGTGATGGGGGAGCACAAGTACGTCCTGCAGTACACCACCGACAAGATCGCCCGTGCGCTCGGCAATGCCATCGTGGCGCCAATCATCACCTACGTCCCCGAAGGCAGCTGGGAGAACCCGCGAGGCCACATGACGAAAGCCGGGACCATCACTCTCCCGGAAGATCGGTTCGTCACGCTGCTGACCCATGCGACCAGAAGCCTGAAGGCCGGCGGCTTCACGAATCTCATCCTCATCGGTGACTCGGGCGGCAACCAGACGGGGATGCGCACGGTGGCCGACAGCCTCAATACGGAATGGACAGGCACCGGTGCGCGCGTGCATTTCATCGGGGACTACTACACCAAGTCATCTGCGGATGCCCGTGCCTACCTCGGCAAACTCGGATTTGCGGCCGACGCCATCGGCAATCATGCGGGCATGGTGGACACGTCGGAGCTGATGTTCGTCAATCCAGCACTGATCCGCCGGGACAAACTCGCGCCAGGGGGCGGGTTCCCGGACAGCGGCGTGAGCGGAGATCCTACGAAAGCGACGCCAGCGTTAGGTGAGGCGATCCTCAAGATCAAGATCGACAACGCCCTGGCCCAGATCAGAACCAGCATGGGGGCCAGGCCATGAATGTGTCATTCCGAAGCGCGTGCATCGCCGTCGCCGCACTGGCGCTCTCGGGTTCGTCAGGCGCACAGACCGCGCTTGGTCCCCCGTTCATCGAGGCCATGACCTGGACCGAGGTACGCGACGCCATCCAGGCTGGGAAGAAGGTGGTCATCATTCCCACGGGCGGTACGGAGCAGAACGGACCACACATGGTGCTGGGCAAGCACAACTACATCGTCACGTTCGCTGCGGGCCAGCTCGCCGGGCGTCTCGGCAACGCCCTGGTTGCGCCCACCGTGCAGTACGTACCAGAGGGCGACTACAACCGGCCGAACTTCGGCGACAAGCCGGGGGTCATCAGCAACCCATCGCCGAGCTATGACCAGCTGCTGGACGCCGCGGTGCGGAGTCTCAGGGTCCACGGCTTCACCGACATCCTGTTGATCGGCGACAGCGGCGGCAATCAGCAGGGCCTGACCAACGTCGCGAATGCGTTGAACGCGGAGTGGCAGGGAACCGACGTGAGGGTCTACGCCCTGGTGGACTACTACCAGAAGGGCCGGGTGCAACTGCGCGAGTATCTCCTCAAGACCTATGGATGGGATGCCGCAACGGTCGGTACGCACGCCGGTACCACGGACACGTCGCAGCTGCTCTACGTGTATCCAGAAGGCATCCGCCGGAACAAGCTTGCACCGAGCGGTGGCGGTCCCGAGTCGGGCGTGAACGGCGATCCCACCAAGGCGTCCGCGGAAATCGGCAAAGTGGCGATCGACCTCAAGGTCAACGCGGCGGTCGAGCAGTATCGGAGTCTCAAGGCGGGTAAGTAGCACGGGTGAACGGATAAGGTCTGGCACTTATCCGTTTGCCCCTTCTTACCCGTTTGCCCCTTTTGCGCGTTTGCCCGTTCACCCGCCAAATCGCTCCGTTCGTATCGTCGACGGAGGTAGCCCGAGCCCGACCAGCAGATCCGCCACCGTGCCGACGAATGGGTTGGCTCCACAGACGAAGGTCAGGTGAGGCGCCTCGGGGAGCGAGCTGAGTACACCGCGCAGAATCTCCGCATCGATGCGTCGCGCGTGGTCGGTTGGTCGTTGCGGTGCAGCTCTCGTCAGGCAGAGAACAACACGGAGATCAGGCTGCGACCGTTCCTGTGCGAGGAGCTCTTCACGGAAGATCACGTCGTCCCACGTGCGTGCCGAATAGAGCAGCACCATCGGACCTGCATGGCGCGCGTGGGCGCGATGGCGAACCATTGACATCAGTGGTGCAACGCCGGAGCCGCCGCCAATGAGCAGCACGGCGCGACCCGGCTCCGGCTGCCACGCGAAATGCTCCGCGAATGCGCGGCGCACCTCGACGGTGTCACCCACCTGTGCCACGTCGTGGAAGAAGGGCGAGACCTCCCCTTCCTCCAGTCGTTCCACCGCCAGCTGGAATACTCCCGAGCGTTCCGGGTCCGACGTCACGGAATAGCTGCGCCGTGCCTGATAGCCGTCAGGTGCCGTAAGTCTGACGTCGACGTGCTGGCCGGGAAGGAACGGATGCCAGAGCCGCGGTCGCAGCACGAAGCTCTTCACCGTCGGCGTCTCGTCGGCGACTTCCTCGATGACGGCTTCCTGCCAGTTGTCGCCCTCGTCCGGGCTGTCGGTCACGTTAGGCTCAGTCCGCCGTGTGACGTTGCTCGCGCCACGGATCGCCGTACATGTGATAGCCGCGGAGCTCCCAGAAGCCCGCTTCGTCGCGCTGGGTGAACTGGATCCCGTTCACCCACTTCGCGGACTTCCAGAAGTACAGGTGCGGGACGAGCAGTCGCGCCGGACCGCCATGATCGGGCTCCAGGGGCTGTCCATCGTACAGGGTGGCAATCATCGCCTTGCGACCGACGAGATCAGCGACCGGGACGTTGGTGGAATAGCCGTCGTACGAGTGGGCCAGGACAAACCCCGTGGGCGGCGGCGTAAGGCCGGCCGCGGCCAGCACGTCATCGACCAGCACTCCTTCCCAATTCGTGTCAAGCTTCGACCAGGTGGTGACGCAGTGAATGTCGGCCGTGAGCTGCGTCTTGGGCAACTGCATGAACTCCACCCACGTCCAACGCCTAACGTGGCGTGCGCCGACACGCAGAGTGAACGTCCATCGCTCGATCGGCACTCGCGGCGTCGGACCCATGGACAGCACCGGAAAGTCCGGTACCAGGTGCTGTCCAGGTGGGAGGCGCGCCGCGGCATCGGCGGCGGGCCGGCGACCGGTGAAGCCACGGGTGACCATCGCGGTCAGGCCGAGCCGAGATCCTTCACGGCGAGACCGCGTGCCAGAACCGCTGGCATCGCTCCCATCCGCTTCCGGTCGCACAAGTCGCAGAGAATTCCTCCGCGACTTCGGGAATCGAGGTCATCAGCGTATCCCGGTGAGAGCAGTCCTCGATATCATACCACGTGATTTCCCTATCCTGAAAGATAGCGTGAGGCATACGTCGCTGACTTCGGATGGACACGTGATGGCACGCGCACGGTTACGGCTCGCCCACTCGAACACCGATGGGCCCTCCCCTCGGGTCAGTCGCCCAGGCTGGGACGAGATTCGTGCCGGTGACGAGAGCCCGAGCGGCACGCCGCAAGAACGGCTGAGGCGCGGCTGCGCAATGCTCGAGAGGACGTTACTGTTCGGCGCGCGACCACCTCGTTCGACCTCAACGGTGCGCTCCTACTTCGGTGTCCCTATTCTTGTTGTTGGTCTGGGCTCGTTGGCGCACGCACAGACGCCGGCGACGCCCCCGGACAGCGCGCTGCAGCGCCTGCTCGCGGCCAATCGGCACGAGCTCGCGCTCCGCGATGGGCGCCTCACGGGACCGGGGGCCGAGTTCCTCCTGCGCCAGGGCAAGAGCGCGCAGTTCTTCATGGTGGGGGAGGAGCACGGCGTGGCCGAGCTCCCGCAGGTCATCACAGCACTCCTGCGCGAGCTGCGTCCGGCTGGTTACACGCATTTTGCCGTCGAGGTGAGTCCGCTGCAGGCCCGGCGTTTCAACGCGCTGAGAGGCCGGCGTGACCCGCTCGCCGACCTCCACGGGATGTTCGATAGCTGGCTCAACGCCGCGCCGTTCTACACGA
>JBQTIW010000277.1:0-9056 GCA_052387735.1 Gemmatimonadaceae bacterium
TGCACTTTGCCGTCCATGTCCGCCGTGTTGACGTGCCCCATCTCGCGACCTTGCGCGCGTAGATCGCCACGGAGGTCACCCGAAATGTCAAACGCGCGGAACCCAGCCTCGTATGCCCCCATGAAGAGCGTGTCGCCGGCGACCCACACGTTGTGCACGCCCCCGTACTCCGGCTCGTAGTGCGCGACACTCTTCGGATTCGCCATGTCGCTGACGTCGATCACCTGCAAACGCCCATAGGCACGTGACGCCGAGGCGTCCTTGGCGCCTTTCACGTCCTGCGCGGCGAAGACCTCATCGGCGACGAACACGTAGTTCTTGTGGCGCCACGCCGTGTGGGTGCCGCGGATGAACCCGGGCCCGCCTACGGCTTCGACGTCCCGGTAGAGGAAGTTGAGGTCGTACTTGAACTGCGACACCAACTGCGGATTGCCCGGACTGCCGCCCTTGACGCCATTGCCGACGTCGAGAATCACCAGACCGTCATTCCAGTAGCTGGCGTACAGCAACCCATGCTGGACATCGATGTCATGGAGCGACCGACCGGCGTCACCATGCGCCTTGGGTGTCTTCCACTGCGCCACTTCCTTCGGCGCGTACGGATCGGTGATGTCGATGATGTGCAGCGCACCCGTGCCGTCATTGGTCAGGTACACGTGCGTGCCGTGCCCATCCTGCGCGTACACGAACGCCGAGTGCACACCGGAGGTCACGCCGTCCGTGAACTCGCTGATGACCTTCGGATGCTTGGGGTCCTCCAGCGAGCAGATGACGATGCCGTTCTTCCGATCGCTCGCCCCTTCGCGCGTGAACACCATGAATTTGCCGTCGGGCGTCGTCATGATGTCGTTCACGCGACGCGTGTTGGTGACGATCGAATCCGTCACCACCGGCTTCGCCGGATCGCTGATATCGATCGCGTACATCACGTCGCCGCCGCGGCCGGAGCCGAGGTAGGCGTGCTGGCCGTCGGGGTGCAGCCAGAGCTCCTCGGTGCGGAAGCGCGTACGTGGCAGGCGGCCGACGACGGTCATCGGGCGGCGCACGTCGCGGGGCGCCACACGCACGATCGCGTGCGCGGTGCGTCCACCCTGCACTGCCGTGACCAGATACTCGCCGGGCTCATAGGCGACAAAGGCGCCGTCCTGATCGATCCTGCCCTGCCCCGGCGCGAACGACCAGCTCGTGGAGAGCCCGCGGATGGGACGCCCGCTCGCGTCGCGCGCCGTGGCGCTGAGCCGGATCACGTCACCCTGTCGCGCATCGACGCGCGGCGGAAAGACCTCGAGTCCGGCCACGCGCGTCGGCACCACCTCGACGCGTACCGTCGCCGAAACACCAGCGACGGTCGCCGTGATCGTCGACACGCCCGCACGCACACCGCGAATCATTCCAGCCCCGTCCACAGTGGCGCCTCCCGAACCGCTCCGCCACGTCACACGCTCTCCGGTCCGTTCGTCGCCGGTCTTCGAGAAGACCCTGGCCGTGACGCGGAACTCCTGTCCCACGGCCAGTCGTACCTGCGAGTCAGACGGTGCGATACGCGCCGCTGGCCCCGGGAGCATGCGCACGTCGACGCGATGCACCAGCGGGCGGGCGCCCGGGACCGTGGCCACGACCGAGACGGGAATCGTGCCGGTCGCGCCGGACCGCACCAGTCCTAACGAGTCGACCTCGCCCTCGAAGCCGCCGCCTGAAGCGGCAAACCGGACGCGAACATTGGCCACGGGTTTTCCCGCGGCGTCCACGGCCTCGGCGCGAAGGCGCAGCGTATCACCGGCGACCATCTCTGGCTTCGGCGGCGTTACGACGATGCGCGAGACAGGGGACTGCGCGGCGGCGGGCTGCTGAAGGAGCGCGAGTGCTAGGAGAGCGAGCATGGAAACGAAATGGGAGACGGGGATGGTTTGCCCTTTACCCGTTCACTCGCCTACGGAACGACCTGCGCCCTTGGCTCCATCTTCAATATCCAGAGTCCCGAGTTCAGGTCGTTCACGAAGATCAGGTTGTTCTTCACGACCACGCCCCACGTCATCGTCGCATTGGGGATCTTCCCCTGAGGACTCTGGGGCTGATAGTGTGCGATCTCGCGTCCCTGTTTCTGCAGGTCGCCGGCGAGCTCGCCCGAGATGTCAAACGCGTGGAACCCGGAGTTGTACGCGCCCATGTAGAGCGTATCACCCGTTACCCACACGTTATGGACCCCGCCGAATTCCGGCTCGTAGTACGCGACGCTCCTCGGCTTCGTCACGTCGGACACGTCGATCACCTGCAGCCGACCGTACGCGCGGCCGACACGACCGCCTAACGCGGCCTGCACCTCCATCGGGTCGAAGACCTCGTCGGCGATGAACACGTAGTCCTTGTGCCGCCAGGCCGTATGCGTGCCGCGGATGTACCCGGCCCCGGCCTCGGTTTCCACACGTGTACGATACAGCGCGTCCAGATCGTACTTGAACTGCGAGACCAGCACCGGCGTGCTCGGCGTTCCGCCCTTGATGCCGTTGCCCACGTCGAGGATCACCAGTCCGTCATTCCACCAGCTCCCGTACAGCAGCCCGTTCTGCACGTCGATGTCGTGGAGCACGCGGCCAGCGTCGCTGTTCCCGGGGCGAGGTGTCTTCCATTGCGCGACCTCGCGCGGTTGTGCGGGATCGTCGATGTTCACCACGTGCACGGCACCCGTGCCGTCATTGGTGATGTACACATGCCGTCCGTGCCTTGGATCCGTATAGATGAACGCCGAGTGCACTCCCGAGGTGACGCCGTCGGTGAAGTCCGCCGCCTTCTTCGGGCGTAGAGGATCCTCGAGCGTCATCACCACGATCCCGTTCCGGCGGTTGTCAGCGCCCTCGCGCGTGAACACCATCACCTCGCCCTTCTCATCGGTCATCACGTCATTCATCACCCGGAAGTTGTCGATGATGGAGTCGGCAATGACCGGCTTCCCGGGGTTGGAGATGTCGATCGTATAGATGCGATCGCCACCGGAGTGCGTGCCGAGGTAGGCCACCTTGCCGTTAGGGTGCACCCAGACCTCCGACGTCACGAACGCGCTCCGCAGCACGCTCCCCACGACACTCGTCTTGCGGCGGACGTTGCGCTCCGAGAGCGTCACCGGCACGTCTGCACTGAGCCGGCCGAAGTTGGCCGTGACCAGATACTGCCCCGGCTCGTAGCCGACGAACGCGCCATCGTTCCCGATCTCCCCGCGGCCCGGCGACATGGTCCAACTCGGCATCAGCCCGTCGACGACTCGGCCTGACGCATCCTTTACCTGGACATGGAATCGGAGCAGATCGCCCTGCCGCGCGGAAGCGCTCGTTGGGGTTACGGTCACCGAGCCACCCGTGACATTCACGACGGCGACGTCGATCGACCCGGTCGCCCGGCCGGCTCCGGCCGCGAGTGACGCGCGGCCGGCGGCAACAGCGGTCGCCAGTCCGCGGTCGTCGATCCGGATCACGTTAGGCGCGGAGGATCGCCACGTGATGCGTTCGGTGGCGGAATCGCCATCCGCGGAACGGGCGTTCGCGCTGAACTGCAGGCGCTGACCGGCGAGCATCCGGGTCGGGCGCGGCGACACCGTGACGGTCGCTGCAGGCCCGGGCACCATGACCACTTCCACTCGTGTGGTGATGGGCCGGGTCCCCGGAATCAGGGCCGAGACCGCCACAGGAATCTTCCCCACGGCACCGGAGGTGACGAGGCCGAGCGAATCGACGCTCCCCTCGAAGCCCGTGGAGGCGGTGAAGAACCGGATCCGCGCGTTAGGCACCGGCTGGCCCGCCGAGTCCACCAGCTTCGCGGTGAGGCGGAGCGTGTCGCGGGCGGCCATCCGCGGGTTCGTGGGGGTGACGACGAGACGCGGGCCCGTCGGCTGCTGCGCGGCAAGTGGCTGCGCGACAGCGAGGAGGGCGAGAGCCAGACGAACGGGATGGGCGGTGGGCATTGACGCGCTCCGGGCTTGCAACCGAAGTGGAAGGTGAGGGACTCGCCGCCGTCGCGTCAACAGACGGGTGATGGATCGAGTCCCGGCGAAGGCAGGATTGGACAGAGACACCGGGCCTCTGTGCCAGGTGGCGAGTCCCCGGCCACGCGCGGCGCGGCAAGCGCGAGCCGGGGGCAGTGTCGTTTTTTTCAGGCTGACAATTCACTCAAATCGCGGCGCGCCGCTTGAGGAGCGTGTACTGATCGACGACGGCCTTGGCGGCTCCGTTCGGCGGGACGTCCAGGATCAGCACGCCTCGACTCCGCATATCGGTCAACGCCTCTTCCCTCGCCTGGAGGAGCTCCTCCGCGGCGGCTCGTTCGAATGCCGCGGCGACCGTGGCGGGGCGAGCGGTCGCTTTGGCGTCGAGGTCGGGATTGCGAAGGGTGACCGCGAGCGGCAGGTGGCGCGGCCGGAGCGATCCGACCTGGGCGACAAGGGCATCACTCGCCGTGCGATCGATGACATCGGTGAACACGACGGTGAGTGCACGCTTACGATTGCGGGCCGCGAGATAGGCGAAGGCGCCGGGGTAATCCGGCTCCACCAGGCGGCCTTCGACCGTCGCCAGAGCTTCCAGGATCTGCCGCAGCGCGCGCTTCCCGCGGGCCGGAGCGACGAAGTGCTGTACCTGGTCGGCGAACACCATCAGCCCGACGTTGTCGTCGTGCTCCACCGCCGCATACGCCAGTTGGAGCGCCGCATCGATCGTCGCTTCCAGTCGCGCACGTCCCTCGGAGTGAGCCGTGAGCATGCGGCCGGCGTCCAGTACGAGAAGCACGTGCTGCCGTCGCTCGTCTTCGTACTGGCGGGCCATGGCCTTTCCGCGCTTCGCCGTCGCCTTCCAGTCGATGATCCGGGTGTCGTCTCCCGGGATCCACTCCCGCAGGCTCTCGAATACGCGACCCTCGCCCAGGCGCCGCACGTTGCGCAACCCCGTCTCGCGGCGACGCTGCGCCTGGGTCGGGAGTGCCCGGATGGCCGCGTCGGCGAGACTCGGGAACACCGTCACGTTCCACGACAGCGGGCGAGAGGTCTGTCGCCAGACGAGCCCCCAGGGCCCAAGTTGGCGCAGGTGCAGCGTCCCGCCAGTGGCCCTGCCGCGCCGTACCGGCCGCAGGTTCGTGCGTTCATACGTGACCCCCCGAGGCGGGAGACGCACGTGGCGCTCCACCTCCCATCCCGCTCCAAACGGTGCGGGGAAGCTTTCGCGGACGCGGAACATCAGGGGTCTGTTGACGGCGCTCGCCCACCGATAGCTCACGGGAAGGGCTCGGCCTAACGAGAACGCCGGTGGCGCCTCACGAGTGATGGTCACGTCCTCGCCCCCCAGGCCCGCCGCGCGCCACGCGTCGATCGCGAACGCACCGATCCAGACCACGTCGAGGATC
Organism: Gemmatimonadaceae bacterium; assembly: GCA_052387735.1. GTDB lineage: Bacteria > Gemmatimonadota > Gemmatimonadetes > Gemmatimonadales > Gemmatimonadaceae > RBC101. The sequence continues at coordinate 5,383 of JBQTIW010000277.1, forward strand.
ACCAGGAGCAACGCCCCGTCGGGCCAGACGAGCGACAGCGGGGCGATCAGGGCGAGCCCCGCCGCGACGACGAACCACCGTCGCGAGGGAAGGATCATGCCCTCGGTGCCTCCACCCGTTCGATCAGCGAGGCGATCGCCGCATCCGGGGTCACGCCTTCCAGTTCGAGCTCCGGAGCAATCTGGATGCGGTGACGCAGCACCGCCGGGGCCAGCGTTTTCACGTCGTCAGGCACCACATACGACCGGCCGTCCAGCAGCGCCGAGGCCTGGGCGAGGGCCAGCAACGCCACGCTGGCACGCGGGGAAGCGCCTAACGTGACGGTCGGCGCATCACGCGTGGTCCGGACCAGGGTCGTGATGTAGGCGACCAGGCTCGGCTCCACACGCACACGCCGAACCGCAGCGCGGAGATCGGCGAGCCCTTCGGCGCCGGTCACCGGCGTCACACCGAAACTCGCCGGGTCGGACGACTCGAATCCGGCGAGCACACGGCTGAGCAGCGCTTGCTCCGCCGCTTCGACGGGGTACGCCAGCAGCACTTTCACGAGAAAGCGGTCGAGCTCCGCCTCCGGCAGGGGATACGTGCCCTCGAACTCGATCGGATTCTGCGTGGCGAACACGGTGAAGCTCGCGCTCAGCGGGTGGGATTCGCCATCCACCGTCACGCTTCGCTCCTGCATGGCCTCGAGCATGGCCGCTTGTGTCTTTGCCGGCGCACGATTGATCTCGTCGCCGAGGACGAGGTCCGCAAACAGCGGTCCCGGCCGGAAGTTGAACCCCCCGGCGCCGGTGAGAAGACTCACGCCCGTGATATCGGACGGCATGAGGTCCGGAGTGAACTGACTCCGGCGGAAGCGCAGGCCTAACGACATGGCCAGCGCGCGAACGAGCAGCGTTTTGGCCGTCCCTGGCGGTCCCTCGAGCAGGACGTGCCCGCGCGCGAACAGCGCCAGCAGGGCTTCGCGGATCGCCGTGCTCTGTCCCAGCACAACGCCCTCGATATGGTCGACGATCCGCTGCGCGCACTGCGTGTGCGGCGCGATGTCGGTATCCGTCAGCGATGCAGAGCTTCCCACACATCCTCCACGGCATTGGCCGCCGCGCGAACGGCGGTGTCGGGTTGTCCCGGTGCAGCATACATCGAGAGTCGGGCGGCGCGTTCGCGAACCTCGGGATCGGGAATGCGGCGGGCAAGCTGATCGACCCAGGGGTGCCATGCGGCGCGTGGCGGGCGCGCCCGGCCACCGCGGGACTCGCCCCCGACCGCTGCAAGCCGGCGGTGCAACCCGCGCACCAGCGATGCAATCGCCACGTCGTGGCCATTGGACGCGGCCAGCGCCGTCGCCAGCGCCCTGACGTGTTCGAGAGGCGAGCGTCGCTCCCGCGGTATGGAGCGCCGTACGGGCCCGAAGCGGACGGCCCCAAACAGGAAAAGGAGGAGTCCAACGATCGCCAGTTGCCATACCATCCAGCCCCAGGGGCTCGCCCGCGTCCATTGCAGCGTCGCCCGCCAGAGGGAACCGCTGGCGCCGAACTGGTGATACTCATCGAACACCACGTGATCGCTGAGTGCGAGCACCTCGCGCACGAGCACTTCCGGCAATTCCACTGTCGCGAGACCCGCATTGCTGATGAGAACCGCGTCGGACAGCAGCAGGATCGCGTTGTCCGAGTCCGATCGGTGGAGGCGGAGGACGACGGGTTCGTCTGCATCGGTACGCAGCAGCGTATCGACGGACGCCACCGGTACGTCCGGACATGACACGCGCTCGATGAGGCCGGACGACATTGTCCGCGCGGTGTCGGTATCAGTCCGAAAGGTGCTGGCGACGCGACGACGCACCACGCCTGAGGACCCCAGCACGCGTGCCGAGTCGAGGAAAGAGAAGTCCAGTTCGTATCCCAGGCATCGATAAATGGTCTGTGCGCCCACTCCGGCAACGAGGAGATGCGAGGTGCCTTCGGTGAGCGCGAGCAGAGCCAGGGCGTCGTTGACGGTGAGCGGCACCGCCGGCTGCGCCAGCACCACCGTCGCGCCGCCGGCGATGCTGTCGGAAAGCAGCTGCACGCGCTGTCGCCAGCGCGTCACACGGCCGCCGCTCCGCTCCACCACTTCGGCGAGCGCCCGCGTTCCGGAAGGGCTGAAGACGAGGCTCGAGGCGCGGGTGTCGGTGGCCACGGTCCCGCGCTTTCGCATTCCCGCGCCGAATGCGAGAAGGACGAAGCTGAGAAACACCGCCAGCCCGAGCGCGAGCTCAGTGCGCGGACGCATAACGGTCGGCGAGGGCCTCGGCACGCCACCTGCTCCACGTCTCCGGCGACGCCGCCAGCCGAGCGAAGGCGTGCGCATAGAGCAACGAGACGAGCGAGCGGAAATCGCGTCTGGCATCCGGCTCGAGCACCGCCTCACGCGCGTACTCGATCGGTGTCTTGCTCGGATGGAAGCGCGTCACCTTGCGCGCGTCCAGCTCGAGCACGAGACGCAGAAAGTCCGCCTGCATGGCTTCGGCGATGCGCCCCCCGGCGGCCAGGCGATCGGCCTCGGCGCGGTACCAGTCCGCGTCGCGTGGCGATGTGACGACCCCGGTTGTGCCGCGCTCGGGGGGAGCCGTTCCCGCATGGATCGTCCGTGCCGCGATCCACAGGGCATGGGCGACGACCGCCACAAGAACCGCGACGAGGGCGAACACGAGGACGCGGTAGGCGACGGGGTTCGCGGTACGCAGCTGCTCGATCCAATCGAGGAGTGCCCACCACAGGCGGCGCACCGGGGCCCAGCCGTCTCGCGGCGCCCGGACCTGATACGCCGGTGCTGACAACACCGTATCGATGATCGCGCGCAGGGAGTCCGGGACGATGGCCTGCCCCTGGCCGATCATCACGCCGCGCCTAACGAGGCTGACAGCATCTCCAGGTCGTACCCCTCCTTCCGCACGCGGAGGTCGTAGTACAGGAGCGTCGTCAGCACGAAGAGGAACGGATAGGCGAGGATCTGCAGGACCATTTGCATGAGAAGAACGACGATGACAGACGGCTCCATCGAACCGGCGGCCGCCGCCGCCGCAAGACCGAAGGCGCCGAGCGCGATGGCGGGGAGGAAGATCAGCAGGATGGCAACGAAGTAGGCCAGAAACACCTTCCCCCGGAAGCCCTTGGTCAGGTTCCACGAGCGGCTCATGCCGGCGACCGCACTGGACTGGTTTTCGAGGACCAGCGCGGGAGCGGTGACGGCGAGGGCGCAGATGAAGATGATGGCGGGGATGATCAGGAGGAGCATGCCAACGAAGTACAGCAGGGCGGATGCGAACGCCGCGGCGATGAGCCGGCCGACGAAGGGCGCCGCGCGGCGAAAGGCGTCCTGCGGTGTGATGGTGCCCCCGAGGTACGACTCGGCGACGAGGAACGTCGACGCGGCGATCCCCACCTGGCTGAGGATCAGCGACACGATGACCCCCACCAGCCAGAGCAGCGGCTGCTCGGTGACGCCGCCGGCGACCTCCACGTAGACGCCGAGCGCCTGGGGCAACGTCAGCGTGCAGAGCGCCACGAACATGAGGGGGCCGAACAGCCGCCGATACAGCCCGAAGGACGCATCGAGCAGCTCGCTGGTCGACATCGGCCTCAACATGATCCCCTGTTGCATCTGCGTGCCTCGTACGGGAGAATGGGGAA
>JBQTIW010000278.1:0-7621 GCA_052387735.1 Gemmatimonadaceae bacterium
CGTCCGATCGTCGTGACCGACCAGGCGCCTCCGTCGACTGCCGCCGCGAAGGCGTCGTCATCGGCAAAGCTGTCAGCGTCGGACGCGACCGCTGTCTTCGTCTCGGCGGCGTCCCCCGACGCCGAGGCCAAGCTTCCCGACGCGCCGGTCCGCGCCACGTCCCGCCGCGTGCCGCAGTGGGTGTTTCTCGACCGCATCTTCCCCGATGTCGTGCTCGCCGATGTCGGGGCCGCGGCAATGGCCCGCGGCGGAACGCGTGTCGCGCACGTCAGGCGCGCGCTGCTGGGTGCGGGAATCGCCGCGGCCCTGTTCGTGTCGGTCGGCGTTCTTCGGTCGTGGCTGGGCAACCGGTCCCTGGCACAGCGCACGGCCGTCGCGGCGCGCGACGTGGCCGCACTCCCTGTGGTCACGACGGCCGCGGGAACCATGGCCTTTCCGTCGGCGGATGCGCTGCGGCGGCTCGACGCGCTGCGCACGGTCCTCGACACGCTGCACGCCTACACAACGTCTGCCGTTCCGAATCGCCTGCAGTGGGGACTCTGGCAGGGGAACGCGCTGCTGTCGCCGGGCCGTCGCGTCTGGCTCGAAGGCTACCGGCGGCAGCTTCACGCGTCGGCGTACGGCGCACTCGTCGACTCGCTTCGTGCGCTCCCCGTTTCACCGCGGCCCAGCGACGAGTACGGCCAGGACTATGGGATGCTCAAGGCGTACCTGATCATGACCAGCGAGTCGCCGCGCAGCACCCCCGACTTCCTCGCCCCCGTGTTGCTGTCGAGCTGGACCCGGGGTCAGCCGGTCGACGCCGACGTCCTCGCACTCGCCCGGCGGCAGTTCGAGTTCTATGCGTTAGGCCTCGCGTTGGAGAATCCGTGGCCGCAAGCCGCCGATGCGAGACTGGTGAATCACACCCGCGACTTCCTGAACAGGTTCACCGGTGGCGAGCAGATCTACCTGTACATGCTCGCCCAGGCGGACAAAGTGGTGCAACCAGTGCGTTTCGCCGAGTCGGTACCGCAGGCCAGTGGTGTGGTCACTGCGCTGCCGGAGGTGCAGGGGGCGTTTACCAGGCCGGGCTGGGAGTTCATGGAAAACGCATTCCGCAACTCGGATCGCTTCTTCGAAGGCGAACAGTGGGTTGTCGGCGATGCAACCGCGAGGCAGACGGAAGACCGCGACGCGATTCTCGCGCAGCTGCGCGCGCGCTACCGGAACGAGTACCTGCAGCGATGGCGAGGGTTCGTTCGCTCCGCTGCCGTCGCCCGGCCGGTGGGGAATCGCGAGGCGGGGGCGCGCGATGCGGCACGCCGGCTTGGGATTGTTGGAGGCGCGCAATCGCCCCTCCTCGCGACACTCTCACTCGTCGCGCGCAACACCGCGGTTGACTCCGGCGTCGCCGCGGCGTTCCAGCCGGTTCACACCGTCACGCCTCCAGAGGCGACGGACAAGTACGTGAACGATGGCAATCAACAGTACGTGAGTGCGCTCGTCGGACTGCAAGGAGCGCTCGAGCAGGTGACATACCTGCCTCCGGCCGTCGACACGCCAAGCACGCAAGCGATCCAGCAGGCTGCACAGCAAGCGCTTGGCCAGGTCACGCAAGCCAAGCTGGCGGCGCGCCAGCTTGCGCAGAAGTTTGCGGTCGACACGGCGGCGGCGCAGGTGGGACCGGCGGTCGCCGTGCTGCTGGAGTCGCCGATCAATGGTGCCGATGGTGTGCTGCGTGCGCTCGTGGGGCTCCGTCCGCCGTCATCGCGACCCGCGGTGGTCGCCCCACCCGCTGGGGGAGGAGGCGGTGGGGCGCCGCCAGCGCCTCCACCGGGCGGTGGTGGTGCGTCCAGGGCGGCAGCGGAACTCGCCGCGATTCTGAACGAACGTGGCGCCGCCATTTGTTCGGCGATGACTCCGATGCTCGCCAAGTTCCCGTTCAATCCCGACGCGTCTGCGGAAGCGACCGTGGCCGAAGTCGTGGGCTTACTCGCACCGGGGACGGGTCAGCTGCCGGCATTCCAGCAAGAGCGCCTCGCCGATCTCATGGAGAAGCAGGGCGGGCAATGGGTGGCGAAGGGGGGAGGGCTCGTGGCGCTTTCCGCGCCGTTCATCTCGTTCTTCAATCGGGCGTCGCAGGTTTCGGCTGCGCTCTTTGGCGCCGGATCCACGCCAAGAGTGGTGTTCCACGCGCATGGCATCGCCACGCCGCAGATGCCGAATGTGACGCTCCTCCACGGGACCAACATGGCGCGCTTCAACCAGAGCTCGGTGCCGGCGCAGTTCGTGTGGCCCGCGCCATCGGGTCGCGAGGCGAGGCTGATCGCCCAGTTCGGCCGGGAGAAGGAACGGGAGATTGCGAAGACCACGGGCGAATGGGCGCTCTTCCGGCTGGTTGCCCAGAGCACAAAAACCGACGTCACCGGCCCGGCCGAATTCCGTTCACAGTGGAATGCGACTGGAAAGGGCGCCGTACCGGTCGACGTGGTGTTCCGCTTCGAGTCCGGCATGCCCGTCGCGCAGCGCGGCTGGCTCGGCGGCATGTCCTGTATCTCACAGGTCACGCGTTAGGCGGGGGCGAGTCCATGCCCAAGGTCTGTCCAGTCTGCGACACCGTCTACGCCGACACGAACGCGTTTTGCCCCGTCGATGGAACGACGCTCCACGTCGTGGATCTCGAGGGAGGGCTGATCGGGAGCGTCATTGCCGATCGGTATCTGGTCACCGACCTCCTTGGCGAAGGGGGGATGGGCAAGGTCTATCGTGCTCGGCACGTGCGGCTGCCGCAGCAGGCCGCGATCAAGGTGCTCCGGCGCGACATGGTGAGCGATCCGGCCGCCGTGGCACGGTTCAATCGTGAGGCATCGAACGCGAGCCGGATCGACGACGAGAACGTCGCTCGCGTGTACGACTTTGGTGAGGCGAGCGGAGGCACCGTCTATCTGGCGATGGAGTACGTGCCGGGTCGCACGCTCAAGGAAGTCGTGAAGAGCGAGGGGCCGCTCGCGCCCCGGCGCGCGGCCGGACTCGTGAGGCAGGTGGCCCGTGGCCTCGATGCCGCGCATCGCCTGAAGATCATCCACCGCGACCTCAAGCCCGACAATGTGCTCGTCGTGCAGGGCCCGGATGGGCAGGAGCGGGTCAAGGTCGTCGACTTCGGTATCGCCAAGGCGTTCGGTGCCGGGGATGGCAGTCTCACCAAGACCGGGTTCGTGGTAGGGACACCGGAGTTCATGAGTCCGGAGCAACTGCTCGGGACTGCGCTCGACGCGCGCAGCGACGTGTACGCGCTCGCGCTGGTGGCCTTTCAGTGCCTGACGGCATCACTTCCGTTCGCCGGAGACACGCCCGAACGGTCGATGACGGCGCGCCTGTCCTCACCCCCGCGTCGGCTCCTGGAGGCTGCGCCAAACACACGATGGCCCGAGTCCCTCCAGGCAGTCTTCGACGCGGCCCTCTCCCGCGAGGTCGATTTGCGACCCGAAAGCGCGGGAACGTTTGCCCAGATGCTCGCCTCGGCGATCGACGAGTGGGAGCGCGGAGTGACCACCGCTGCCGCGGCTTCGCCACCCGCAGCGACGCCACGACGCAAGGACGCGGGGACCGTGACGGAGCAGGAAGCCGTCGCGCCAGCGCCTTCCTCGGGGCAGCTCCGACGATGGTCGATTGCTGGAGGCCTCGTTGCCGTTGCTGCAGTGGCGGCAGTTCTCGCGTATGGCGCCCTGCAGAATGATGGCGCACCTGGCGTTGCCGAGACACCGCCCGACAGCATCGTGGCCCAGGCCCCTCCGCCGACAGCAGTCGAGGGCGGTGAGAAGCGGTCCGACGCCGCCGCCCGCACGCCAGACCCACGCAAACCGGAGTCGCCCGCCGCCCCGGGTGTCGCGCCGGCATCGGACTCCATGGCTCGCACCCGTACCGGCGCCGACGCCGCCGCCAAAGCGCCCGTTGCCAGAGAGTCGACCGTGGCGCCTGCCATCGATCCCGCCTTACGAGTCGAGCTCGATTCGCTCTCCAACGAGCTGCAGCGGCGCCCCGGCATGGATGCGGCCAGCGCTCGACGTGTCGCGGCTGCACTGCGCGCGCTCGTGCCGCGCCTAACGGATGGCGCCATGAAGACACGCGCCTACCTGCGACTCATCGATGCCAGCGCTCTGAGCGGCGACATCACCGGGGCCTGCGCCGCGCTGCAGGGTGCACAGGGATCCGCGCGCACCGAGAGTCTGCAGACGGAAGTACGAAGAAAGGGCGAGCAGCTCGGCTGTGGATGATGGGAGCGGGTCATCCCGTGCCCTCGGGTATTGCTGGCTCCTGGGCGGCTCCGTATAGTCAAGTTGCTCCCGGTCGCCCCCTCCGGGCCCTCGCTGACCCCCCCTGCAGATGTCGTGTATGCCGATCACGTTCCTTCGCCTTCGACGGTGCGGGGCGTTGCTCCCCATGCTCGCCGCGGCGCTCCTGACGTTCACGTCCGTCGCGCGCGCTCAGTCGATTCCGGACTCCACGTCGGTGCCGGCGCGACCCATGGTCGTTGCGGACCTGATCGACTACCTCGCGCGCAAGGCGCCGTCGCTCTGGGTGCTCGCGCAGGTGCGCAAGAACTGTCTCGCCACGGAGCTCAGCGCTAACGACGAAAGGCAGCTCCTGCTCGCCGGAGCCGACAGCGCATACGTCGGACAGCTCAAGACGTCCTGCGTGGCGCCGCCGGCCGTGGCCGCCGCGGTGGATTCGGCCGGTGGGATGGTGACCCCGTCGGTGCTCGCCATGCAGCGATCCTGCGAACGCGGGACCGTGGCCGCGTGCGACAGCGTCGCCGACAAGTATCTCGAGGGGATCTTCGCCCCCAAGAGCCCGGCCAGGGCGGCCGAGTACCTGCTCAAGGCCTGCACGATCGGCGTGACGGCGGCGTGCTGGCGCGCGATCGATGTCCTCGATGCGAGCCCCACCGCGGCGGACAACACGCAGGGAGCAGCGGTGCTCACGCTGCGCTGCGATCAGGGGGAGTTCATCGCCTGTCGTCGCCTCGGTGTCTTCTACCAGACCGGCCACGGTGTGCCCAAGGATGGAGGCCGTGCCGTGGCGCTCTTCCGGCGGGCGTGCGACGCCAACGAACCCCTGGCCTGCGCCGACGTGTCGGCGATGTTGCTGACCGGCAGTCTCGTGCCCGCGGACAGCATGACCGGATTTGCCTACACCGCCAAAGCATGCGAGCTCGGCGCGCCGGAGCAGTCGGCCGCGCATTGCGCGCGCGCGGGCGCGGCGTTTGCGGCCGGCAAACACGTGACGGGAGACGCGGCCCGCGCTGCGACCCTGTACCAGCGCGGCTGTGATGCCAGCGACGCCCGGGCATGCGGCGAGCTGGCCACGCTCATCTCCGCGGGCCACGTCTCCGGGCAGACCGAAGCCCAGGCGGCGGCATTGTATGAAAAGGGATGCACGGGGCGGCGCGCCAACGACTGCGCCGCGCTCGGGTCGTTGCTGGCCGAAGGGCGGGCCGTGCCCAAGGATCTCCCGCGGGCGGTAGCGCTGCGCGAGACCGCCTGCCAGGGAGGCGTGGTGCAGGCCTGCGTACAGGCGGCTGCTTCGCTCGCCGCTGGCGACGGTATCCCGAAAGATGCGGCACGCGGGGCGAGGCTATACACAAAGGCCTGCGATGAAAAGAGTGCGGTCGCCTGCCTGGGCCTGGGACGTTTGACGCTGCACGGCGACGGAGTTCCGGCGTCAGCGGCGGCCGCGGCGGCGCTGTTCGAGAAGAGCTGCACCGGCGGCAACGTGTTCGCCTGCGGTGAGCTCGCCGACCTGACGGCCGCTGGAACGGGCGTGGCCAAGAACGCCGATCGCGCGACCGAGCTGTACACCCGTGCCTGTGACGGCGACGCGGTGGCGTACTGCGTGCCGCTCGGCGACATTGCGGTCGCCGCGGGTCCCACCGATGCGGCGCGGTTGACGCGGGCGGCGACGCTGTACCAGCGCGCCTGCGACGGCAAGGCCGCAATGGGCTGCAGCCGGCTCGGCCGCGCCATCCTCGCCGGCAAGGGCGTGCCTAACGATCCGACGCGGGCCGTCCGGTTGTTCACCACCGCGTGCGACGCCAACGATGCCGTAGGATGCGCGGAGCTCGGCAACGCCATGTCGAGCGGCAAGGGGACCGCGGCCGATCCGGTCAAGGCGCTGGCGCTCTACGAGAAAGCCTGCACGCTCGGCAGCGGTGACGGCTGCAACGCCCTCGCGGATCTGCTCTGGAAGGGCAGCAAGGCGGCGCCCAAGGACCGCACCCGCTCCGTGATCCTCTACGGCACCGGGTGCACCGCCGGGACTCCCGTCGCTTGCTACAACTATGGCCGCGTGCTCTTCGAAGGCGACAACGCCGTGAAGAATCAGGTCAAGGGAGCGGAGATGTACACCAGGGCCTGCACAGGTGGTGAAGCACTCGCCTGCGTCGAACTGGCCGAGGCGTTCAAGGAGGGGAAGGGCGTCGCGAAGGACCAGGCGAAGTCCGACGCGATGTTCACGCGAGCGTGTGAGCTCGGTTGGGACAACAAGCGCTGTAAGAAGTAACCAAGGCCGCCCTCTACGCCTCCAGCTGCATCCCAAGGTCGAACGACCCCGCGTAACCGCCGCCTGACTCGGTGAGCGCCAGCATCAGCTGCGGCCCGCCGCGGCGGACGATCCCGTCGCGCTCGTTGCGCACGCGCTGTCCCGGCTTGCCGGCGTAGGGGGCGCGCTTGAACACCTCGTCGGTCAACGCGTCATCGAAGTAGAGCTGCGACGTGAACTCGTGACTGCGCCCGGCCGATGCCGGCGTGCGGACCTTGAAGTGGATGTGCACCGTGCGCCCCGGATACCAGCCGGGGTAGATCGTCGTGAACTTCGCGCTGCCTGACGAGTCGGTGGTGCGGTAGCCGCGCAGGAACTTCTGGCCTCTGGTGTCGAACAGTCCTCCGGCATCCCGCACGTCGGAGTACGCACCCTCGCCGTCGCATTGCCAGAGATCCACCAGCGCCCCCGCCAGCGGCGCACAGCTCGATGCGGTGACGCGGGAGACCCGGATCTCGAGGTCGAGCGGAACGCCTGCCTTCACGGCACCGTTAGTCGGGTCCGACCGGATGTCGGCGCGATTCAGCTTCTCGTCGACGAAGTACGGGCCCTCGGTCTGTTCGGGGCGCACCACGCAGGCGGGGAGAGTGCCGGACCATGCGCCAGCGAGCGCTGGCGCGACCGAGGGGCGGAGCCACGCGGCCTGCGCGGCCTTTGCGGGCAGCATCCCCGTGCCCACGGCGCCGATCAGCGTAAGTACTTCTCTTCGGCTCAGGATGCGTCCAACGGGATCGTCGTCGTGGTCCATGGATCGAGAAGTTGACGAGTGAGATATCGTTACCTGATTGCCTGAGACAGCGGCCATGGAAGGATGTTAAGAGCGCGGGCCAGCAACCAGACCCCGATGACGGACTGCCGGCCGCAGAAACGTGTGACGTCCAGGACCGCGAGGAGGCCGCGCAGAGCCGCGATCCGAGCCCGACGGCTCGTCTGGCCGCGACAGCGCCTCTGGCGCCTATGGATGAGGTTGAGTAGCGTGGGTGCTTCCATTGCGCGGCGGGCGCATTCCGGATTGAGCGTCGTGTCACCGAGGTGCGGCGGT
>JBQTIW010000279.1:0-4580 GCA_052387735.1 Gemmatimonadaceae bacterium
GCGTCGATCCGGGTGATCTGGCCTTCGAGGTGCGCTCCGATCGCACGACTGCTCGGGTCGAGGCTCACCTGGTCGCGAGACGTGCGCTGACGCTGACGCTGCCTGACGATTCGCGCCTCGCGCTCCCTGCCGGAGAGACCATCCGGACCATCGTTGCCGCGCCGTCGGATCACAAGCGTGTGGCGGCGACGCTTCGCGGTTGCTCTCTGGATCTGCACGCCTGGCACGAGGACGCATCGGGCAGAGCCGCGGTAGCGATCGCCACGCCGAGCTCCGTGGTATGACGTCGGCACCAACCTCCAGCAGTCGTCGGCGTCCGGCTCCGGTGAGGTCCGTGCTTGACAGCCCTCCGCATTCGGCCGAGGTTGGCCGCGGGCGCCAGGACTACGCATTCTCCCAACGCGATCACCCTTCTGTGCCTGACGAGTCGGAGCGGGCGGCACCTCTCGAGACGGCGCACGGCGGTCCCGACCCCGACGCGGACTTCCAGCAGCAGCTCATGAGCGTGCTTTCCCCGGCGTTTGGGTACGCGCTCCGCCTCACCAGGCATCGCGCCGACGCCGAGGATCTGGTGCAGGACGCTGCGCTCAATGCCTGTCGCTCGCGGCACACCTTCGAGCCGGGCAGCAACTTCAAGGCGTGGTTCTTCCACATTCTCACGCGCTGTCTGTGGTCCCGGCACCGCAAGAGCGAACGGCGTCCGTCCACGGTGGACTTCGACGATCTGCCCGAGCTCTATGTGTATGAGCGCTCGCTGCATCACGGGCTCACGGTCACCGGTGACGATCCAGCGAGCGATCTCATCGACCGGATCGGAACCGAACGCGTCGCGGCGGCGTTAGCACAGCTGCCGGAGGAGTTCGCGGTCGTGTGTACCCTGTACTTCATGGAAGACTTTGCATACCAGGAGATCGCCGACGTTCTCGGCGTTCCGGTCGGCACCGTCCGCTCCCGACTTCACCGAGGACGCCGAATGCTCCAGAAATCCCTTTGGTACGCGGCTCAGGAGGCGGGTATCGTCCAGGGACCCGCAGCGGAGGAGGGCGCATGACGGAGCTCGATCGCCTCACGTGCGAGGAAACCTTCCGGCGGCTCGACGATTACCTCGACCGTGAGCTGTCGCCAGGCGAGTTGCGGCTCGTGCAGGAGCACCTGCACCTCTGCGCGGCGTGTGCGAAGGAGTTCAGGTTCGAGGCGAGTCTCCTCCAGTCTGTACGGAGCAAGCTGCGGCAGATCGCGGTGCCCCAGGCGCTCCAGGCCCGCGTGCTCGACCTGCTCGGTACCGAGCTGCCCCGGCGCGACGCGCCGGACTAGGCGACTGAAACCTCTTCCCCCGTGTCGGACAGCCATTGCCGACGGGCGGTCATCTGGAGCAGGCGGATGGCACGGCATGGATGGCCTTCTATTGCGCGACCATGCTCTCGATTGCGTTGGAGCTTGCGGCGGACGATCCCGCATACGAGGACGTTGCGTCCAAGTTCTTCGAGCATTTCATCGCCATTGCCGACGCGATGAACTCGCTCGGCGGCACCGGCCTGTGGGACGAGAACGACGGCTTCTACCACGACCAGCGCCTGAGCGCCATTTTCGTGCCTGACGAGAACGGGCACCGCCCCTGCCACGGCGGCGATGCCAGGTACGCGGCCGACCGGCACTGGTCGGACCTCGTGCTCTTCCACGAGTATTTCGATGGTGACACGGGGCGTGGCGTGGGCGCGAGCCACCAGACGGGATGGACGTCGCTCGTGGTGCACTGTCTGGAGAATGTCGCGCGAGGACGCAGCACTGCGGACGTCCACAGCCACGATCACGCGCATCACGGTACCGAGGTGCGCATCGCTGCGGAGGTCGCATGAATCCCGCCGGGGAGTGGCTCGAGGCCGATGGCCTGGGCGGCTTTGCCATGGGGCGAGCCGACCTGGTACGCACGAGACGCTACCATGCGCTCCTCACCACGGCGACCACGCCACCCACGGGACGTGTGACGCTGGTGAATGGATTCGAGGCATTTCTGGACACCGACGAGGGGCGAGTGCCGCTCACCTCGCAGCGCTACGTCCACGATGTCACGCATCCCGACGGAGCCGCGCGCATCGAGACGTTCACGACGACTCCGTGGCCGACGTGGACCTATCGCCTTCCCGGGGGCGCCCGCCTCGTGCACGAACTCGTGGCGCTGCACGGGTCCTCGCTGGTGGCGCTGTCCTGGCGCCTCTCGCGGCCTGCGCGGGGACGCCTGGTCGTGCGTCTGCTGCTGTCGGGCCGGGACGTGCACGCGTCGCATCACGAGAATGATGTGTTTGGCTTTGAGGCTGTAGTCTCGGGGCCACGCATTACGTGGGAGCCGTACGTCGGGCTGCCGCCCGTGGTCGCGGTCACGAACGGGGAATACACGCCGCATCCGCTCTGGTACCGGCAATTCCAGCTCGACGAAGAACGCGCGCGCGGCCTCGGGTTCGTCGAGGACCTTGCGTCGCCAGGCACGCTCACGTTCCAGCTCGAGCACGGACGCGCGATCCTCGCGCTCGGCAGCGGTGGGGAAGGGCGATCGGATCTCCTCGACGGGTTCGCGGAGCGGCTCTGGGCGACGGTGGAAGGCATCGAACGGAAGCGCCGCAATGCGTTTGCGTCGCCGCTACACCGCGCCGCGTCGGCGTATCTCGTGCGCCGGGGCAAGGGCAAGACGATCATTGCCGGGTATCCGTGGTTTTCCGACTGGGGGCGCGACACGTTCATCGCGTTGCGCGGGTTATGCATCGCGGGCGATCGGCTCGATGACGCCCGGGACATCCTGCTCGAGTGGTCGCAGCACGTGAGCGAGGGGATGCTCCCCAACTTTTTCCCCGACGGCGACGCGCCGGTCGAGTACAACTCGGTGGACGCGTCGCTCTGGTACGTGATTGCCGCGCACGAGCTGCTCGCGCACGCTCGAGCCGACGTGAGTCACGCACAGCGTGCGCAGCTGCACGAGGCCATCGACGCCATCGTCGCCGGGTACGCGCGCGGCACGCGCCACGAGATCCGCGCCGCCGAGAGCGGTCTCCTGTCGGCGGGCGCCCCTGGCGTGCAGCTCACCTGGATGGACGCCAGGATCGGGGACTGGGTCGTCACACCGCGAGCGGGCAAGCCCGTGGAGGTTCAGGCTTTGTGGATCAACGCGCTCCGGATAGCGGGCCAGCGCGATCCCCGCTGGGCCGCGCTCGCGGCACGGGCCGCGGCGAACTTCCTGCCGCACTTCTGGAACGCGGCCGGCTATCTCAACGATGTGGTGGACGTGGACCATCGGCCCGGGCTCGTGGACACGAGCTTCCGGCCCAACCAGCTCCTCGCGTTAGGCGGGCTTCCCTTCTCCCTGGTGGAGGGACGACTCGCCCGCGACGCGATGGCCCTGATCGAGGCGCGCCTGTGGACGGCAGCGGGGCCCCGATCGCTGGCGCCTGACGAGCCGGCCTACGCACCCCGGTACGAGGGCGACATGCGCGCGCGCGACGCGGTGTACCACCAGGGCACCGTGTGGCCGTGGCTGGCCGGTGCCTTCGTCGAAGCCTGGGTACGCGTGCGGGGCCATACTGCCGCGGCACGCGAGGAAGCACGCACGCGGTTTTTCGACCCTCTCGTCAGGCACTATGCGCGGGACGGCCTGGGACACTTGTCGGAGATTGCCGACGGCGACAGCCCGCACGCTCCTCGCGGGTGTCCGTTCCAGGCCTGGTCGGTCGGTGAGGCCCTGCGCCTGGATCGTGACGTGCTGTGCGGTGACGAGGCTCGTGGTCCGTTCGCCGAGGTCGCAGTCCTCGACACGGCCGAGCCGCCCGGCGACGCCCGACCTCCGCCACGACCACTATGACATCATCATCATCGGCAGCGGTGCCGGCGGTGGCACCCTCGCGCATCGGCTCGCCCCATCGGGCAAACGCATCCTGATCCTCGAACGCGGTGACTACGTCAAGCGTGAGGTGGAGAACTGGAGCACGCTCGAGGTCAACAAGAAGGGGCGCTACCAGACGAAGGAGCGTTGGCGCGACGCCAAAGGTCGTGAGCTGCACCCGCACACCAACTATTTCGTGGGCGGCAACACCAAATTCTACGGTGCAGCGCTCTTCCGGCTGCGGCGCGAGGACTTTGGTGAGCTGCACCACCACGGCGGAACCTCCCCGGCCTGGCCGATCGCTTACGATGACCTCGAGCCGTACTACACGCAGGCCGAGCACTTGTACGAGGTCCGTGGCGAACGCGGCGTGGATCCCACGGAGCCGCCGGCGAGCGCGGACTACCGGTATCCCGCGATTCGTCACGAGCCGCGCATTCAGCAGCTGCACGACGACTGGGTCCGTCTGGGGCACAAGCCATTCCATGTGCCGCTGGGCGTTCGTCTGGACGAGAGCAAGCGGAGCAGCGCGTGCATCCGCTGCGCTACCTGCGACGGACACCCCTGCCTGGTGAACGCGAAATCCGACGCGCAGGTCATGTGCGTGGATCCCGCACTCGAGTACCGCAACGTCACACTCATCACGAACGCACTCGTCAGGCGGCTCATCACCAGTGCGTCGGGTCACGAGATCAGCGAGGTCGTGGTCGAT
>JBQTIW010000280.1:0-2076 GCA_052387735.1 Gemmatimonadaceae bacterium
GGGCCGACGACGATAATGCCCGGCGAGGCGCAGGCGCCGAGGAGCAGCAGTGCGAAGGCCGCTGCCGTGAGTCTCTGCACGATGTTCACTCCCTCTCCCGGTTCACGATGACGGACCGGTCTTGACGGGCTAACGCTCCCGCTGAGCCGCGGGCGCATCCAACTCCTTGTAGGCGCCCGTCGGCTGCAGCGGGCTGTTAGCCAGCCTGCCTCGGCGGGTGCATCACCCGCTCGTAGATCTCGGCTACGCGCTCAGGCGTGATCCCGTTCCGCTGCTCCGCCGCGAGCGGATGCTCTGTTGGCTCCAACTCGACGTACGGCCGAAGACCGTCGTCCCGGAGATGCACCATAGTCTTGAGGTTGAGCGTCTCCGGGTAGACCGGGATGTGCGAGCAGAGCCATCCAAAGAACGGTCCGTGCTGCGCTCGCCGGCGCTCCTCGTACAGCTGGATGAAGTGCCGGAAGTTCTTCTCGCTCAACGAGGTCCAAACGCCCCAGGAGAAGGCCTCCTCCTCCCCGATGACCGGGATCTCCAGGCAACCTCGAACGAAGAACCATTGACCGTCGATCTCGCAGGTGTCGCTAGTCAAGATGCAGCGGGCCCCCCGTTCGGTCTCGGGCACGGAGAGGTACTGGACCGGGAAGTCCCAGCCGAAGCTGGGCGTTCCCTGGTGCTCCTCTCCGCAGGTGCCACACCGAAAGCGCACAGCCCGACCCTCTGCTGGCTAACGCCCGCGCTCAGCCGCGGGCGCATCCAACTCCGAGCGTGCCGCGCGCGAGCGCAGCGAGTGGCCCGTCGGCGGGAGCGATTTGTTGGGCGACAATGTCCTACTCATGCGGACTTCTGAAGCTACATGCATAGACTCAAACACGCGATCGTCACCGCGAGTCGAGGAACTCCGCGATCAGCCGCGCGGTTAGCTCGGGATAGCGGCTGTCCTTCTGCGTCATCACGGCCTCGCCAAGATAGTCCCCGTGTCCGCCGGGCAGGATTAGCAGGCGTGCGCCCGAAATCAGGCGAGTGAGCTCGACGGCATGCTCAGGTTTCACGATATCTTGATCTCCAAGGACGATCAGCGTTGGCGCGCGGATCGACCGAACCGAGTCGTCCGGTACGTCCTTGAAGCCTTGCATCCTTGCGGCGTCCTTGTCGTGCATGGTCTTGAGCTTCTGCACGTCTGGGTTCACCCGCAGGAACGCGTCCTTGAGCGGCTGCGGCATGTTCGAGAAGTCCGCCTGCTTCATGAACTCCCAGAGCTGCGGTTGAGCACCATCCCTCTTTGTTATCGATGAAGCGAAGACCATCTTTCGCACGAGCTGCGGATGTCGAATGGCGACCTGGAGAGCGACGCTCGCGCCGTTGCTGAACCCAAAGATGTCTGCCTTGTCGACCTTCAGGTATCGAAGGAGGGCCGCGACATCGTCCGCGGAGGACTCGAACGTGACGGGCGTATCGCGATCGGTCGTACGGCCGTGCCCCTGCTCCTCCACCGCGATGACCCGGCGGCTGCCGGCGAAGACCGGGAGCACTCTGCTGAACGTGACTTCAATGGTGGACCCGCCGCCGTGCAGCAGGACGAGCGGAACACCGTCTCTGCGACCATGCACTTCGTAGTACATGTTGATGCCGTTGACCGGCGCATGACCGCTCTCGAATGGTTTCGATTGAAGGCTTGACACGTTCTCTCCAGGTCCCATGGCGCCACTAGTTGCGCAGCCGCTGTTCGCCAACAGCATCGCAAGCACAAACACACAACCCTGTCTCATATCGCGCTCCATCGGGGTCGCCCAACTAGCATTATGCCGGTCTGTATAGTCCACCGAAGCTCGCCGCACGCTTCGCTGCATAACGCGGTGGCCTGCCTTAGCACGCGGGCCGGATCGTCCGTGCTTACGGCGACTTGCGCCCGTCAGCTGCGGCCGATCTTGGTGTTATGCGGCTCGGTCTCGCCACATAGCACCATAAGGGCGACGACGAACGCTGCGAGCAACCGCGGCCACCGATCAGTGCTCGCGCAGGCAGTCAATCGAGAGGGCTCCGTACTCCACGGCCGCCGCGATTGAGCACGTGCGTGTA
>JBQTIW010000281.1:0-3669 GCA_052387735.1 Gemmatimonadaceae bacterium
GCCCGATACTTCCGGCGCAATGTCGTGAGACTCACGAACGTCAACCTACGAACGTTCTCTCCCTAAATCAATCAGTTATTTATTCACAGTCCCTAAGCAAATTGTGTCGGATCCTTGCGCGGTGCGCGCCCCGCAGGCGGCGGAGATAGCGGACCAGGAACCGGCGGAACTCCACGGATCGGTGCCGACGTTTCAGCGCGGTCACGACCTTCCCCTCGGCCACGTTCATCGCGGCAACAACGTGGTGGTCCCGTGGCGCTGGTCGTCGCGCGTGCGGCGTTCGGCCTGGCCGGGAGGCGTGGCAAGAGTGGGGCGGTCCGGTCCAGCGCTTTGGATCTGCGGTTTCTCGTCGGCGCAACAGACCACCGCATGCTCGGGGGGATTGAGATAGAGGCCCACGATGTCGCGGACCTTGTCGATGAGCGGCGGGTCGGGCGAGAGTTGAAGGTCTCGCTCCGGTGCGGCTGGAGCCCAAAGGCGCGCCACACGCGGCTGATCGTCATCGCACTCAGCCCCGGTGCCGTGGCGAGGTCGCGCGTGCTCCAGTGCGTGGCGCTGCGTGGCGTGCTCTCGAGGGTGCGGACGATCACGTCCTCGATCTGCGCATCGGTGACGCGCCGGGGGGCGCCGGGTCGCGGTTCATCCAGGAGCCCGGCCACGCGCTGGGCGATGAAGCGCTGGCGCCACTTGCCGACCGTGGCCGGGTTCAGGCGCAGTTGTAGCGCCACCGCCTGGTTGTCCACCTCCCTCGCGCACGCCAGAAGAATCCGCGCCCGACGCGCGAGCTGCGGAGCGCTCCGCGCGCGATGCGCCAGCGAGGTGAGGTCCCGTTTCTCGGCGTCGTTCAGGGTCAACACGGCCTTCGGGCGTCCCGTCCGCATGATCGTGCCTCCACGGCCACTGCACGCGTTAGGCGCCCAATAGATACCCTACTTTCTTCGGTTAGGTGATCAGGGCTTGCCCCCTGTCTTGACCAGGATGGCACCCGCTTCGTGGCCGGGGCCCAGCATCTGCACTGCTTTGTTCTGGTCCATGTACTTGAGCTCCTGGATCTTGCTCACTTGAACCGTACGCAGCGACTCGAGCGTGGGCTGCCGTCGTTCGTCGATGTACACAATGGGTTCCGCGGCGTTGGCACGGCCGCCGAAACCGTCGGTGACGCCGGCCGTTGCCGTGCGGCCTGTCGGCGGTCGCAGCCAGTTCGGTCGGAGCCGCTGAACAGCGTCGAGCGCATGTGAGACACTGCTGCCTGCCTCATCGAGATCCTGTCGTGTGATCAGCGATCGGTCCCCTCGCTTCTGTGCGAATGCGGTAGTGCTCACCACGACGAGAGTGAGCAAGGCGAGCGGAAGCATAAGCAAGCGACGCATGGAAGACCTCGGAGTTCCTGACCTCTTACGCTTGCGACGCGCGACGAAGCCGTCAAGTGGATCTGCGCGCCGGGAAGTACGGCGTTCCCGTCATCGAAGCCTACGGGAGCAAAGAAACAAAGAGAAAGAAGTGAAGAAGAAGGACTCTTCTATGGGTTGTCTCCGCGACGCCGCGGCTTCTATTATAATGGTTTATCTGACACGGCCCCCGGTGGTGGGCCTCGCCGCTGCCCGCCGGTGCTCGCCCCAAACCCAGCCTTCTATCCGCACTCAGCCGAAGCGGCGCCGGGGCGCCCTGGTGCACGTTGGGGTCCGGACCTCGCCGGTGGCTGCCAACTCCGCGTCGCCCTCAGGCACGGGGCAAGCCGCGGCACGCAGTCCACCGGGACGAGGGCTGGAGCGATGGACACCGGGGGAACGTCACGGGTCACGCCATCGGGATCGTCGTTAGGCTCCCCACCGCGCGGTGCTGATAGTCGGGCTGATACGGGCGCTCACTCACCCACAGCCGATGTAACAACACCGCCAACTTCCGGGCGACGGCCACGACCGCCCGCTTCTTCGCATTCTTTCCGCCCCGCCGGGCGATCGCCTCCCCATGCCGCCGGAGATCGCACTCCGGCCCGAAGGGCCCGAGGATGTAGTGCGCGGCGCTCACCAGGAGCCGGCGGCCCATCGTATCGCCAGCTTTCGAGATCCGCAGCTGCGGGTGGGCGCGACTGCTCTCATTCAGGCGGGGGACCAGTCCGAAGTACGCGCCCACGGTCCGACTCGTGGCAAACCGCGCCGGATCCTCGACTCACAACACAAAGGCGAGCGCCGTCAACGGGCCCACGCCCGCCGGCTGTTGCAGCCGCTGAGCGACGGGATAGTCCTGGGCGATCACGGTCGCGATCGCCCGGTCATACGCCGTGATCCGCCGCGTCAGCTCGCTGAGGAGCTCGAGCAACGGCGTCACGGCCGCCTGCAGGACCTCGGGCAGGTGGGCCGCCGCGCGCGAGGCAAACGCCGCGGCCGAGCACGAGGGGAGGCGGCCCCCCAGGGATTTCACCGCGCCGCGCACGTGATTGATCAGCTTCGAGCGCAACTGCACCACCTGATCCCGTGCCCGGAGCAGTTCCAGATGCTGTTGCGTGCGCGGCGTGCGGTGGTGAATTGGATGCAGGAGCCGCCGATCGGCCCGCCCTTGGCGCGCCAGGTATTCGGCGTCGAGCCGATCGTTCCGCTTCCGGTGGTGCCCCGCGCCATACATCGCACTGGGATTCGCCACCACCACGTCGTGCCCGAACGCCGCGAGCTCGCGCGAGACCCACGGCGAGTGCGTGCCGACCTCGAGGATGACACAACAGGGCGCGTGCGCCTGGAAATACCGAGCGAGCCCCGCGCGCGTCGTCGCGATCGTGGCTTCGGCCACGCACTCGCCGGCGGCCCCGACCTCGTAGACCCGGCTCGTGCGATCGCCGAGATCCAGTCCGACCGTTAGGTTTGCAGGGGGGTGCATCGCAGGTTGAGACATGGCCGACCTCCGGCATGAGGGCCTCACGGCCCGTTCACGGTCACTGCCTTCTTGGCGCGCCAATAGTACTCGGCGACGCCGCGACCGGCCGGGGGAAGGCCTTTCTCATCTCAACTCCGCGTGAACATGGTGTCTCTGGTGTGTTGTCTCAGCCGCTGTCGTGCAGCTGCTCCAGCCGTTCGAGTCTGTTCCGGTGCTATCCGCGCCCAACGATCTCGTACAGCGCGAGCGCCTGCAGCGTGAAAGCGTCTCTGATTACGCCTGACCTGATGAGTCGGAGCACTTCTGTGCGGGGGGCGAGTCGAACACCGGTGATGGCTTCCGCCGCCTCGTGTGAGCTGCCCGTGCGCCGGGTGACGGGCACATGGTAGAAGGACACAGTGGCGTCGGTGAGACCGCTGTCGGTGCACGTCTTGCCGAGGAAGCGTGCACTGTCGCCGACGTAGCCAGTTTCCTCTTCCAGCTCGCGTAAGGCGTTCGCTTCGCCGGACAACCCGGGCGTGCCGAATCCGCGCGGCAGCTCCGTCTCGCTTGTGCCAAGGGCGTGACGTTCCTGGACTACCAATACGACATCGCCGAGTGCCCCAAGCGACGCATCGTCGATGGTCGCGAGCACGACCACGTTGGTGCCGCCCTCGATCTGCACGCGCGAAACGACTCGCAGATACGGATGGCGGTGGACGCCACCGTCCGGCCGCCGACTCTCGACCAGATCGACAATGAACACAACGTACGGCGTGTCTGCTGCAACACCCAGCACGACATCATGCGCAGCCATGTAGG
>JBQTIW010000282.1:0-15566 GCA_052387735.1 Gemmatimonadaceae bacterium
CGTGACCGGCGAGCGCCTTCAACAGCTTGCGCTCCACCATGGACACGCCATCAACGAGCGTCTGGGCATCGGTTGTCGCGGGATCAACGTGCGCGAAGCGCGACAGGTCGTCGAGCATCTCGACCAATCCCGAGACAAGGTCGCTCTGCGCTCGCCACCCTGCCTCCTGGCGCTCCCGGACGGCCCGTTTCCGAAAGTTGTCGTATTCGGCCGCGAGACGCAGATACTTGTCTCGCTGTTCCTCCACGGCCCGGTGCCACTCTTCTCGGACAGGGCTATCGACGACGGCCGGCTCCGCATAAGGGACGCCGGGCATCTCGCCGGTGGTCTCGTCTTCGTTCCTGCTGGGATCGTTATCTCTCATAATGTCACACGGAGTACTGTATTCGGGGCGCGCGGGTTTCTCTTCACTGCAAGGCGGTGCCTGCGGCGCAACTCAAATCTCGACAGTCACTTGGAATGGAGCAACGGGCGTGCCCTCGGAGGGTGCCAGAATGGCGGCCGCAGAGGGCCACGGGGCACCGGGACTCAGCCCGCGTTCAGGCCCTGCCTGACGAAGTCCAGCGCCAGCTGGGTGGCCCTGAACCGGATTTCGGCGCGATCGCCGATCATCTGGCCTCCGAAGACCGTGACCGTGTCGCCGAAGTCGACCGCAATCCAGACCAGCCCGACGGGCTTGGTCGGCGTTCCGCCTCCAGGTCCGGCGATGCCGGTAATGCCGATGCCGATGTTCGCGTTCAACCTCGACCGGGCACCCGCGGCCATTGACCGAGCGACCTGCTCCGAGACCGCGCCGTGGTCCGCGATCGTGTCGGGCGGCACGTCTGCCAGGGCTGTCTTGGCGGCGTTGTCGTAGGTGATGACCCCTCCGAGGAATACGTCGCTGGATCCCGGGATCGACGTGAGACGCGCGCCAAGCAGGCCGCCGGTGCAGCTCTCTCCCACGGCGAGCGTGCGTCCCTTCGCGCGGCCTAACGAGAGGACGACGTCAGCGAGATCGGTGTCGCCCTCGGCGTACGCGTGCACGCCGACGCGCTCCCGCAGCAGGTCGGCGCCCTGCCGGAGCAGCGTATCGATCTGGTGTGCCGGAATCCCACGCGCGGTGAGGCGAAGGTCGACACCTTCCTGTCCGGGCAGATACGCGAGCGTCAGGGCCCCAACGCCGCGCGCCGCATCGCCCAGTCGCGCGGGAAGCGCCGACTCGGCAATCCCGGTCGTGCGGACGGTGATCGACCGGATGGGCGTCGCGTCTCCAGGCAGGCGCTGCCTGACGAATTGGGAAAGCTCGTCCTCCCACATGCCGCGCATCTCGCGCGGGACGCCTGGGAGCATGGCCACCCAGCGCCCCCGCGCGTCCTCGAGCAGGATGCCGGGCGCGCTGCCGTGGCGGTTGGCGAGCACGTAGCAATCTCGCGGGAGCATGACTTGCTGCCTGTTGGTTTCTGGAGGTTCGCCGCGGCGACCTCGCGATCGCCAGAGTTGCCGAAGACGCTCCCACTGCGTTTCGTCGAAATAGAGATCGCGCTCGAACAGCTCGGCGATGGCAGGCTTGGTGAGATCGTCGGCGGTGGGCCCGAGTCCACCCGTGGTGATGACCGCCCCAGCGCGATCGAGACCCTCGCGCACGGCCTGGATGATGTCCGCTCTGTCATCGCCTACCGCGGTGCGGCGTCCGACCGCTACGCCGAGCGCGGCGAGCTCACGCGCCAGGAACGCGCTGTTGGTATCGATCGTTAGCCCGAGGAGGAGTTCGTCGCCGATGGTGACGAGGTCGATGGAGGGCAAGGAGACGGACGGGAGACAGGAGACAGGAGGAGAGCGGAGACGGCTGAGCAAGCAAACAAAAAGGGCGAGGAGCAGCAAGCTCTCTCACCCAACCTCGCGCCTGTGCGCCTGTGCGCCGCCGCGCCTGTGCGCCCGCCCCTTACGCCCCCACCCGCCCGGTCTTGAACAAAAGATCGCCGTAGCGCTGCATGTACAGCCACAGGGAGTACAGGGTCAGAGCGACGGCGACCATCATCGACACCGTTCCCACGATCCCGTTGAACAACGCAAAGGCATGCCAGGCGCCGTGGGTCCAACGGTGCTCTGCAGCCGCGTCAGAGGCGAAGAACCAGAAGAAGGCGGCCCCGACCCACGTCAGTTGAAAGCCCGTCTTCCATTTGGCGGGGCCGATGGCGGCGATCACCACGCCTTTGCGTGCCGCGTACTGGCGGAACAGCGTCATGAACACCTCACGCCCCAACACGATGGCGAGGATCCAGAGCGGCACGCCGACGAGTCCCAGTGGCGTGACGAACGGATAGGAGATCTCGCTGCCCGCCGACACCGGTCCGATCGTGTTCCCGGCCGCCCAGCTCGAGGGCAGCGATGCCAGCAGGTCCACGTGCCGGGTGAGCCAATACATCGGCACCAGTGTGGAAATCAGGAGCAGCTTGTCGGCGAGCGGATCGAGCAGCTTCCCCAGCGACGTGACGAGGTTTCGATCGCGGGCGAGCTTGCCGTCGAAGTAGTCTGTGATGGCGGCGGCGAGAAACAGGACCCAGGCCGTGAGCCTCGGGATCCAACCGGTGCTGAACACGAGAATCGCGATCAGAGGTGTCGCGGCAATGCGACTCAACGTGATGGCGATCGGAAGATTCAGCTTCACACCCACTCGGGTCAGGACAGCGATTTGAGAACGAGTTTGGAGACCGCCTTCAAGGTATCGAATACGCCTTCCCCAGTCACGGCCACTGCCTCGAAAAACGTCGCGCGTTCGACCCACTCGCCTGTGGCAATCTGCTCGACGAGGTACGTCCCCGCGTGGTACACGTCCGGCGTGGTGCGTTGACGGGCAGGCTCGCTAATCTCCCAGCCCGGGTTGAGGGAGGCCTGGAGCTCACCGAGAGGAGCTGCGTTTGGGAGGTCGCGCTTGTTGTACTGGATAACGAACGGCATCCGGGTGAGATCATACCCGTACTCCGTCATGTTGTCGTACAGGTTCTGCATCGATTCCAGGTTCGCTTCCAGACGGTCGACCTGTGAATCGGCTACGAACACGATGCCATCCACCCCCTTCAGGATCAGCTTGCGGCTCGCGTTGTAGTACACCTGACCCGGCACGGTATACAGATGAAATCGTGTCTTGAACCCGCGGATGGTGCCCAGATCAACCGGAAGGAAGTCGAAAAAGAGCGTGCGCTCGGATTCGGTCGCCAGCGAGATGAGTTTGCCCCGGGTGTTCGGCGACACCTTCTGATACACGTGTTCGAGATTGGTGGTCTTCCCGCCCAATCCCGGCCCATAGTAGACGATCTTGCAGTTGATCTCGCGTGACGCGTAGTTGATCATCGACATCGTCGGCCCCCTCCTCGCCAGAAGTTACTGGAAGAGACGGTCGATTTCGTCATCCACGTCGCCGAGGAGCGCTTGGCGCTGCCCCGCCGGTTTGGCGTCGGAACGCGAGAACATGCTGTCGAAGAGCTTCGTGAGCTCCTCCACAGTGCTGCGCATCTTGAGACGAACCATGCCAAGCGTGGTGCGATTGTCGAACAGCACCACCAGGATCACGCGCCGGGCCACGTCCGCCAGGAGCATCGATTCCCGGTCGCCCTGATGGAACAAGGTGCTGAAATCGCGCTCGCCAATGAGACGCGCCAGCTGGTCGTTCGCCGAAAAGTCTGCGGCGGTCAGTGTGGCAAAGGCGGTGACGTCAAAGGTCGGACGGTCCCCGGCGGTCGTGATCAGCTGGCCGCTCTTGTCGACGACAAGCGCGCACCTTGCGTTGCTGTCGAACAGAAAGCGCTGCAGCACCTGCCCAATGGCAGCGTGATCTGTTTCCGTCAGTGACCAGCTGGTAGCTCCGTATTGCATACCTGATTCGTTAGGCTCCTGGACCGACGGAGCAGGACTCAACGCATGTCGCGCCGGGCAGACAGCGCCTGGGCGATGGTGACCCCGTCGGCGTACTCCAGGTCACCGCCAACCGGCAACCCGCGAGCAATGCGACTGACCCGGACGTGGAGCGGCGCAAGCAACTGCTGCAGGTACAGCGCCGTTGCCTCCCCCTCCACACTCGGATTCGTTGCAACAATCACTTCCGACACGCCACCTGAAACGACTCGGCGTTCGAGATCCCGAACGGTCAGATGCTCCGGACCGACCCCATCCAGGGGGGAGATACGACCCCCCAGAACGTGATACAGACCTCGAAACTCCCCCGTCCGCTCGATGGCGCCGATATCCGCCGCCTCTTCGACGGCGCAAATGACCGTTCGGTCACGTCTTGGGTCACGGCAGATCGCACATTCCTCGTCTTCGGTGAGGTTGTAGCACCGCGAACAGGGGTGGACCCGCTCGGTCAGGACCTCGAGAGCACGCGCCAGATTCCGGCTCCGCTCGCTGGGTTGCCGGAGCAGATGGTAGGTGAGCCTCAGGGCGGTCTTTTTCCCGATGCCGGGGAGTTTCGCGAGCTCGTTGGCCAGGTCGTCGATGGCGCTCAAGGGACGGATGGGCGAGTGGACGGATCGACGAATGGGACGGGCACACGTATAGGCCGGAACGAGCCGCTGGGCCGCAAGAGCCATCCGTCCATCCGTGCCGAGAGCCTAGAATGGGAGCTTGAAAGGGAGGTTGAGGCCACCAGTCAGCTTCCCCATTTCGGCCTGGGCGGCCTCCTTCGCATGCTCAGCCGCCTTCTTCTGAGCCTCGGAGATCGCCACAACGATGAGGTCCTCGAGCATTTCGACGTCGCCGGGATTCACCGCCGCCGGGTCGATTTTCACTGTCTTTACGTTTCCCTTTCCGTCGGCTTCGACCGTCACCATCCCGCCGCCGGATGTGCCCGTGACCGTGAGCTTTGCGAGGTCTTCCTGCAGCTGCTCCATGCGGCTTTGCACCTGCTGCGCCTGCTGGAGGATCTTGAAGATGTCAGCCATGAGGGCAAGCGCGTGACGCGTAAGCGGTGAGCGGGTGAGCGGACCGATGTCCTACAGCAGCTCGAGATCGAGCTCATCAATCGCTGCGGCGATCAGTGGGCTTCTCTTCCGGAGCGACTGCAAGGTATCTGATTTGACCGACTCGGCGGTCAACCGGGCGGGCGCGGGGGCAGCCTGGCCCCCAGGGACCATGATGACCAGCCGAGTGAGCCCCGCTATGAGGGGAGTCAGGGCAGTGGCGAGATCTTTGGGACGGGCAGCGATTTCGCCGTAGTTGCCCGCCTGATCGAGCTGCAGCGTCAATACGCCCGTTGCCGTAACGGCGGTCGGGATCGCGTGCTCCATCAGCGCGGCGAACATCGGTCGCTCGCGGCGAATGATGGCGACGATGTCATCCCAGCGGTCGACGATCGCATTGAGATCCAGGGGCACCGGTCGGGTCGGGGTTGGGGCCGGCTGTTCCCATGGCCCCGACGCCATGCTCAGCGTCGGCTCCGCGACGGCAACGCCCCCGGATGCTGCTTGTCGTGACGCAGTCGCGGAGGCCGAGCTGTCGGTAGCCCGTGGTACTGTGGGTTCGGCCACACGCTGGACCCGTGCGGGCGTTTCACGACTGCTTGGCGCGTCGCCCCGGTATGCGGAGCGCTCTGGTTCCGGGGCGCGCGGCAGTGGTGGCGGGGCCGGCGATCGTACGGCGCTGCCCCCACCTGATGCGCCACCCATTTCGCGGAGCACGGCCTCGAGGTCCACCGTCCGGTCGAGCAGCGCGAAGCGCACCAGCAGGGCCTCGAGCAGCACTTGCTGCTGAGCGCTCTTGCGGAACTTGGGCTCCAGCTCGGCAACGCCGTTCAGCATGCGCAGGAGGTCGCCGGGTGGAGCCTTTCCCTTGCGGGCGAGCAGCTCGACACGCGCGTTGTCGCTCAGCTCCACCGCCGTGGCACCTAACGAGATCGCCAACTGTGCCCGCAGGATATCACTCAGGCCCGTGAGGAATTGTCCGAGGTCGATCCCCTGCTCCACCAGCCGTCCGACCGTGGAGAAGACGTCGCCGGCGCGGCGCTCGATGACCAGGTCGAGCAGCCCGATGTACTCGTCTTCGGCAACGAGCCCGAGCGCCTCGCGCACCCGGTCGGCGGTCACGTGCCCATCGCCTAACGCGAGGACCTGGTCGGCGAGGGACAGCGCGTCGCGCATGGATCCGTCGGCCGCACGCGCGATCATCACCAGGGCGTCATCCTCCGCGGCGATGCCTTCCTCGCCGAGGACTGCCCTGAGCCGTGCACGAATGTCCGACGGACCGATCCGCCGGAAATCGAACCGTTGCAGCCGGGACAGGACGGGCGCCGCGAACTGCGCGATCTTCTGCGGCTCCGTGGTCGCAAACACGAACACGACGCGGGGGGGCGGCTCTTCTAGGATCTTGAGCAGCGCATTCCACGCCTCGCGGGTGAGCATGTGCGCTTCGTCGACGATGTACACTTTATATCGGGAATCACCGGACGGTGCATACATCGCCCGTTCACGCAGCTCGCGGGCATCATCGACGCCGCGGTTCGAGGCGGCATCGATCTCGACGACGTCGAGGCTGGCTCCACCACTCCAGATCCGCTCGCACGAGGCGCACACTCCGCAGGGCTCGCCGTCATCCCGCTTGTTCTCGCAATTCAGGGCCATCGCCAGCACACGGGCGAGCGTCGTCTTGCCGACGCCGCGCGGGCCGCACAGCAGGTATCCGTGCGCCACACGCCCACGGGCGATCGCACCCTTGAGCGTGGTCGAGACATGCGACTGGACAGCGACAGTCGCGAAGTTCCGGGGGCGATACTTCCGGGCGAGAGCGAGCACGAAAGGGCGAGCGGGTAAGCGGGAAACGGGGAAGCGGGTACAGGCGGGTGCGCAGACGCCTCGACCGCAAATTGGATCGTGCGGTCTGCACGCGCGAGGGCTTGAAAAAACTATCGCGCGGGGGGCGTTGCGCCGTGTGGCGCCCGACTCCCCGCGCGATACTCCAGGTCTGACGAAGCAACGCGAGACATCGCGTACCGCTGCTACCTTCGGGGTCCTCACGGGGTTGGCGCGCTAACGCCCTTCGGGACCTGGAGCGAAGGAAAGCTATGAGTAGGGAGTGGGTAGTGGGTAGTGGGTGGAGTCGATCGCTCCCACAACCCTCGACCCACTCACCGACCCACCTGCGTCGGCCACTCCGATGTATCTCCTTGCGCCCGCCACGCCTCATCCAACGCGGATAGTACAGCCTCAGCCGCGCGGTCCGCGTCGGCTTCACTGACGTCGAGGTGCATCACGGCACGGACCCGGGTCGGGGTCCACGCGGCGATGAGGACGCCATCTTCCTTCGCGCGCCGGGCGACGTCGTGCGCCGAGAGGCCGGGGGCGAGGTCGATCATCACGATATTGCTGTCAGGGGGAACCACCGTTGCCGCGATCGCGCGGTCCACCGTTGCGGCGAAACGAGCCGCATTGGCGTGATCGTCGAGCAGGCGCGCCAGATTGTGTTCGAGGCCGAACAACGCGGCCGCTCCCAGGATGCCGCTCTGCCGCATCACGCCCCCCAGACGCTTGCGCTGTTCGTTGGCCCGGTCGATCAGGTCCCCGTCGCCCGCGAGCGCGGCGCCGGCGGGGGCGCCCAGACCCTTGGAGAATGAGACCAGCACCAGATCCGCAAACCTGGCGAACTCTCGTGGAGCTGTCCCCGTCGCCGCTGATGCGTTCCACAGGCGCGCGCCATCGAGATGCACGTTGCACCCCCTGGATCTGGCCACGTCGTGCATCGCCCGGATCCCGCCCAATGGTGTCACCAGGCCACCGGCACTGTTGTGCGTGTTCTCCAGGCACACGAGCGATGCGCGCGGGGAGAACGGCGACGCGGGACGGAACGTCTTCTCGAGCGAAGAGGCGTCCATCACTGGTCCTTCACCGGTCACCGTTCGAACCTGCACACCGGCGATCGCCGCCGCCGCGACCATTTCCCGGTCAACGATGTGGGAGTTCAGGTCGGCGTAGATCTCGGTCCCTGGCTCACTGAGGGCCCAGATCGCCGCCTGATTGGCCATGGTGCCGCTCGGAAAGAACAGCCCTTTTTCCTTGCCCAGCAGTTCGGCGACGCGAGCCTCGAGGCGGCCGGTCGTGGGATCGCCATCCAGGACGTCATCCCCCACTTCGGCCTCGGCGATGGCGCGGCGCATGGCGGCCGAGGGGCGGGTGACCGTGTCGGAGCGGATGTCAATCACGGGGGTTGAACGCGCAACGGGTAAAGGGGGCAAACGGGGAAACGAGGAAGCGGGTGCCGACCGGCCGTGGCAAATCTATGGGCTGGTACCCATCCCGTCACGCGTCAAATCGCGCCCGTTGCAGGCGCCTAACGCGCCGCAGTTCGTGGGCCTGGGCCACCTCTCCGCCCAGAATGAACATCAACGCGGCGTAGTAGACCCAGAACACCACCGAGACCACGGCGTAGAGGGTGCCGGAATAGACCGAACCTGGATCGAACGACCGGGTGTACGCCGTCCAGACGTTGCGCGCCGCTTCGAGCAGCACACTGGAGCTGAGGGCGCCGACCAGCGCTTGTCGCCAGCGGATCTTGCGGTTCGGGAGGTACCTGTACAGGAAAAAGAAGATCATGACGACGAAGACGAACGCGATCAGTCGGCCAATGGCGTACTCCACGCGCCCCATGACGTCTTCGCGAAGGCCGACTGCCATCAGCAGGTTGAGTCCACGCGACCGGGCCACGGCGAGGTACAGACTCAAGGCAATCCAGACCACGAGGAGCATGGTGGAATAGACCGTGATGCGGACGTCGAACCATTTGCCGGAGAGGATGCCTCGGTCGGTCTCGATGTCGAAGATGTCGGCCAGCACCGTTCGCAGGGATCCGAAGAGGCGCGTGGAGACCCAGAGGTACACCAGGGCGCCATAGAGTCCTAACGAGCCCCGTGCGGACACGAGGTCACCGATCAGCCGGTGCAGCGGCGACTCGGCCACCTCGGCGTGGGGCGGCAGGAAGCGGTCGACCAGGGCGATGACCTCGGATACCGACGCGTCGGGCGAGAGGCGGAGGACATACGTGAGGCCCGAGATCAGCAGGAGCACGAAGGGTGCTGCCGCCAGGAGCAGGTTGAAGGCGATGCCGCCGGCGAGGAAGAAGATGCGGTCCTCGCCGCTGCTGTTCCACACGCGTCGCGCATAGTCGCCTAACGCGAGCAGGGCACGTCCGATCCAGCCCCGGACACGTTCGGCCAGCGCGACGCTGGTCGCCGGGGCGGCGGGAGACGAGGGCGTGACCGGCATTGTTTTGCGTCGAGCAGCCCGCGTCGCCGCCCGACGATCGCGTCTAGTCGCTCAACGTGGCGTCGTCGGGGGCCGCCTCGACCACCACGGCACCGGGGGTCCCCGGCATCGGCCGGTGGATCGCGAGCGGCTTCACCGTCTGGCGCACGATGGTACGCGTGCCCGTCACCGCCAGCTGCGTGAACAGGAAGCCGAACTTGGCGTCGTACGCGCGCGCCAGCGCTTCCTTGGTCGCGTCCGGCAGCGACCAGAGCTGCTTCTTGAACGGCCCCAACGCCTTCTTCCGGGTCTTGTAGAAGAACTGCTCATCCGAGTCCGTCGCCTTGCGTTCGTCCTTCGCGTTCTCCCGCAGCCACCCATAGATCTCGTCCCGCAGCGCCGGCGGCAGGTGATCGTAGAGCATGTTCTGGAAGTTCGTCGCCAGGTGAATCTCGGCGGTCTCGGTGCGTGGGAAGTTGTGGAACGCATCGTCAGGCAGGGTGGATGCACCATGCTGTACCGCCCCGGCCAGCCCGTATTCCTCGCGCGCGATGGTGGAAAGTTCCTGCAGCGTGTTGAGGTCGAGCTGGACGTCGGCGATGCTGCCATCAGCCAGCACCACCCCCCCGTGCGACGTGCCGGACTGCACCGAGATCTTGGACAGGCCGGGCGCACCGGGAGCAACCCGCGAGAGCGCCGCGTTGTAGCCTTCCATGAACGCACGCAGCTCCGGAACGGTCGAGTTTTCGGTTCCCACTTCGCCGATCTCTCCACCCACCGAAATGGTCACGCCCCCCGGCGCCCGCTCGCGAATGTAGGTCGTGATGTCGGCGCACTGCTCGCAATTCACCCGCTGCTGTTCCGGCAGAGTCGCCTTCGAGAGATCCACGAGCGTCGATGTATCGACGTCGATGTTGTAGAAACCCGCCTCGATCGCCTCGTTCGCGAGCTTCTTCACCGCGTCGACTTCGGAGACCGGATCGGCTGCAAACTTCTTGTGGTTCACCTGAAAGTGATCGCCCTGGATGAACACCGGACCGCGGAATCCCTCGCGCAACGCAGCCGCCAGCATGACCGCCACGTATTCGGCCGGGCGCTGATCGGTGTACGCGATCTCGGATCTCGCGATCTCCAGAATGAACGCGCCTGCATCGTGTTGTTTCGCCACGCGGAAGATCGCGCGCGCCGTGTCGTACGACGATCCGCGAATGTTCATCGCCGGCACGGTGAAGCCGTGGGTCTCCCCGCGGCCGCGCGCGATGTAGAGCTCATGGATCGATCCCGCGCGCACACCGACCGCCTGGCCAAGCTCCCAGATCAACCAGCGTGCATAGTCGCGCTCCCTGGCATCGCCGAAGACGGCGTCGCGGACGAGGGCATCCATCCGGTGCGTCGTCAGGCAGCTGTCGTCGTGAACGGTGACCTTGGAGTCAACGCGCGTGACCGCGGTCTCGAATAGAGGATGTGCAGGGATCGAGCTGGACATTCGGGAGTGGGGTGCGAGCGATGGCGGGGAACGCGTCACGTGAAAGCTATACACGACTCCGGGCGCGTCGTAACGATGCAAAGTGAGTTGGGTCGGAGCTGAACGGTGCGAAGCACGGGCGGCACCCGAGGCACCTTGGGCCCCGGGAGGCCTTCGACGTACTCGGGCTTCGCATGCTTCCCGCGTCCCTCGTGCTTCTCGTGCTTTCGCAGTTCGTCCGGACTCGGACCCACCCGAGGCCACCGAAGAATACTAGGAGACCCGCCGCTCGCCCGACGCCCGCGGCAGCGAGTCGAACTCGGCGCGTGCCGCCTCGAAGCCTGGACGTCCCATGATGCCGTACGTGAACCGCTTCCCGAGCTCCACACCAGGCTGGTCGAACGCATTGACCCCATATAGCGACCCGGCATACGCGGTGGCGAGCTCGAAGAACATCAACATGGCGCCGAAGTGCCATTCATCGATCCGCTCGATCTCGATGGTGGCGCTCGGCCGACCACGGGCAGCGAGCGCGCCCGCGGTGGCGCGGCGTTCGATATTGAGCAGCTCCCACAACGAGTGGCCCCCGAGGTATGCAAGGTCGGACACGCCCCCGTGCAGATGCGGAATCGTGAGGTCCACGGCCGGCTGCTGCACCGAAACAAAGGTGACGGTCTTGTCCAGCGGGCCCTCCATGAACAGTTGCACCTGGCTGTGCTGGTCGGTGGCGCCGAGCGCGGGGACGGGGGTCGGGCCGGTGTGGGTGCCATCGGGGCGCTGCTTCCCCAGACTCTCCGCCCACAGTTGCACGAACCACGCGGCGATGTCGCGCAAGGGATCCGCGTACGGCATGAGGACGTGGATGGGCTTTCTACACGTCGTGTCCGCGAGCCATTGCAGCACGGCGAAGGCACCGGCGGGGTTGGCCGTAACCTGGTCGGACTCGCAGCGCCGCGTCATGTCGCCAGCCCCCGCCAGGATCCCTGCGACGTCGACGCCGATCAGGGCCGCCGGCAGGAGACCCACCGGCGACAGCACGCTGAAGCGTCCCCCCACGTTAGGCGGGATGTCCAGCGCGGGAATCCCCTCCGTCGTGGCGATTGGGCGCAACGCTCCCTGTGCCGGATCGGTCACGAAGACGAGATGGGCGGCGAGGGGAAGGCCCGCCTCCTCCAATCGACCACGCACGATGAGGTATTGCGCCATGGTCTCGGCGGTCCCGCCTGACTTCGAGACCACGAGGAAGAGCGTATCGGCGAGCGACACGCGCGCCATCACCGCATCGATGGTCACGGGGTCCACGTTGTCCAGGACGTGGAGTCGCGGCCAGCGGAAGCGCGCCGTCTCGCTGAGCTGATTCCACTGCGGCGGCCGGAGCGCGTTGCGAAGGGCGACGGGGCCGAGCGCCGATCCGCCAATGCCTAACAGCACGAGGTCGCGATACCTGCCCCGCACGCGCTTCGCGAACTCCGTGGTCTGCCCCAGGAGCGCCCCGTTGCTCGGGAGATCCAGGAACCCCAACTCACCGGAGCGATGTCGCTCACCGAGGCGGCGGTGCACTCCGGCAAACGGCTCGGCCGCCGCCGCCCAGTCGGCCAGCGATACCCCGCCGCGCACGGCGTCGGCGAGCATGAACGTGTAGTCGAGGGTCAGCACGACGACGGGAAGGGAGACGGAAGGTAGTGGGACGGGAAATATCGGGATCAGGCTTCGATACGCACAACCAAACCATCAAAAGCTGGGGCAATACCCCGAGGCAGCTCGGCTTCGAGGTTGGCATGGAAGTTCTCGTGCGTCAGGTGCGTGAGATACGTGCGCTCGGCACCGACGTCCTGCGCCACGCGAATCGCCTCGGAGAGACTGAGATGGGTGGGGTGCGTGGTGCGGAACAGGGCGTTGAGCACGAGCACCTTCACGCCACGCAGACGGTCCATCGCACCCGCAGGAATGGACTTCGCATCCGTCACGTAGCCCAGGGGCCCCAGACGATAGCCAAACACCGTGACCGTGCCGTGAGGGACGGCGATCGGCTCGACTTCCGCGTCCCCGATGCTCACCGCCTCTCCGTCCGCGATCGGGAGCGCCAGCCCTTCCGGTTTCGACGTACCGGGGAGGGGACGCATCCTATCGTCGAAAATGTACGGGAAGCGCGTCGCGAGCCGCTGCAGCGTATCCGCGGGACCGTACATGGGAAGTGGCGCGTCACGCCGAACGGTGAACGCGCGAATGTCGTCCACACCGTGAATGTGATCGGCGTGGTCATGGGTGAACAGCACCGCGTCGACCCGGTCAATCCCGGCCGTGACGAGCTGGAGACGCAGTTCCGGCGGTGTGTCGATGAGCAGCCGCGTCCCGTGATCCGTTTCGACTACAGCGCCGCAGCGGGTTCGACGATCGCGCGGATCCGGTGACCGGCATACCGCGCAATGGCATCCAATCTGTGGGACGCCAAAGCTGGTTCCGGTTCCGAGGAAGGTGAGCTTCACGTGCAGCCGGGCGCCGTATGCGGAGACGGCGCAAACTACCCCAGCACGCGGCCCTTGTGTCAGTCCATCGAACATGCGGACGCCGCCGCATCCCGACGGGAGCAGGAAGCGGACGGCAATCGTCAGGCATGCGAGCACCACGGATGCCCCACCGCTCATGCCGTCGATGGCAGAGAGCGGTGCAACGCCCGCCACCGAAGAAAACCCGTACCGGGACCGACAGCGAAGCACTCCGGATGGTGGGTGGCGACAGCCGACGCGCTGCATGGTCTCGAATGGATGGGCGCATCGTGGCGGTTCAGTCGCGCGTCAGACCGTCTCCACCTTCATCAGGTTCGTCGTTCCCGCCACGTCGAAGGGCACGCCCGCCGTCACGATGACCCGATCGCCCTCACGCGCCAGACCGCGGTCGAGCAATGTCGTCCGCGCTTTCACGTACATCTCCGAGTACGTCTCGCTGTGCGCGACATGAACCGGAATCACTCCCCACACCAGCGCGAGCTGGTTGTACGTCCGGTCCACGGCGCTCAGCGCGAGAATGGGGACACCGGGACGCTGCGCGGCCACGATGCGAGCGCTGAACCCGCTCTTGGTGAAGACGATGACCAGCGGCGCCCCCAGCAGCCGCACGGCCGTGGCGGTCGCGGCCGCAATCGTTTCTTCGGTGGACGCCGAGCCGTCGGCGAGCCGCCGATCATCACGCTTGGGCAGCGGATGCTGCTCGATCTCCATGATGATCCGCTGCATTGCCTGCACAGCGAGCTTAGGGTAGGCGCCCGATGCCGTCTCGGCGGACAACATGACGGCGTCCGTGCCGTCCAGGATCGCGTTGGCCACATCGCTCGCTTCGGCTCGCGTCGGACGCGGATTCTGGATCATCGACTCCAGCATCTGGGTGGCCGTGATCACCGGCCTGCCCATCACGTTGGCGAGACGGATGATGCGCTTCTGAACGAGTGGTACTTCCTCAAAGGGCAGCTCCACCCCCAGGTCACCGCGGGCAACCATGACCGCGTCGGTCGCCCTGAGAATGCTCTCGATGTGCGCCAGCGCCGTGTCCTTCTCGATCTTCGCCACGATCAGAATGCCCTTCGGCAGGACGGCCCGGAGGCCGCCGATGTCTTCTGCCCGGCGCACGAAGCTCAACGCGAGATAGTCGACCTTGTGGGCAATGGCGAACTCGATGTCGGCTCTGTCCTTCTCCGTGATCGAAGGCGCCGAGACCGCAACGCCCGGGAGATTCAGTCCTTTGTGACTCTTGATCGGGCCGCCGTAGACCACACGCACGTGCACGCGGGGTCCCCGGATGTTCATCACGACGAGCTCGATGAGTCCGTCGTCCACGAGGATGCGATCGCCGATATGCACATCGGTGGCGAGGGCGTCGTAGGTGACCGGAATCTCGGCGCCGGCGCAACTGTCTTCATGACAGAGGATGAGGTCCTGCCCCGGGTCCACGATGATCGGCGTGGTAAGGTTGCCGATGCGGATGCGAGGCCCCTGCAGGTCCCCGAGGACCGCGACGGGACGGCCGCGCAGCGACGCCTGTTCGCGCACGATGCGGATCCGCTCCGCATGCTGGTCATGCGTGCCGTGCGAAAAGTTGATGCGGGCGACATCGAGGCCCGCATCCAGCAGGCCCCCGATCGCATCGGGGGTCGAGGTCGAGGGGCCCAGCGTGCACACGACCTTGGTGCGCGGGATGTGAGAGGACAAGCGGTTGCCGAGAGCGGGGAAAGCGGGGACGGGGATGGTGGCTAGACCGAGACCCGAGTCAGGCGCGCACCTAACGATACGACCTTGCGTTCGAGACCGGTGACCAGCGAGTCGCATGACCGCTGAAAGGACGCCAACCCTTCGGTGAGAAGCTGATCGGTGACGTCGTCCATCGCGATCCCCCTCGACGCCAGCGTTGCGAAGAGCCGGTCGGCGTCCTCCCATCCCTGGTCGACGGTACGTTCGACCACTCCATGGTCGCGGAATGCGTCCACCGTGGCCGGAGGCATCGTGTTGACGGTGTGTGGTCCGATGAGTGCTTCAACGTAGAGGACGTCGCGATACGCCGGGTTTTTTGTGCTCGTGCTCGCCCACAGCGGACGCTGCACCCGCGCCCCGAGCGCGCGAAGCCGATCCCATCGCGGGCCCGAAAAGCGCTGCGTGAACAGTCGGTATGCGAGCCTGGCATTGGCGATCGCCGCGCGCCCCTTGAGCGTGGCAACGTCACCGTCCGTTGCGGCCGCACGGTCGAGTCGCTTGTCGATCTCGGAGTCGACGCGACTCACGAAAAACGACGCCACCGAGGCGTTGCGGTCGATGGGGTGACCAGCGGCGGCACGCGCCTCGAGTCCCCCGAGATAGGACACGATGACGCGATCGTGCGCGCTGATGGCAAACAGGAGCGTGATGTTG
>JBQTIW010000283.1:0-9315 GCA_052387735.1 Gemmatimonadaceae bacterium
TCCTTGTGAAGCACGGGTGCCTTCCCGTCGCCGCCGTACCCCCACGCCGCGACGTAGGTGAATGCATCGTCGTTCCGTCTGGCCTCGCCGTCGTCCGTCTGGTGTTCCGTGCGGAAGTGCCCGCCACACGACTCTTCCCGGTGCAACGCGTCGGTGCACATCAGCTCGGCCAGCTCGAGGAAGTCGGCCACGCGTCCCGCGTGCTCGAGGGACTGATTGAGCTCGGCGCCGACACCGGGCACGTTCAGGTTCTCCCAGAATTCCTGGCGCAACGCCGGAATCTGCTGCAGGGCCTCCCGCAGTCCCACGGCATCTCGGGCCATGCCGCACTTGTCCCTCATGAGGCGGCCGAGCTCCCGATGAAAGGACTGCGGCGTGCGCCTGCCGCCGATGCCTAACAAGCGCTTCGTCCGCTCCTCGACCTGGCGCACGGCGCCGATCACGTCGGGGTGAGTGGCGCCGACGGGCTCGAGTTTCGTGCTCGCCAGATAGTGGCCGATCGTATATGGAATGATGAAGTAGCCGTCGGCGAGGCCCTGCATGAGGGCACTGGCGCCGAGTCGATTGGCCCCGTGGTCGGAGAAGTTCGCCTCCCCCAACACGTGTAGCCCCGGGATGCTGCTCATCAGGTTGTAGTCCACCCAGAGCCCACCCATGGTGTAGTGGACGGCCGGGTAGATGCGCATCGGGACGACGTACGGGTCTTCATCCGTGATGCGCTGGTACATCTCGAACAGGTTACCGTAGCGCTCCTCGATCCTGTCCCGGCCTAACCGCTGAATGGCGTCGCGGAAGTCGAGATACACTCCCAGGCCGCCGGGCCCCACGCCACGACCATCATCGCAGGCTTCCTTGGCTGCGCGCGACGCGATGTCGCGCGGCGAGAGATTGCCGAAGGACGGATACTTGCGTTCCAGATAGTAGTCACGCTCGGCGTCGGGGATCTGGTCCGGCGGCCGCTGGTCGCCGCGCGCCTTCGGCACCCAGACTCGCCCGTCGTTCCGCAGCGACTCGGACATGAGCGTGAGCTTGGACTGGTACTCCCC
Organism: Gemmatimonadaceae bacterium; assembly: GCA_052387735.1. Lineage (GTDB taxonomy): Bacteria > Gemmatimonadota > Gemmatimonadetes > Gemmatimonadales > Gemmatimonadaceae > RBC101. Next base: position 1,047 of record JBQTIW010000283.1, read on the forward strand.
GCTCTGCGGGATGCACGTCGGGTGAATCTGCGTGTAGCACGGGTTGCCAAAGAGCGCCCCTTTCCGATGCGCGCGCCAGATCGCGGTGGTGTTGCACCCCTTGGCGTTGGTGGAGAGGTAGAAGACGTTCCCGTAGCCGCCGGTCGCGAGGATCACGGCGTCGGCCACGTGCGACTCGATCTTCCCTGTCACGAGGTCGCGGGTGACGATGCCACGCGCCCGGCCGCTGACCAGGATCAGGTCGAGCATCTCGCAGCGCGAGTACATCTTGACGCCGCCCCGGGCGATCTCCTTTTCCAGCGCCTGGTACGCGCCTAACAGCAGCTGCTGCCCGGTCTGGCCGCGGGCGTAGAACGTCCGCGACACCTGTGCGCCGCCGAACGATCGGTTGGCGAGCAGGCCCCCGTACTCGCGCGCAAACGGCACCCCCTGGGCCACGCACTGGTCGATGATGTTGACCGAGATCTGTGCCAGGCGATACACGTTCGCTTCGCGGGCTCGGAAGTCTCCGCCCTTCACCGTATCGTAGAAGAGCCGGTAGATCGAGTCGCCGTCGTTCTGGTAGTTCTTGGCCGCGTTGATGCCGCCCTGGGCCGCGATCGAATGCGCGCGACGGGGCGAGTCCTGAAAGCAGTAGCAGGAAACGTTGTAGCCAAGTTCGGCCATCGTCGCCGCCGCCGACGCGCCCGCGAGGCCGGAGCCCACGACGATGACGTGATGTTTCCGCTTGTTGGCCGGGTTCACCAGCTTCATTTCGAACTGATGACGGTCCCACTTCTGTGCGATCGGCCCGGCGGGGACCCGTGCGTCGAGGTTCATCGGCCCACCCCTGTGCCGGATGGATGGCCGGACGGCCGGATGGACGGAGGGACCGGCGCTGCGACACGCTGCGTGGGCGCGCTGATCGCGTCTTCCTTGAACATGCCCATGGCGGCGGCAATCGGGATCGCGGCCATGCCTAACGTAACGATCACGGCCAGCGCCACGGCGACACTGCGGTGCAGGGGGCGATCTCCAGGACGCCTTGCCCCGATTGTCCGCCACGACGCCCATGCGCCGTGGTAGAGATGGAGGCCGAGGAACACGACCGCGACGACATAGAAGGCCACCGCCCACCAGCGCTCGAACCCGAGGCGGAGATTGTTGTAGGGATCGAGGTGCAGAAACTGTGGATGCCACACCCCGAACGTCATGTCCATGATGTGAAACACGATGAACGCGAAGAGCAGGAGGCCGCCAACCCGCATCGTCCGAGCAGCCAGCGTGGAGACCTGTGACTGACGGCGCGCATACGCGACGGGCCGAGCCGCGCGGTTGCGCCCGATCAGCTGCAGCGCCACCGTCACGTGCAGTACGACGGCGACGAGGAGGCCGATCCGCGCGATCCAGAGCAACGGACCGAGCTGACGCAAACCGACGGCATAGTCGTGCATCGCCTGCGCCGCGCCGCTCGGCATGAACATCTGCAGGTTGCCCACCATGTGCACGACGACAAAACCGATGCCGGCCATGCCGGTCAGGGCCATCACCGTCTTCTTGCCGACCGTTGAATCCCAGAATCGGCGCGCCCGCCCCACCGACGGCCGGGTCAGGCCAGCCGCCGGAAGTGTCGAAGGACCCATGCTCCAGAACAGTGCGTGGTCGTAGCGGGCAGTCGCTAGATGCTGAGCTTGGCCATCGGCTCGCGCACGGCGTCGGCGCTCTTGCCTAACGCGACACGCTCGGCGGATGTGAGCTCGACCTCGAGGATCTTCTCCAGCCCTTTGCGTCCGAGCTTGCAGGGCACACCAAGGAAGAGTCCGGACATGCCGTACTCGCCGTCGAGCCACGCCGCGCACGGCAGGATGCGCCGCTGGTCGTTGACGATGGCCTCGGTCATCTGCACTGCGCCGGCCGAAGGCGCGTAGTACGCCGAGCCGGTTTTGAGGAACGCCACGATCTCCGCGCCTCCGTTGCGCGTGCGGTCCACGATCCTGTCCAGCGCGGCTCGTTCCAGCAGCTGTGTGATCGGGATGCCACTTACGCTGGTGTAGGAGATCAGCGGCACCATCGTGTCGCCGTGACCGCCTAACACCATTGCCTGGATGTCGCGCACCGACACGTCCAGCGCCTCGGCGAGAAAGGCGCGATAGCGCGCGGTATCGAGAACCCCCGCCATGCCCAACACCCGTTCGCGCGGGAAGCCGGTGACCTTCTTGGCGACGTAGCACATCACGTCGAGCGGATTCGACACCACGATGACAATCGACTGCGGCGACGTGCGAGCGACCTGTTCCGACACGGTCTTCACGATCCCCGCATTCGTGTTCATCAGGTCATCCCGGGACATTCCCGGTTTGCGGGCAATCCCCGCGGTGATGATCACGATGTCGGAGTTCTCGGTTTCGTCGTAGCCGTTGGTGCCGATGACCCGCGAGTCGTACAGCTCGATGGGCGCCGACTGCCACTGATCCAGGGCCTTGCCTTGCGGGACTCCCTCGACGATGTCCACCAGCACCACCTGCCTGGCAAGCTCCTTCTCGGCGACACGCTGGGCCGCGGTGGCTCCGACGTTCCCGGCACCAACAACCGTGATTTTGTTGACCATTTGCGCGTGGGAGGTTCGTGGTGAATGCTCCCAAAGTAATCAGGGCGGCGGCTCGCGGCGACGCGAGAACTCCTTCGCTGGCTTCTCGGGCTTCTCAGGACTGCTTCTCGCGCTTCCCGCGGTGCGGTGCACGCACGAAGCAGCGCCGCACGACAACCCGAGGTCTTGCTAGCCTCCAACCTGCGACAGCGCGCGCAGCCCGCCGACCTGCATCTGCAGGAGATTGTGTTCCTTGGGCTTGTCGGCCAGCGCCTGACGGAACAGCGGGTCCAGGGCGTCGCCGGCTCGGAGGGGATCCCGAAGGTTCACCTCGTGGTCTCCATAGAGGCACGTCCGCAGGCGTCCGTCGGCCGTTAGGCGCACGCGATTGCACGAGCCGCAGTACGTGTGCGACATGGGAGTGATCACTCCGACCGTGCCCGCCGCATTCGCGAGACGGTAGTATTTGGCCGGTCCGTTCCCCTTGGGACCCTGCACGGCTTCGAGCGCGCCGATCGAGGCGACCCGATCGAGCACCTCCGGACTCGGAACGACATGCTCCCAGGTCAGCTCGCGCATATCGCCCACCGGCATGAGCTCGATGAACCGCACATGCCAGGGGTGATCGAGCGTGAGCCTCGCAAAATCTCCGATCTCATCGTCATTCACGCCGCGCATCACCACCACGTTGATCTTGAGCGGGCCAAGCCCTGCCCGTTCCGCGGCGAGGAGAGAGACCACCGGATCGAACGCGAGATTCCGGCGCGCGATCGCCATGATCCGATCCGCGCGGAGCGAGTCGGCGCTCATGTTCACTCGGTCGAGCCCCGCCTCGCTGAGGCTCGCGGACAGCTCAGGAAGCCTCACCCCATTCGTCGAGAGCGCGATGTCTTCGATGTCTGGAACGGACTTGAGCTGCCGGATCAGCGCGGGCAGGTCGGGTCGGATGGTCGGCTCACCTCCGGTGATCCGCAGCCGCCGGAGGCCTAACGGCGCCAGCTGGCTGACGATGGCGACGATCTCCTCGTAGGATAGGATGTCCTTCTTCGGCAACCACTGCAGCCCCTCCACCGGCATGCAGTACTGGCACCGGAAGTTGCAGCGATCCGTGATCGAGATCCGCAGATACTCGATGCTTCGACCGTACTGGTCCCGGAGCGCGGGCGCGGGGGTCATCTACGGAATCTGCGTCGTAACGGGGTGCGGTGCGCGCGAGGGATCCACCCATTCGCGCGTACCGTCAGCATAGTGTTCGCGCTTCCAGATGGGTACCCGCTTCTTGATCTCTTCGATGACGTACCGCGCAGCGTCCATCGACTGAGCGCGCCGCGGATGCGACACCGCGATCCCCACACTCACGTCGCCCAGGGTGAGCGCGCCGAGTCGATGCTCCACGGCCACCCGCTCGGTGCCAAAGCGCGCCACGGCTTCGGCTACGATCCGCGTCAGTTCGGCCGAGGCCATCGCTGCATACGCGGAATAGTCGACGCCGGTCACCGGTCGGCCGTCGTTGACGTCGCGTACGGTCCCGACAAACACCGTTGTCGCACCGCTTTCCACCGACGCTACCTCAGCGACGAGTGCTGCCACATCGATTGGTTGCTCGACGAGATCAGCGCGCACGGTGGCTAGCCCCCCGCCACAGGAGGAATGATGGCGACCTCGTCGTTCGGACTCAGCACTCGGTCCATGTCGGCGTACTCGGCGTTCACGGCAACCAGGGGAGCTGGCGGCACCGCATGTGCCGCCCGGTTCTGGATGACGGAGAGCACGTCACGCACGCGAACAGGCTCCGGGACATCGACTTGGAGCGCGTCTGCACCAAGCGCGTCGGCGTAAGAAGCAAAGAGCAACACGCGCACATTCATATCTGAGAAACTCTCGCCTCCGGCAACGGTTCCGAGCCACTGGAAAGAAAATCGCCCCAGCGCTCACGCCGGGGCGATCGATTCGGTCTGGCGTCAGTCGTCGTGGTCAGCGCTCTCGCCTTCAGGAAGCGGTTCGAGGTCGGCAACCATCGCCCGCAACTCCTTGCTGGGCTTGAACACCGGAACCGGTCGGGCAGACACCTCAACTGGACTGCCCGTTCGCGGATTCCGCGCCATCCGCGTCTTGCGGTGACGAATCTTGAAGGTGCCGAAGCCTCGCACTTCGATATTGCGCTGCTCCTGGAGCGCTTCTTTGATGGCATCGAGGAACGCGTCGACGACGCGAGCGCAGTCCTTCTTCGAGATGAGCGGCCCGGCGGTCCGCGAAATCTGCTGAGTGACGTGCTCGACGAGGTCGGCCTTGGTCATTTCGAAGCCTCAAATGGGGCACTCCAGACGCCCGTTTGTGGGGTCGAACATAGACCCTTACCTATTGTGTGTCAAGCGTTTGGGGCACTTCGGGTTACCTCTCCACGAACCGCATTCATGAACTGTTTGAACAGCGGCCGGGCGTCATGTGGCCCCGGTGCGGCCTCCGGATGGTACTGGACTGCGAACAGTGGCAGGGACCGGTGCTTGAGTCCCTCGACCGTTCCGTCGTTGAGGTTTACATGGGTAACCTCGAGCTCCGGAGCCCCCGGAATCCCCTGCTCGTTGCCCTGGACGGCAAACCCGTGATTCTGCGAGGTGATCAGCACCCTGCCGGTCGACAGTTCCTTTACCGGGTGGTTTCCGCCCCGGTGCCCGTAGGGGAGCTTTACCGTCGCTCCGCCGTACGTAAGACCGATGAGCTGGTGCCCCAGGCAGATGCCGAACACCGGTACGCCGCTCTCGGCGATTGTGCGAATCGCGTCTGGCGCGTAACTCACGGCCGCCGGGTCCCCCGGCCCGTTGGAGAAGAAGACCCCATCGGGGCTCCGCTCCAGGACCTCCTGTGGAGGGGTCGTAGACGGTACCACCGTTACTCGGCATCCGTGGTCCTCAAAGAGCCTGAGGATATTCCGCTTGATGCCGTAGTCATAGGCAACGATGTGGTATCGGGCGTCAGCCGGGCCCCAGTGGTATTCGGAGGGGGTCGTTACCACCGACGCGAGATCGAGGCCCTCCATGCTCGGACAGGCTTCAAGCGCGGCGCGCGCTTCCTCGGACGCCTCGGAGCCGACAGCGATCACGCCGCGCATGACACCAGCCGACCGCAGGTGCTTGGTCAATTGGCGCGTGTCGATGTCGTGAAGCACTGGAACGTTCGCCGTGCCTAACCAGGCGCCAAGGTCTCCGTCCGCGCGCCAGTTGGAATAGCCACGCGACAGCTCCCGCACCACGATCCCGGCGACCTGCGGACGCTCCGACTCGGGATCTTCGCTGTTGATGCCGTAGTTGCCGATCATCGGCGTGGTCATCACAACGATCTGCGCTCGATACGACGGGTCGGTGAAGACTTCCTGATATCCGGTCATGTTCGTGGTGAACACGACTTCGGCCACAGTCGGCGGTAGCACCGCGCTCAACCGGCCGAGAAAAAGGGTCCCATCCTCGAGGAGGAGGAACCCTCTGATCGCATCGCGAGAGCTCACGGTCCGCGTTAGGGTTGCTTGGGCGGTGGCGTCTGGGCGGGCGGCGTCTTGGCCGCCGGATTGAGCGGCGTTACCGGAACTGGGGTCGCGCCTTTCGGCACCGGTGCCGCAGGCGCGGAAGAAAAGGGCTGGTCGAGCACGGACTTTGGCGCGGTCGTCCGTGTGGACATCAACTGGAGGATGAACGCGAGGAACAGGAAGAGTCCCCCGCCCCACCAGGAGACTTTGGTGAGGAGGTTTCCCGCCTGTCGGCTTCCGATGAGTGAATCAGCGGCTGTCGAGGCGCCACCGAACGACGCGGCGAGACCACCGCCTTTGCCGGCCTGAAGCAGCACCGCGGTCATGACCGCAAGGCTGACGATGATGAGAATGACGAGCAGAAATGTGTACATGTGAATCCGGCGAAAACGAAGGCACTGGGGAGCCGCTAAGTATCGCCAGTTCCGGCAGTCAAGTGCAAGAGGGGTAACAACATGCCGAGGCTGCCATCACGCCCGAACGATAGCGCTCCAGCCCTCCGCATCGAGTGACGCTCCGCCCACCAGCAGCCCATCGACGTCAGCGGCGCCAAGGAGAGAGGGCGCGTTGCCTCGGTTGACGCTTCCGCCGTAGAGAATGGGGACGGCGTTGGCCTTCTCACCCAGAATCGCCTGTAGTTCTCGGCGGATGACGTGATGGATGGCGGACGCGTCTGCCGGCGTTGCTGTTTTCCCCGTTCCGATGGCCCACACGGGCTCGTATGCGAACATCATGCTCGCGATCGCGTGCGGGTCGATCGTTGAAATACCAGCCCGCAATTGCCTCAACACCACCAGCTCCGTCTCGCCGCGCTCGCGCTCCTCGAGCTTCTCGCCCACGCAGAGCATGGGGACGAGCCCAGCGCGCACGGCCGCGCCGACTTTGCGTGCGGTCTGGTCATTCGTTTCGCCAAAGACATGACGCCGTTCGGAGTGTCCAACGAGGGCGACGTCGGCTCCCGCGTCGCGCGCCATCGCCGCCGAGTGTTCACCGGTGAAGGCGCCCTTGTCCTCCCAGTGAATGTTCTGGATGCCGACCTGGATGTCCTGCCGATCCCTGAGGCTGTCGAGCACCGCGGTGATGCTCACGGCCGGCGGGAAGAACACCACTTTTCGGTCGGGGCGCCTCGCGTAGTGGGCGAGGAAGGAGCGCATGAAGGCGCGCGCGTCACTCGGCCCGTGATGCATTTTCCAGTTTGCAGCGAAGATCGGTCGTTGCATTCGGGTCACCGATCGTCGAGGGCGGCGACGCCCGGGAGCACCTTCCCTTCCAGGAACTCCAGCGAGGCGCCGCCCCCGGTCGAGACATGGCTCATCTGTCGCTCCAGGCCGGCGTCCGCGACCGCTGCGGCCGAATCGCCACCGCCCACGATCGTGGTCGCACCACGCCCCGTGGCCTCGGCCATGGCTTTCGCGATGGCATTGGTCCCGGCGTCGAATGGCTTGGTTTCGAACACGCCCATCGGCCCGTTCCAGAGTACGGTCTTCGCCGAGGCGATGGCTCGCGCATAGGACGCCATGGTTTCGGTGCCGATGTCGAACATGGCCTGATCGGGAGGAATGGCATCGCGCCGCACGACGCGCGCTTGCGCGCTGGCTTCAAGCGACGGTGCGATGGTGGCGTCGTGTGGCAATGTCAGACGAAAGGCCGCGCGCTCGACCAACTGTAACGCGAGCTCCACTCGATCTGCCTCGACCAGCGACGTGCCCGTCTGCAGTCCCATCGCCTTGAAGAAGGTGCAGGCCATCGCCCCGCCGATGAGGAGTCCGTCGACCTTGGGGAGCAGCGCCTGGATCACGTCGATCTTTCCCGAGACCTTGGCGCCACCGCGGATGGCGACAAAGGGCCGCTGGGGATCGGCGATCGCCTTGCCGAGGTACTCGAGCTCCCGGTCCATCAGGAAGCCGGCGAGGGCTGGACGCAGAAACGCCGTCACACCGACCGTGGAGGAGTGGGCGCGATGCGCCGATCCGAAGGCGTCGTTCACATACAGGTCGCCTAACGCGGCAAACGCCCGGGACAGTACCTCGTCGTTCGTCTCCTCGCCCGGATGGAAGCGGGTGGTCTCCATCAGGAGGATCTGGCCATCCCCCAGGCTCCGGCTACGGGCGACGGCCTCGTCTCCGATGGAGGTAGTGGAGAAGTCGACGGGCCATTCGCTGAGGGCCTCGAGTCGCCTGGCC
>JBQTIW010000284.1:0-3656 GCA_052387735.1 Gemmatimonadaceae bacterium
GTCTCCCGTCTCCCGTCTCCCGTCTCTTTTTGCCCTCCCGCCTCTCCCCCCCTGCCGCCGCCGCAGTCCGCACCGCGATTCATCTCGCGGGGGGTCGGGAAGTGTGCTTTGTCTGCAAGGTCGACGACCAGGGTGCGATTACCGCGGCGCGGGTCGTCGCGCGTGGGGACGTGCGCAGTGTGCTCGCATTGCCGGGATTCGCGCAGCGCGGTGAACTGCTGCTGCACAACCACCCGTCGGGGTACCTCGAGCCGTCGGGACCGGATCTCGACGTCGCCGGGCGCATGCACGACGATGGCATCGGGTTCGCAATTACCAACAATGAAGCAAACGAGCTCTATGTCGTCGTCGAGGTGCCGCGGGAGCGCGTGTTTGTGCCGATCGAGCTGGGGACCCTCGACGACACCCTGGGGCCGGGCGGCGCCATCGCCGCCGCGCACGGGCGCTATGAGGACCGGCCGACGCAGCGCGCCTACGCCCGCGCCATCGCGAAGCTCTACAACTCGGGTGGGATCGGGCTGCTCGAGGCAGGGACGGGAGTCGGAAAGTCGTTAGGCTACCTCGTGCCCGCCTTGCGATGGGCCGCGGCCAATGGAGAGCGCACCGTCGTCTCCACGAACACGATCAACCTCCAGGAGCAGCTGGTGGGAAAGGATCTGCCCTTCCTGGCGAGCGCGCTTGACGATCAGCCCGTGCGGTTCGCCTTGCTCAAGGGATGGCGAAACTATCTCTGCCTGATGCGGCTCGAGCAGGCACGTGGTGCCGGGGCGACGCTGTTCGAAGACGGGATGAGCAGCGATCTCGACGCCGTGTCCGCCTGGGCAGAGAGCACGACCGATGGCTCGCTCAGCGATCTTGTCGCCGCACCGCGCGGTGAGGTGTGGGACGAGGTCGCCGCCGAACCGGATCTCTGTCTGCGACTGCGTTGCCCGCATTTCGAGAAGTGCTTCGTCTTCGCCGCCAGGCGCAAAGCCGCGCAGGCGGATGTGGTCGTGGTCAATCATCATCTCCTGCTCGCGGATCTCGCCGTCAGACGTTCGTCGCAGAACTGGGAGGAGGCTGCGGTGCTCCCCCCCTTCACCCGGCTCGTCGTCGACGAGGGACATCATCTCGAGGACGCGGCCGCCCAGCACCTTGGAGCGTCCGTGACGTCGCGCGGAGTCCAACGGCTCTTTGCACGCCTCGAGCGGCGCGGGCGCGGGCTGTTACCGACGCTGGCCCAGCGCCTGGGGACGCGCAAAGACCTGCTGAGCGTTGCAAGCCTCGACCTCGTGCACGCGAAGCTGCTGCCATCCACGCTCGCGGCACGCGAGAAGGGAGGCCTGGTGTTCGACCTGCTCGACGGCGTGCTCGACGAGGCAGGGGGACCGGTCCTGCGCCTGACGAGCGCGTTCGACGACCACCCCGTCTGGAAAGTCGGCCTGGACGCCGCGCTCGAAGACCTGCTGCGTGAGCTCACTCTGATGAGCGACAATCTGCGCCTGATTCGTGAGCGGATGGAATCGGATGAGCGGCTCCTCGACGTCAATGCCGCCTTGTTAGGCGAGCTTCGCGGCGTCGCGCGGCGGCTCGATCTCGCGGGCGATGCGCTGCGTCAGGCGCTGCGTCCGTCGGGCAAGGCGAAGACGGTCCGGTGGCTCGAAGTCCGAGGTAAGGAACGCAACGTGGTCGCGACCTCGGTCCCGCTCGACCTCGCTCCGATCCTGCGCGACGACCTCTTTCGCCGCGTGGACACGACGATCGTGACCAGCGCCACCCTGGCGACGGAAGGCCGGTTCGACTTCATGAAGAAGCGCCTTGGCCTCACCGAGAGCGACGTGGAGCCGGAGGCCGCCGCCCATGCCTCTCCCTTCGACTATCGATCGCAGGCGCTGCTGGCAGTCCCCATCGACATCCCCGCGCCTAACGTGGACGGTGCGGCCCATCTGGGCGCCGTGGTGGATGCGGTGGAGATGCTGGCGCAGGCGTCCTCGGGCGGGCTGTTCGTCCTGTTCACCAGCCACCGGGACGTGCGCGAAGTCGCTCGCGTCCTTCGCGAGCGCGGCTTCGATCGTCGCCTCCCCTTCCTCGTCCACGGGGAGGATTCCCGCGACGCGCTGCTGCGGCGATTTCGCGACGCGCGGAACGCCGTGTTGTTAGGCACCGCCTCCTTCTGGGAAGGAGTCGACGTCCCCGGTGATGCCCTCCGCGGGCTCCTCCTCGCCAAGCTTCCGTTCCGCGTGCCCACCGAACCGCTCACCGCCGCGCATTGCGAGGCGATCGAGGCGCGGGGAGGTGATGCGTTCCAGGAGTACATGATCCCGCATGCCGCCCTTCGTCTGAAGCAGGGATTCGGCCGCCTGATTCGCACTCGCGAGGATCGGGGCGTCGTGCTCCTCATGGATCCACGCGTCGCTTCGAAACGGTACGGCGACGACCTCCTGAATGGGCTCCCTCCCGCCCACCGCATCATCGCACCAACGAAGGAAGTGGTCTCCGCCATCCGCCGGTTCTATCGTTAGCGGTCTGCGGTCTGCGGTCTCCGTCTCTCGCTCCCGTCTCACGCGCCTCCCATGCCCCTCATCCCCCGTCCGTCAAAGATTGTCTGCATCGGTCGCAACTATGCCGACCACGCCAAGGAGCTGGGCAATCCGGTGCCCGACACGGAGCCCCTGTTCTTCCTCAAGCCTCCGTCGGCGCTGATCGGCGATGGGGACAGCATCCTGCTGCCGTCGCAATCACAACAGGTGGAACACGAAGGAGAGATCGGCCTCATCGTGGGAGCCAGACTCTCACAGGCGAGCGAGGATGACGCCCGGAAGGCGATCCGTGCGATCGTGGCCGTGAACGACGTCACAGCGCGCGATCTTCAACGAAAGGACTCGCAGTGGACCCGAGCCAAGGGCTTCGACACGTTCTGTGCGGTGGGAGACCCGTACTTCGGCGACGTGGACCTCGATGCGATCGAGGTGGTGACCTCGGTGAACGGCGCCGAGCGCCAGCGGGGTAGGTCGTCGCAGATGATCTTCTCGATCCCGTTCTGCCTGTCGTTCCTCTCTCACGTCATGACCCTCGAGCCGGGCGACCTCGTGGCCACAGGCACGCCGGCGGGCATCGGGCGGCTATCTTCTGGGGACGTCGTGGAGGTTGACGTTGTAGGGATGAGCCGGCTGCGAAATCCCGTAGTGTCGCGCACGCCAACATGACCGGTTTCCCGCGCGTTTTGAGGGAAGGGCAACCCCGTGGAGGGGTACAGGGTCAGATGACACGAGTTCGGCGCAGGGCCTACACGGGCCAGGCCCGATCCCTGCGTCGAATTTGAACGCCGTGCCGCAGATAGGGCCGATCCGGCTGCGGGTGTCATCTACGCGTACTGACGAGGTTGAATGCTGACACTGCGAGCGCGCGGCACATTCCAACCGGACCGCGGGGTGCCACCCCGACGAGCCCGCGCGACCGCTACGTCGATCGGGCTTCATGTCGTGCTGCTGCTCGGTCTGTGGCAGGTCTTGCAGTTCCAGCGGGCATTTTCCGGCCCCCCCAGCGAGCCATCGACCCGGCCGTTCACGGAGGAGCGGCTGCGATATGTCGTCGTCGCCCCGCCTCGTATTGCCGTTGCGCCAGGAGCACCCGCTCGATCCATACCGCGCGCGGTTGCGCCCACGCCAACGCCGCCC